>NZ_CP171148.1:4017115-4338076 GCF_043099725.1 Nostoc sp. C110 | reverse complement strand
AGAGGAAATTTATTATTTCTAGCGATGGATGCAGACTGGTTAAAATATCATCTATCTTTGGTTTGGGGAAATAAGAGAAAGCGCTAAACGAAAGGTAATACTTTGAAAGATGCAAACAGCGTAAGAGCGGGTATAGCGATGAATGAAATTAGCATTATTTTAATTGAAGATCATGACTTAACACGAATGGGGCTAAGAGCGGCATTACAGTCTCACAGCGCCTTGAAAGTAATAGGCGAAGCAGCAAATGCGACTCAAGGACTAAAACTTTTGGAAACGGCAAAGCCAGATGTAGCTGTTGTAGACATCGGTTTACCTGACATGGATGGCATTGAACTCACCCGTAAATTCAAACGCCATCAAGCTGAAACTGGTCAGACGACAACGAAAATTCTGATCCTAACAATGGATCACACTGAAGACGCTGTACTTGCAGCTTTTGCAGCAGGTGCTGATTCTTATTACATGAAAGAAACAAGTATCAGTAAATTAACTGAGGCGATTCAAGCAACGCACGGCGGTAACTCTTGGATTGATCCGGCGATCGCTAATGTGGTATTGCGGAAAATGCGCCAAGGTATTCCTGGAGAAAGCCAAAATTCTGATAAGCCGAAGACTGTAAAAATTGAGGCGCTAGCGTCAGAATACGAGCAAGTTTTAGAAACATACCCCCTAACTCAACGAGAATTGGAAATCTTAGAATTGATTGTAGCTGGGTGTAGCAATGGGCAAATTGCCGAGAAACTCTATATTACAGTTGGTACCGTAAAGACTCATGTTCGTAATATTCTAAATAAATTATGTGCTGATGATCGTACCCAAGCTGCCGTCAGGGCCTTACGTTCTGGGTTAGTAGCATAAGGAACTGGAAACGAGGGAGATCAGGGAGATGAATTAATAACCAATGCCCAATTCCCATCAACTCAATCGTTCCTGTAAACATTCTGCAATGCGTAGTGCGGCCCCTGGTTTGCCCATACGCCGCAGTCCATTTTCGGCAATAATTTGCAAAATATCAGGATCTTTGAATAGAGACTGGACGATCTCGGCCACTTTAGCTGGTTGCTCAATTAAAATCAAAGATGAGCCTAAAAGACGACTTTGAGCTTCAGCAAAGGCAGGGTTATATTGGGGGCCATTGCCGGGAATAGCGATCGCAGGTTTCCCTAAACCTATAAACTGTTCTGTGGCTGTACCTGCCATTGCGATCGCAAAATCTCCCAAATGCAAGCAGTCATTATAGGATTGTTGAGTCAGCAAAAGATAAGCATTTCTTTGTTTAAATGTCAATACATTTGGATCGGGAAGTTGGATAGGACATACTGATTCCGCCCGCCAGCCTTGGGATTGCACGCTTTGGGATAAAATATTAGAGTCTAAACCAGGAGCGATCGCACCTAAAAATATCACTGTGCCAGAAGTGTAAAACACCGAATCTCGCTCCTGAAAACTTGCCATCAGCGCAGATACAGCAATCATAATTTTTTCCCAGTTGGTGTATGCCTCTGGCGGACGGGAACCAGGAAGAAGAGTCACCATTAAAGGTCTAACCGTTTCTTGCTGGTGACTATCCCGACTATAAAATTGTTGGCGTGAAAAGGTCGGTTGCAGACCATCCATCATCGGATTACCCAAATTAAAAGCGGGAATTGGCCATTGTTTTAATGTTTCCGTCGTCAGCACATCTCTAGGAAACACTGCCTTACAACGGCGACGACTCATTAACCAACGTTCCCAAGGATGGTAGACTGAACCAGAAAAGTTTTCCCAACGCGCGTCTTTGGATTTCCGTGGTAATAATCCAGCTTCATCGCGCACATAATATTCAGATTTCGCCGTACCCACAAAGGCATAATTAGCGCCACTAAAAGTTGCAAACAACAGGGGGACAATATCTCCCACAGCTAAAATTGCTCTTTTATTACCTAATTTTTTTTGAGAACTCACCCATCGGCGGACAGCTTTAATCTGGCTGAGGGTAAGTTGCAATAAACCACCGCGTACATCCCGCGCCAACTGGCGGCCATCCATATAAATAAAGCCGCCAGAAGGCATAGTGCGGACTGAACCGATAAGAGGGATGTCCAACTGTTGGTAAGCATGTCCTTCACCCACCAGAGGTAAAGCAAATATCTCTGGTGGGTTTGATTGTTGTTGGAGTTCTTGCAAAATCCGAACTGCAATTACATCTTCCCCATGACCATTACTTAATACAAGTAACCGTAAAGGAGAAGTTGCAGGTTGGGAGTTAGAAGCTACAGATAAGCGGGATGAATTACTCATAAGAAACAAAATATCAAAATTAACTGTCGTTTGGGTAAGAGGTGTAAATAGGGGAAATCGGTAAATAAGCTGGAAGTTAGTATTATCGCTATTTCTTTGCTTTCCTACAACTAATGCCAAATTCTCAAAGGATGTGTTGTTTAAAATTATTGGAAAAGCTTTTTAATCAAGTCTTTTAATCTAAAATCTAAAATCCAAAATTGATAATTGTCCGATACCTGTAAAGTAGACGATCCTTATTTATGAATCCACTATTTTGTTATTCTGTCAATGCGTAAGTCCTAACTTCTTCACTATCACTAACTGCTTAGGGCAGCAGTTGCAATTGCTCGGCTCGGTAAGCGATCGTTACTTGTCCCCACATCAACACTTCCCACGCTAAATGCTAAATTTTATTTAGCCACCCAGCAGGAGTTTTCTTTTTCTTATGTGGTTCTGGTCTGCCGATTCAGTAGAACAAGAATTATTTGATTTATACGCCCCAGCCCTGCGATCGCTCGGCGTAAATTTTAGTGACGAGCAACTTCAAGACACTCTAGAAGCATCAAGCTATGGTTTAGAAGATGCTTTTAGGAGCGCAATCGTTTACATACTCTGGCTCGAAGAAAATCTGAAGCCGATCTACTCGACTGCGATACTAATTGAGGCACTGACAAATCAATGGCGCACTAAATACTGGAAGCCTGAGTATTTAGAACTTGAACAGTTGCTCTCAAGAGGAAAGCGCTGGTGGAGGGCAGCAGTGGATATGTGGGGTTACGACGAACGTAATCAACTGGTTGCAGATATATTTTACGACCACGGGCAGGAATTTATTAAGTTCCGAAATGGTAAAGAAATTCTAGTTGACACTGCTTATAAGTGGGGATGGGAGCGAGTCGCAGATTATGCGTCCCCGTTTTCAGAAAGTAATTGGTCGCTTGCCAGTATCAATGCAAGGGAATCTTGATCTACAACCGTCAAGCAGCAATCGCTTTAGCTACACGCTATTCTGAGACAGTGTGATTTTTACCTCATTACCCGATACTATACCTGTCCACTTTGGATTTGATGGACAAGCCGATGGTTGGGGGAGCAAAAAAGTTTTGTGGTTCTTACCAATTGTCGGTTTAGCAATTTATGGACTTTTAACATTTATTAGTCGTTATCCTAATACATTTAATTATCCAGTTGTAATTACTGAACAAAATGCTTTGCAACAGTATCAAATTGCTTGTTCAATGTTGGATTAGTTAAAAAGTGAGATGGTTTGGATATTTGTTGACATTGAATGGCAAATATTCCATTTAGCGACTACAGAAAATCCCAATTTAGGGGTATGGTTTATGCCTGTAACATCAATAATTATATTTGGGACAATTGGATATTGGTTAAGTCAATCTTTTCTGGCACGTTAACACCATACAAAATAGTCCTCATCTGCGGAAATTACCATACAAACCTTATATCCCTCTACCCAGTCATAGCAAGAGTTTCAAGTTATGAAGTGTGCCATAGCTGATGGTCTATTGAGTAGTACCAATAGCAGATTTCAATTGAAGTTTAATATTTGTACCTTTTTTAAGGGCAACTTCTCCACCAGGGCTAGACAAAACAAAAGCAGCCGCAGCAGCACCACCTGCTAGCCCACCATGCTTGAACTTGGCTTGATTACCAAGAAAATGACCTGCAATTGTACCACCTAAAATAATTCCTGTATTTTGAATGAACTTACCTTTGGTTTTTGTTTCTAACTTGGTGTTTATTAAAGTTGCATCAATGGGATAAGATGAACCATTTTTAAGCGAAATATCATCAAAAACTAAATGTAAACTTGCTTTTTTTCCTTTAGCAGCTTTGACTACATCTTCCAGGTGTCCCTGTATTTGACCTTCTTGAAGAACTTTATTGACTCCGGTTGAAGAATTCTTGATTTCTAAAACAAAGCGGTCATTATTTTGGCTTTTACTCGTAGATATCTCTTGTTGAAGAACAGTCTCAAAACTTGTTCCAGCAGGTACAGATATTTGTTGATTATTTGGTTGACTAGATGTGCCTTCAGGGAGGGCAGTTTTATTGTTACTAGAAGTATTGTCAGTCTTGGTATTAGTTTTATTACAACTTGATGTGCTACTTAATAAAATAACACTCAATAACAATGGCAACAGATTTTTCATAGCGACGATGTTGATGTAATGAATAATAACAATACAATCTTTTCAGAGTTTTTCGGTTATTTTTATGGAAAACCTGGCTCAAAATCCTTGAAAGCCTTATTCTGTAAGTATTTCATTTAAAACAAAGTTATAATTCTTTATAACCCTTACCCCATCTGAACTTTTCACGGGAAGTACTGAAACCCTCCTCAAGGCTGGCGGCAGAAGCTCTATTTCGCAAGCTAATTAGCGGGGATAATTGCTTCTTGTGGTTCAAAAGACGGATATTTCTCTGGTATATCTGCTGCTGATTCTGTCTCTCTCAATTGCCAAGTTAGTAGCAGTCAACAGCACTATCTACCAGGTTAATTAGGACGATGCCCTCGCTGGATGATACTTGTAGGGCTATGAGATTTTTTCAGCGATCGCTCAACCACTACAATATATTTTCTGAATGTGGGAATTTATGTAAATTTGACCACATATATCTAACGAAAGTTTACAATATAATTACTGAAACTAATCTAGTTACAATTAAAATTAATTAAAGCAGCTTTAACGGGGTGAGAGATGAGGCTTAATGCTGATGTTGCCAGCATTAACACACAAATTGACTTTAGACGAAGCATAGCTGTAATTGAGTATCCAAAATTTTGTTTAAATCTTAACGATTCGTTATTGACAAGTCAACCGAAGTTTAGAATATTTGTTCAGAATTCATCCAATTCACCAACAGCAAAGAAATATTGGTAGAGATAGCGTAATGTTGGGAGCTTGGGAGAGTACTGGAATATGCCAGTATTGAAATATCCAAAAATTAGTAAAATATAAGTTTAGAAGGATTTGAACGTAAAAGAGAAAGCGATCGCCGAATTTCTAGCAGCGCCTCAGCGCCCAATTCCTTTGCCTGTTTGAGAAATGTTAATGCTTTGTCATTATTTGATTCCCAGAACAACAGGGTGTTGTTAATCTGAATAGTTTGGGCAACTAGAGTGTGTCCTAACCCATCATGAATTTCGCGGGCAATTCGATTGCGTTCCTGCAAGGTTGCCTGATCTTCAATCCGTAGCGCATACTGACACAGTTATTGATTAGTGATCTCTAATTGCAGATGAGCAATTTCTAACTGCTCTCGACTTTGGCGCTCTGCAAGCAGAGCATTGATTAACAATAAAGCGAATACTAACGTTAAGCTAAACAATAATATATTACTTAATCGCCAATCCAAAGACATAGCGATCAGCTTTTCTCTCATAAACTTATCAGGTACAATCGGTCTTGATAAAACCAGTGTTCCATAAGTAAGCAGAGATAAACCCAAGACAAGCAACTGTCCCGATCGCTTAAATATTAGACAACTCCGCATCACCAATACTAGACACAGCAGGAAAACGGAGCGACTAGATAAGCTATGTTGAGTTGTTGGCAGCAAAATTAAACCGAATTCGAGGGCTGTATAAAATAATTTTGTTTCCAGCTTCATCATCGGTAGTCTCAAACCCATCAAGCTGAAAGTTGCGATCGCAACAACTCTTAACAGCAACGACCAGGACAACTCAAACGGCAGCACAACTTCTATGAACACTGCCGTGGCTAATAACAGCCACTCTAGGTAAAGCAACAGATGAAACGATGGGTAGGTTAAGAGAACCATAGAACTGTTCCAACTCAATGGCCTTTTTAACAAAACCATAGGTATTTTCACAATTTTAGAATGAAACTCTTCTTTCTATATAACGAATCTCTCTCTAGTATGAATAGAGCCGTTCCGACTGATTAAGCATTCTTAAATTAGGAAAAAAGTCGGTAATACGGTCGATAACACCACAGGGACATCTGTGTCTGAAATCTCAGCACTGAAGGGTACGACTCTCATCACCAAAGACTTACTTTACTGATTTAAAGTTAGAGTTCCCATTCAGGGCATTATTTATAACATCATTAATTTTTAGGAACAGCAGCACAGGTTAATGGTTGTTGCGCCTGAGTAGGAGATTTATCTGCAATTAACTCAATTTTTCCTTGTGTATTACGTCGCCAACCTGTAGCCTGGACAAGAACTACCTCTTTTGTGGGTATTTGAGCTATCACTTCGCCTGTTTTGCGGTATGCAGTCAGATTGCGGATATCAGACCAAGTGTGATCGCTCGTTACCTGCTGAAGGGGATTTTGCGGCACACCACCTCGTCCCGTTGCCACAAAGCGGCTGCCTTCACTATCCGCACAGCCTGTAGCAATTTGCTGAGATGGATCGGTGACATTTGCAGGCAATTCGACTAAACCAGAATTTGGATCGATACCGATAGTATTAACTTGAACCGTGCCACTTACCCCAAATTGGGAACTGGCAGTAATATCACTATCAGGAGTGAGTTGGTTGCCAAACTTCAGCCCAAAGATGCCTTGAGTGGTGATTTGAATATTACCACCTCTGCCTCGGACTGCATTGGCAATAATGTCGCTGTTTTTGAAGCCGACGATGATGGGTGCATTGATGTTTATATTACCTCCATTCCCTGAACCGCCAGCTGTTGAGGTTATCTGGCTATTGTCTTGCAGAAGCAACAGGTTTTTGGTGGACAATTTAATATTGCCACCATTACCGGATTCTGTTTGTGCTTGAATAAACCCTTGATTCTTTAATTGGATGCTGGCTGCACTAATATTAATATTGCCACCATTTCCACTACCTTGACTGGTGACACTGACTGTCCCGCCATCCATCAGCGTTAAGTTCGGTGTGGTAATGCTCACAGTGCCGGCATTCGCTGTTAATATATTTGGTAGACCAAATCGTTTCCGCAATAAAGGATCGGGTCGGATGGTAGAGGCGTTAATGCTGCTATTAGTTGCCCGACCTTGACCACTGATGACGATCGCTTCAGTAGCATTGATCCTCAAATCTCCTCCATTCCCTGCAAAAAATGCGGTAGTGGCAACTGCTCCTCCATCCAAAATTTGCAATTTCGCAGTATCTAGGGTCAAGGTTTTGGCACTTCCGGTTGCAAATGTAGTTGAGCTAATGTTGCTGTAAAGTCCAGAGGGACTTTCTCCGATCACGGTGGTGTTGGTGTTACGAATCGTCACTTTCCCGCTAAAACCACTGCCAAAGGTAGCCGAAGATAGTGAGGCACCGCTTGATACTAGTAGACTATTACCATTGACGAAAACATCACCAGCATTCCCAGTGCCTAGTGTAGTAGTGTTTACCGTGGTGACATCAGCAGGATTATTGGGTGAAAAGCCAGACAGTTCAATGGTGGTTGCATCAATGTAAATATTGCCACTGGGAGCTGCTCCAAGAGTTGTGCTATTCAAACCCGCTCCCGATTTGATAGTGAAGTTGGGAGTAAGAACGCTGATATTCCCACTAGCTCCCATACCCAAAGCATCACTACGCACTCCGCTCCGAATTGTGCCATCAGCTGTTTTAGCAATCATATTAATTGACTCTGTAGCCTGAAGACGAATGTCACCACCGGGGAGATTGCCAAAATTTTGCGCCAGTACCAGAGAGCCATCGGTGAATTGAATTTGCCTACCCTGAATTTGAACCGAACCTGCATTCACGCCGCTGATATCTAATAGCGATCGCTGTGCCAGTTGAATATCGCCAAAGCTTTGTACATTCCCATATCCCAGTGTATAGCCCTGTGCGGTTGGTATCAGCTTTACCAATGCTGTACCGCTTACACTACCCAATTCAACTCGTCCTCTTTCAGCGATTAAGTTTGCCCCATTTAGATGTATGTCGCCACCCACTAAAGCTAGGGTGTTTCCCGGCTCTACCCGCAGTTTTGTAGAACTGGGAGTCTGAATCGGGGGAACCAGAGCCAGTCCACTGACATTCCTCAAGGTATGTCCTGTACCTTGAACAGTGATTGATGCGGGATTGTTACCCAGTTGCAACCCAATGGGAACATTGATACTCAACAACGGGGCAGATTCAGAATTAATTACACTAAACTCAGCACCATCGGCAAATTTAATACTGTTGGCAGTGCTGCCAATAAATGAACCCCCAATGTTTAGTTGGGCATTGGCTCTAAAGATTATCCCACTAGGGTTGATCAAGAACAGACTGACGGGATTGTTGCCGTTAATCTTCTGAATCAAGCCATCAATACTAGAGATATTACCGCCAGTAACACGGCTGAAGATGGTAGAAATGTTGGGCGTGTTTACTAAATCAAAAGTAGCCGAACCGCCAGTGGGAACCGAAAACTGCTGGAAACTGTGAAATAAGTTACTGTTGGCGGCACTACCATTAGTAATGGTGAAGTTATTACCGCTTTGGGAGACAGTAGTATTGAGGGTGCCATCGGGAGTTAGCTGGGCACTCACAGAGGTACACCAAAGGAGCATCCCACCTGTCAGCATTAAATTAATCAAATCCCAGCAAACAAAAGGTGCTTTCATCGCTCACTTTTTATTAATAATATATATAGGGTTCCCTAAACAGTATTGTGTTTGAACACCATCAACAGTTTTAAGTGATCCCATGCAACGATTACCTCATCTCCCAAATCCTGAATCACTTCTCCTCTGGCAACATACAAAGTGCGGTAAGGGTCAGCATGAGAAACAATAGAACCAAGCCCGATTATGGGAGGTTCAGTAGATGCCGTTTGAAGTACGGTAATTAAATCAGTCTCCTGGATGGTCAATTCCACCAAATAATCTTGTTTAATCACCTCATACTCTTGCGCCACTGCCCAAAAGTCTTGCCACGTACATCCAGGTTTTGCAATTACTTGCCGAATGTCGCTAACCGCCTGGGGCAGCATTTCTAATTGCTCGGCTCGATATGCGATCGCCGAAGGCGGGTCTTCGACCATCGCAGTTGGTGTCGGGTCACTACCTAAAATTAGGGCTGCTGCCTCCAATGCCTGAGTATTGTTCATGGCACTGGCTAAGTTTTTCAAAGCCATGCCCATGAGCCGCAGACATGCTTGGGCATTTTCCTTTGGTGGTTCCTGGGCTAGCGATGGCGTAGGCGATCGCAAATCAATAGTTTTCTCCAAGGCAAGCTTGACTTGCTTGTTCAACGCTTTAGTCGCTTGCTGGGTCATGGTATTCCCCCACTGTTGAACCGGATGCTGTTGTACAGCACGTTCTAGTTCCTGAATGCGCTGCTGGAGTTGTTGGTGCAACCTGTTGTACTGCTTTGGCAAAATCGGCGGCAGTAGGGAAGGGTTTTTCTTTGGCTGCGATGCCTACGGCGGGCGGTTACGCCATCGCAACAGCTTGCTCTAACTTATCGGGAGTTTTAACCAGTCGGAGTAGCGAACGAGTCTGAGAAGGTTTAGTAATCTTGTCTTTGAGTGACTCTGGTAGGGTATCAAAGAAAGGCTTTCTACAAAAGAGATTGCAGACTTATTAAACATCAGTCCTAAAACAGCCAAAGTACAGTGATTGCAACTGATGAAACGACTGAATATTTATGATGTTTTACGCTATGCAGCACTTGGGTAGATAGAAGCTTTTGATACTACTAAAAAACGCATTAATCAAAAAAGTGAATATGAGACTAAGGAAAATCCTTAGATAAAATAAGGATTTTCCTAATTAGTAAAATTGTCTATTTCAACAGAAGTTATTTTTATTTTTACAGAGTATAAAACCATCAAATATCTAGCTAAAAAGGTGGTAGTATTTTCTGGAATCTATATTTGTGGATTTGTAGCTTTATAAAGATTGTAAATAGTACGATTCATCAAACCCTTCTCTTTATTAATAGGGGAACTTCAGTGTTATGGATGAAAAAAAAGAAACGCTTTTATATATCTTGTGTTTTATAAGAACCGAAGATGAGTCAGGCAAAGGAATTATATTCAGTTCATTGTGAAATTGAAGCTTAACCGCATGATGCAGTTAGGTAAGCCGAGCATCTACAAAATAGCAGACTAATATACCGCTCCAATCAAGTATTGGTGTATCTTTTTTCGATTCATGCAAAAAAGCCTTCCATAACACATAAATTGTGTCAACAAACAAATCGATGATTTTTCTAAAATCTGCATAAATAGCTAAAAATCAGCAGATAAGACAGTTAAGGGGAACCCTACTTTTGAGTCTTTAATTCAAGCAAAGCGACTTGACGTATTGAACGTAGATTCTCATCCCTTAGATATATTTCAATATGAAATCAGGCTCAAAATTTATTCCAACAAACGTGTCTATTGTGTTACTCAGAATCAAAAAATAGAGGTAGATAACATCGTAGGTTTTCTCATAAAGACTGCTTTCATAGATTTCAAGTTGTCAATCTAATAATCAATATGCCATTACAAAAATTAGCTAAATTCCTTAATCCATCAGGTGAACCTGTAATAGCACCAGGTGGTATTCAGGATACATCATTCAATCGTGATGCCCTTTCCAGGTTTGTTTGCAATACCCTAGATGAAGCTTTAGCAGCCGTACCAGGTGGCTTTGACGTTATTGTAGTTGGATCGGGAATGTATGGCGCATATTTTGCAACCGATATATATAACAAAACAAAGAATTTTGGGTCTGGTCGTCCTCGCCCTAAAATTTTAGTTCTTCAAGAAGGCCCATTTTTGATTCACGAACATTTCCAAAACCTACCTTTGGGATTAGGAGGACTTTATGAATTACCTCTTGCCAGTCTTCTACCTGAAGGACAATATCGAATCATTAACGCAAATGGTACATCAGAGGGACAAGGAGTTCCATTTGGACGCGATTTTGCCGGAAAATTCCGACCTCATCATCGTTGTGTTGGTGGGAAAGGTCTTTTTTGGGGTGGTTGGTCTCCTTCCTTGACTACTGCTGATTTGCTTCAGTGGCCCAACTCAGTCTCTGCATTCTTGAAGAGCGAACAGGGCTATGATTTTATCACTCAAGAAATTGGCGCAGATTACGATGTTGATCGACGTGGTAAAGAAGAGGACTTTATCTATGGCGGACTTTACGAAGCTTTACTCAAACGCTCTCGTAAATTAACTCCATTCAACATCCCAGTAGATAGTTATTCAATTGATCGTGTGCTTCAACCACCGATCGCAGTCAAAGTTGAATCTGAATTATCCGGATTGTTTAGTCCAGATAAATATAGCAGTCTACCTGGTCTTTTGAGTGCGATTCGGGAGGATGTAGGAAGGTCAAACAATAATGATCAAGATCGCTATCTATTTTTAGTACCAAACGTTACTGTCCTAAATTTAGAAACACAAGAGGGAGTTGTCCGAGGCATAAGAGTTGCTGTTAATGACCCAGTTGGTGCAGGCGAGATAGTTCAAAACATTACAGTTCCTGAGCAAGGGATGGTAGTTTTAGCTGCTAATTGTGTCAATTCAACCCGCATAGCCAGAAACTCTTTCCCTCGCCCAGCGTTACTTACAAAAGAACGTATGGGAGCTAACCTGATGGTTCATATTCGAGGTAATTATCTTTGGAAGATACGCCGCACCCACCTCGAAAGTTTACCTATCTTAGAAGAAGAAGGATTGTTAAAAGATATCTTCAAGGATAAAGTTTTACAGCAGGCAGCTTTACAGATTGAGGGTACAGCAACAGATTTAAACTCCAATAACCTCACTGGACGCTTTCACTTCCAATTTTACGCAGCACCCAATGCTGGCAATAACGCCGAGTACTCTCTTTATCAGATGATACCCGATCGCGATGACCTACTTGAGAAAGCCCAACAGCTAAAAGGTGAGCCAGATGCCAATGAATGGATCACCGTAGGGATAAGAACTTGTGGGGAAGATTTCGGCGACAAAGAAGCGCCAGTAGAATATAGCGGGGTACGTAGTGCCAACACTAGTTGGATGGATACCAGCCCCTCAGCTAAAGACCGTTTTGGCAACCCAGAAGGCTATGTTCAACTTGTGGAAACGGACGAGGTATTGAAACTTCGTAATGCACAGAGGGCAGCAGCTTTCCAATTCATTGCTCGGTTAGCCAATGTTACCGTTGAAGAAGCTGGCAAAAAACAGGGTGAACCTAACGCTAATCCCAATATCGTACTTGTTGATGCTGTTGAAGACGGCTTAGGAACTACTTATCATGAGTGCGGTACTCTTTGGATGGGGGAAAATCCAGAGACATCTGTAACTGATGTGCATGGACGCTTTCATCATGTTGCCAATGCTTATTGTGCCGATCAGTCCTTGTTCCCCACAGCAGGCTCGGCGAATCCCGTACCTACCGGGTTAGCGCTGGCTCGTAAAGTAGCTTTAGGTATTACTGAGCGATATCAAGAAGAAAAGCCTTTTGAAGACAAAGATGGTGACTTTCAATCTCTCTTCAACGGTAATTTTCCTGGTGTATGGCGTTCTGTTGGGGCTGCCAACTTTACACCCTTACAGCCTTTAGGGCAGCCTCCTATTATTGAAGCAGGGAAAGCTGGCGCAGATAGTGTTTTAGGGTTGCTCTATTATCAACCGAAGCAATTCAAAGATTTTGTTCTGCGTCTAGAGTGGAAAGCCTTTTCTATACGTGCGAACTCTGGAATATTTTTACGTATCCCAGATCCTACAGGAAAATCCCTTGACAACTCTTTCTATGAAGCTTGTACAGAAATTCAAATCGATGAAACTGGGAAGAATTATCGAGATGATAGAAATCCTCAATCAATATTTGGGGGATTCCGTGAGAAGACAGGCGCAATTTATACTCTTGCTCCCGCAGCACAGGGTATGAGTAAGGTAATCCGTCCCAGATTTACAGCTGATGGGCCTTGGAATGTTTACGAGATTACTGTTCAAGGCGATTCGATTGTCGTAGTTCTTAATGGTGAGAAAGTATCTAACACTACTATTGCTGCACCAAAGCAGAGGGAAGGTTATATAGCCCTACAATGCCACACCGAAATTGTTCAGTTCCGCAATATCCGCATTAAAGAATTGTAAAACACGGAGAATATAATAACTATGCCATTAGATTTAACGACCAATTCAGGGCCAATTGATCAAGATAATCCCAAAATTGCAGATGTTCTCAAGGACTTACAAGGAAACATCCTTAACGGGCATGGACGAGATCATGCTGCCCATATTTTTATCGCCTTCGATAAACCCAATCAGATCGAAAACGTCAAAAAGTGGATTGCTAGATTAGACGTTACTTCAGCTAAAGCCCAATTGGATGGAACAGAACGCTATAAACGAGAGAAAGTTGATGCGGGTTTATTCACCCATTTTGCTTTGAGTACTAGTGGTTATGCTCGTCTCGGCATCCCAGTAAACAAAATACCTACAGGAGCAAACCCACAAAAACGAACAGCTCCATTTTACGCCAATTCTTTTCAAGAAGGAATGAAAAATCGCGCCTCAGTTCTTCTTGATCCGCCTACGAGTAACTGGGAAAGTGGATTTCAAAACTCAATTGATGCAGTTTTGCTCCTTGCTAACGATGATCCGGCGGAATTAATCGCTCAGGAAATTAAAATTCTTGAACAACTCAAAGATATCGCCACAGTCAGAACCATCGAGCGTGGGTTTACCTTACGACGCAAATTTGATACTGTCGATACGACTAACCCTAGTAATGAGTTCGGTGTAGTTGTCGAACACTTTGGTTATGCTGATGGTGTTAGTCAACCTATCTTTCTAAAAAAACAGTACGAACGAGAGAAAAGCCTAAAAGGAACTCGTTTCTGGGAACCAGCTGCTCCTTTAAAGTTGGTTTTAATTCCCGACCCAAATGGCAAGACGGCAGACGTTAGTTTTGGTAGTTTCTTAGTTTTTCGCAAACTCGAACAGAATGTGCAAGGTTTCAAAACTGCTGAAGCTAAGTTAGGAGAAAGCTTAGGACTGCCAAGAGAATTAGCAGGAGCGATGGCAGTGGGACGTTACGAGGATGGTTCACCTATTGTCCTGCAACCTGGTGACGGTGCTTGGGCGAACACAAACAAACCCGCTATCCCCAACGATTTCAATTATCAAGGTGATAAGTTGGGTTTGACTTGTCCTTTTCATGCCCATATCCGTAAAAGTAATCCCCGATTGGAATCTGTGAAAGCAGATGGTCCTTTCGCTAAGTCGAAGGAGGAAGAACTAGGACACAGAATTGCTCGACGTGGTATTACCTATGGAGGACCTCTCAGCAGTTCTGATAATTTAGATGATCTTCCCACCAATGGAGTTGGATTACTTTTCATGTGCTACCAATCAGATATCTGGGAGCAGTTTGAGTTTATTCAGCGTTTTTGGTGTAATAATCCCAACTTCCTTGAACCTGGTATTTCTGGTGGCACAAATCCAAACTATGATAAAACGGGATTAGACGCGGTTATCGGTCAAAAACTGGGTGAGCAAGCCGATCCAGTGATTAATGAAGCTCCTAAACCCCCAAAAAATTGGCCATCACAGTGGGGTAAATCTACAGTCAAGCCCGAAATTCCCGACGAAAATCAATTTGGTCAATTTGTCACTCTCAAAGGTGGGGAATATTTTTTCTCTCCTTCGATTAGTTTTTTAAAAAATCTCAGTGGTAGTTCACCAAGCAAATAAGGACTCTAAAAGTCGGGTAAAGGGGAAAGGCAAAAGGTGAAGGGTTTCTACTTTTTCCCTTTCCCCCTTACTCGAATAGCACTAAGAAAAGCTAAAAGCTTTACTAATCAAGCCGTTTGTAATTGTTTACATCATTTCGATGTGGTGATGTGTGAAAAATTACTGAGAAAAATTAAAAAGGCGCTGGTTGCTGATGGAAGAGTGATAGTTGTTGACTTTATTCCTAATGCTGATCGTATTACGCCGCCTCTAAGCAGTAACTAATGCCTTTAATCAATACCTTAGCCAATTTACGAGGGTTCAATGCCTGTAGAAACGGGATGAATACGTCCTAAAGAAGTAAGCTTGGCAAAAATCTGGGTTAATAAAATAGGCTCAGGCATTTCGGGAAGCATTTTTAAAATTTCATGGACATATCGAAAACCACGATAGTGAGCCTTAAGGTCAAGAATGCCGGAGTCGGGATTAAGGAGACGAAAATCCCAGAGGAGATGATGGGATAAATTGACCATGAAGAATGCTAGATTAGCAGCATTAGTCACAGCCGTTTGGCTTAAGTTCATAAAATCTTCCAGCCCCCAGAACTGCTTGGCATCACGAAAATTAAACTCGATTTGGAAACGGAGTTTGTAGTAATCGATTATCTTTTCGTATGACAATTTTAGGTCACTAGAAAATAGAATTACATGACTGCAAGCAGATACACCTCATTCGCACGGAACAAATGCTTGCGGAAAAATAGCCAAAACAACGTTGTCCAAGGAATTACTGTATGAAAAAACCGCAACATCGTCCGATAACTACCACCAATGCCTGCCCAACGAGAAATTTCCAACATGGTGACTCTTCCATTCATTGCTAACATCGCCAGAATTATCTGGTTTAATTGCCGCATCGTTGTAGCATTTATTTGTGGTAGCAGGCACTGTAGCAGTGATAGGATATCGAACATGGGCTGCTTGTAGCTTCTGAGTTGTCGTTGTGAGAGACAATAACTCTACTACGGTAGCCCTATCTCTTCATACTCTTTTTTTGGCGAAGGTATTGATAACGAAAGCCTTTTTGCTGATACCAGTCATCTACCAGCACAAAAATTGTTGTCAACAGGGTTGAACCGTCTACCATATTCATTGGGAGACCTCAAGCTTTGGTGTCGTTACCTTCATCTTGGGGTTTCCCCTTCTTTTTTGCTACCCCATCTCACATAAGGCGTTTATTATTAAAGTCCATAGAAGGAGCAACACAGCTAGTCTTTTAAAGGTGTTTTATACTCTAAATAAGACAAATTGATATTTGATTTGCTGGTATGGATGTAGTTACAGAAATAGCGATCGCTATTTCCCCCTTCAGATTATTCTGAAAATATCCTAACTTCCCAACATCTGCAAGTTATGCAAAGTTGCATAAAGCCCTCCCTGTTCCAGTAGTTCATCGTGACTTCCCTGTTCAATTAATTCGCCACGCTTAAGAACAAAAATCCGGTCTACATTGCGAATCGTAGACAGGCGATGAGCGATAATAATGGCGGTACGTCTGAGCATTAGCTGGTTTAATGCCTCTTGCACTAAAGCTTCTGTGCCAACATCTAAACTAGCGGTAGCTTCATCTAACACCAAAATTTGTGGATCGCGAATAGCAGCCCGCGCAAAGGCTAAAAGTTGCTTTTGACCACTAGAAATATTTGTGCCCCGTTCTCGAAGTTGAGTATCATAACCCTGGGGTAGTTCTTCTATAAATTGGGCAACGTTGGTTTGCTCTGCTGCTTGTTGAATCTGTTCAATGGTATAACCATCTCCTAAAGAAATGTTGCTTTTAACATCGCCAGCAAACAAAAAGCCTTCTTGTAAAATTACTGCCATGTAGCGCCGCAGTTCTGCCTGTGGGACTTCTCGAATATCTACGCCATCGATGAGAATGCGTCCTTTGGTGGGTTCATAGAGACGGCATAAAAGCCGGATGATCGAAGTTTTGCCCGCACCGGTGGGGCCAACTAATGCCACTTTTTCACCAGGACGAATGGTGAAATCTAAGTCTTTAATTACGTAATCATCATTTTTATAAGCAAACCAGACATGATCAAAGCAAATCTCTCCCAGTTCAGGCGGGGAAGTAATATCTGGGGATTCTAGATTTGCAACGATTTCATCTATGTAGCCGAATTTAGCATCAAATATTGAGAAGCGCACATTGGCGCGATCGCGGATTTCTATCGGTTCATCTAATATATCGCCTACGCGTTCAATAGCAGTAAAACCAGCTTGAATTACTGTAAATTTTTCGGCAAAATCTCTTAAAGGGTCAAATAATCGCTGGGCATACAAGACAAATGCCGATAAAGTCCCAAAAGCTAAACTTTTTCCTAACAGTAACAGACCACCCATACACAAAACAGCTGCAATCGCAATCAGCCCAATCCATTCTAAGGTTGCTGAAATAAATGAATCATAAAAAATGGTTTGATCCATTTGCTGAGTGTAGCGGCTGTTGGTGGCACGAAACAGTTCGGCATTAAATTTTTCCCTGCGGAATAACTGCACTACGTTAATCCCAAAGACATTTTCTTGTAGCTGTGAGTTCAATATAGAAAGTTCTTCCCGCCCTTTGTAATTGGCTTTGCGGTACTGTTGCTGAATGTAAACAATTAACCAGGTAACTGGTAATAGCATTAACAGCAGCAAACAAGTGAGTTGCCATTCGATGGAAAACATTAAACCCAAAATCACCAGCATGGAAAACAAATTGGACACGATGCCAATTGCCCCAGTGGAAAAGACATCGCCTAAGACTTCCACATCGCTGGTGATTCTGGTGATTAATTTCCCTACGGGTGTACGGTCAAAAAAGCGTACTGCTAGGGATGTGACGTGCTGAAATAAATCTTGGCGAATTGCGGCGGTGATTTGTTGCCCTAGCTTCTGTACTAAATAACCCTGGTAGCCTGTAAAAATCAATCGGATTGCGATCGCCACAAATAACAATCCCTCAAGGATATTTAACCCTTCGGACAAGGGGCGATTCCTGAGAAATTCGTAAGCGCTTGGCTCATTGCGAATTAGGGAGATAACTTGGCCAATCAACAGAGGTTGGACGGCATTAGCTAGGGCGATGGGTATGAGTAGGCACATCGACAGCGCCAATAGTTGTCCGTTACGACGGGCGTAAGGCACTAGACGCAAAAACAACCGCCAGTCATTTTCACGGCGACGAGGTTGCGTATAAGATTTTTTGAGAGATTGATAGATGCTCATAGTAAGAGCATTATATTAATGTTTCTAAAAAAATACGCATATTTAAAGTAGCCTTTGTCCTGCGACTCTGATACCATGCCTGAGATAGAAACCGCAAGATTCCTACTCAGACATAGATGTAGCGTATTATGCTCTAGCTCGTTGAAAATGGCAGCTAGATGATTCTTACTATTTTTTTGCCGCTCAACGACCGGTCATTTGCTCCAGCTTTTCGGGGTACCGATCGCCTTGCACAGCGATCTTGGAGGTGGCATTATCGATGTCACGCAGATCGTCGGGCGTGAGTTCGACTAAGACTGCCCCAATGTTTTCATCCAAGCGATGCAGCTTCGTAGTGCCTGGAATCGGAACAATCCAGGGCTTCTGAGCCAGCAGCCAGGCGATCGCAATTTGAGCAGGTGTCGCCTCTTTTCGTTCTGCAATGCTACCAAGCAGATTAATCAGGGCCTGATTCGCCTTCAGAGCCTCGGTTGTGAAGCGAGGCAGGGTGCTGCGGAAGTCGGAACTGTCGAAGGTCGTGCTTTCGTCCATCTTGCCAGTGAGAAAGCCCTTACCCAACGGGCTGTAAGGGACAAAGCCGATGCCGAGTTCCTCAAGGGTCGGTATCACTTCCTTTTCAGGAGTCCTCGTCCACAGCGAGTATTCGCTCTGGAGAGCCGTGATCGGCTGAACCGCGTGGGCGCGACGAATCGTTTGCACTCCTGCTTCCGAGAGTCCAAAGTACTTCACTTTACCCTCCTGAATCAGTTCCTTCACTGCCCCTGCTAAGTCTTCGATCGGCACGTTCGGGTCAACCCGGTGCTGATAGAGCAAGTCGATTGTTTCGACCTTGAGTCGCTTGAGGGAACCCTCCACGACTTCCTTAATATGCTCCGGTCGGCTATTCAATCCGGGTGAACCCTTCATACCACGGGGATCGGAATTAGGATTAATATCAAACCCGAATTTGGTGGCGATGATCACTTGCCCCCGGAAGGGAGCGAGGGCTTCGCCCACAAGCTCTTCGTTTGTGAACGGGCCGTAGACTTCGGCGGTGTCAAAGAATGTTATTCCGCGATCGACGGCGGCCCCCAGAAGAGCGGTCATCTCCTGCGTGTCTTTGGGTGGGCCATAAGAAAAGCTCATTCCCATGCAGCCCAGCCCGATCGCCGAGACTTCTAGATTACTGTTTCCAAGTTTGCGATTTTGCATTGTTATTCCTTCAAGGTTCCACCTCAGTTATGCAGATTTAAGGGATGCCATATCGATACAGAAGCGGTACTTCACATCGGACTTGAGCAGTCGCTCATAAGCTTCGTTGACCTTCTGGATGGGGATGACTTCGACATCGGCGGTGATATTATGCTCGCCACAAAAGTCAAGCATCTCTTGGGTTTCGGCGATGCCACCGATCATAGAGCCGGAAAGACTGCGGCGCGCCATGATCAGACTGAATGCCGAGACATCCAGAGGCTTTTCAGGTGCGCCGACAAGGGTGATGTTGCCGTCAAGGTGGAGCAGGTTGAGATAGGCGTTGATGTCGTGCTTGGCGGAAACAGTATCGAGGATGAAATCGAAACTGCCAGCGTGCTTCTGCATCTCGTCGGTGTTGCGGGAGACAACCACTTCGTCGGCACCAAGGCGGAGCGCGTCTTCTTTCTTGTCGGGCGAGGTGGTGAAGACGACGACGTGGGCATCGAATGCACGAGCGAACTTCACGCCCATGTGGCCCAGCCCACCAAGACCAACCACGCCGACTTTCTTGCCCTTGGTGACACCCCAGTGGCGCATGGGCGAGTAGGTTGTAATTCCGGCGCAGAGGAGTGGCGCAACCCCAGCGAGATCGAGGTTGGAGGGAACGCGCAGAACGAAGCGTTCATCGACAACAATGCTATCGGAATAGCCCCCGTATGTAACGCCTCCGAGTTTCTTGTCCGGGGAGTTATAGGTTTGGGTCATGTTCGGGCAGAACTGCTCAAGACCACCCCTGCAATGCGGGCAGGTGCCATCCGAGTCAACCATGCAGCCGACTGCGGCCAGGTCGCCGGGCTTATACTTCGTAACTGCCGAGCCGATCTTAGTGACACGGCCGACAATCTCATGACCGGGAACAATCGGATAGACCGTGGATACGCTGCTGCTCCACTCGTTACGCACCGAATGGAGATCGGAGTGGCAGATGCCGCAGAAGAGGATTTGAATCTGCACGTCCTGTTCAGTTGGATCGCGCCGCTCGATATTGGTGGAGGACAGAGGTGATGTTGCACTGGCTGCGGCATAAGCTTTTGTGTTGTACATGAATTGATGCTCCTATTTGTTTACTTTGGGTGCTAGGTATTTTCCTTAATTCCTTCACTTGATGCCATTTAGGTGGCTGCCCCAATCGTAGAGATTGAGCATTTATCACTTCTCTATCAATAGGGATGGATTTTTTAAGCAGCAAGGTTAGCTTTGATGCCTTCTGCTTGTCAGTAGGCAAATCTCTTGCCCAATCAAAACTGAGTTTTTTATTGAATAAAAATCCAGAATGTTTACAAGAAGCCGAAATCATTTTTCATTGCTTTAGCTTCATTCTAAGAATCTTCAAGAGCAAGCAATAAAACGATCGTCTAAGATTGTTGTACAATCCTGCAAACTTAGAAATGAACGCTGCCAATATCGATTTAAGGAACGAACACCAGGTAAAGCGCGAGGCAGAGAGAGCGCAAGCCAACAGAGACGAACTCAAAGAGCATATTGCACGAGCTATTCGTCATGATGGGACGATTGAGCCTCTGAAAGGATTGCACTTCAACCGCTCCTCCTCGCCTTCAGAATGTGTTCATAGTGTCTCTATCCCTGCCTTCTGTGCGATCGCTCAGGGCAGCAAAGAAGTTCTTCTAGGCAGCGATCGCTATCAGTATGACCCGATGAATTATCTGCTTGCTACGGTCGAACTGCCGATTATCAGCCAAATTCTGGAAGCTTCCAAAGCGCAACCGTATTTTAGCCTTCGCCTCGATCTCGACCCCACCCTTGTTGGCTCAGTGATGGTCGAGGCAGGGTATTCCTCATCTCGTAGCCGTTCTGATGTAAAAGCGATTGATGTAAGTCCGTTGAATGCAAATCTTTTGGACGCTGTGGTGCGCCTCGTCAGGCTTCTAGATTCCCCTGCTGAAGCTCATGTTCTCGCACCACTGATTAAGCGGGAAATCATTTACCGGCTCTTGATGGGAGAGCAAGGTAATCGCCTCCGTCATATTGCAATTCTGGGTGGCTATACCTACCACATCGCCAGAGCCGTCGAGCGACTTCGTAAAGACTTTAACGAGCCGATCAAGATTGAAAACATTGCCCGAGAACTGGGAATGAGTGTTTCGGGCTTTCACCATCACTTCAAGTCTGTCACTGCAATGAGTCCCTTGCAGTACCAAAAGCAACTGCGGCTCCAGGAGGCTCGCCGTCTGATGCTGGGGGAAAACCTTGACGCTACCAGTGCTGCCTACCGAGTGGGGTACGACGATGCCTCGCATTTCAACCGGGAGTACAAGCGGCTTTTTGGTGCCCCACCGATGCGCGATGTGGAGCGGCTGCGAAAAGCTGCTAGGGAGACTGCTAGCTCAATCTGATCTCCTCAAGATGCCAAAAGTCGGCAATCTCAACCTTTCAATTACTTGGAATATAGGTATTTACCAGGGACGCACAGATGTACGCCCTTATTGGAGTATTTGTATTAATTGCTTCATAAATATTCCTATAAATATGGAACAATATCATACTTCTCTATTTACGTCTTATATCTAAAGATAGAAGATTAAGGTTAAAATTTGGGAAACCTAAGAGGGGTTCACACCCAAGAGATTTCCTGCCTACTTATCGCAGAAAGCAACTGAGGTCAGATGAAGCAACCTTTAAATCAAGTCAAAGAGTGGGAACAACGTCGTGATGAAGCAAACCGCTACTACCAGCGCGGTAAATTTCAAGAATCTCTCGATCTTGCAACCAAAAATTTACACTTGGCTAGAGCAATTCGAGATCGAGCCAGAGAAGGCCACACATTAAACGATCTCGGTTTAGCTCACCTCAGTTGCTGGCAACCTCAAAGAGCATTAGAGCGCTTTAATCAGGCGCTTTCGGTTGCAATTGAAATTGGCAACCCGCCAGCAGAAGCAACTGCACTTAGCAATCTGGGTTCTACCTACAGCCGTCTTGGACGCTTTTCGCAAGCTTTAGAATATTTTGACAAAGCACTGCCAATCTTTAGGCGATCGCAAGATACTCAAAGTGAAGTTTCTACTCTTAATGATGTAGCGCTAATTTATACCCGCTTAGGAGAACCGAAACGGGCACTGTTGCTACAACACCAAATTTTGAGGATGCGGCGATTGTTAGGTGACTTTTCTGGTGAGGCAACAACGCTCAATGGCATTGGGTTTGCTTACAATGTCTTAGGCAAGTTTGAGCAAGCGCTAGAATTTTTTGAAGCAGCACTTCCAATTCAACGAGCCGTCAAGAATGTGCTTGGTGAAGCAACCACTTTGAATAATATTGCCTCAATCTATAGTGATTTAGGAAAACCGAAACAAGCGCTATTACTCTACTATCAAGTTCTTTTGACACGTCGGGCAATCAGCGATCGCGCAGGCGAAGCAACAACCCTTCACAACATTGGTTTTACCTACAGCACCCTGGCACAGCATCGCCAAGCAATGAAGTTCTACAAGCAAGCCATTGTGATTTATCAACAACTGGGCGATAATCTCGGAGAAATTTCAACTTTGCTGAATATGGGAACCCTTTACGCCACAACGAAACGTAAAAAAATGGCGCGATCGTGCTACCAAAACGCTCAAGATTTAGCAGAGCAAATCGAACACCAGCCACTCTTGGAAAAAGTACAGCAGTTTATAGATTCTCTGTAATTTAGATGCAACAGGCTCAAATTCCCGACTTCTTAAAGAAGTCGGGAATTTTTTTGTTCGAGTTGAAGCTCAAAAAGTTCGCAACTTCACTACCACCGACCATATACTAATCAACAGGTTACGATCAATTAAGAAGTAATAATTTTTGATGGCACCGCCAGGAGTCTTTTTATGTTCATTAGTGAATTGTCACCTATATTCAGAGAATTTATCCAGCATCCAGCCTCATTTGTGGGTGGGTTATTCTCTGGTGTGCTTCGGCTCAATCTTGCAGACGATCCTGTTAAAAGCTGGCTAGCTCAACAGGGCGGCTCAAATAGTTATACTAGCAGCACAACAGAAGCACATAATGGCAAAGCAAGTGGGCCTCAACAGATTTCCATTGACTAAATTTTGAGTAATCGCAAATCCGGTTAATTATTATTGGCAATAGGGAATTGGGAACAGGGAATAGTGATAGAAACTTTAGTTATGGGTCAAAATCCCATTTTAAAAAAGATGTTTTTCGAGACGCGTAGCGCTCTTAAATCGGTGTCCTTGTTACAATCCCACGCTTGAAACCCGTGGGTTTCCCAATTCCCAATTCCCAATTCCCAATTCCCAATTCCCAATTCCCAATTCCCAATTCCCAATTCCCAATTCCCAATTCCCAATTCCCAATTCCCAATTCCCAATTCCCAATTCCCAGTAAATATGGAATCCCTAACCTCTCGTATGCAGGGTGTACAGTCGCCGATTATTCCTGTGGTTGGGGAACTGATTAAAAACTCTCCAGGAACAATCTCTCTAGGACAGGGTGTTGTTCATTACAACCCCCCGCCGGAAACTATCGAATTTTTACCCAAATTTTTTGCCGATTCTGCTAACAATTTATACAAATCAGTTGAGGGAATTCCCCCATTGCTGACAGCACTTGCTGGAAAATTGCAAGCCTTCAATGGTATTGAAATCAATGGGGAAAAATGCATCGTCGTGACAGCAGGGAGCAATATGGGATTCATGAATGCCATTCTTGCTATTACTAACCCAGGCGATGAAATTATTTTGAATACGCCTTACTATTTCAACCATGAAATGGCGATCGCAATTGCTGGTTGTCGTCCGGTATTAGTGACGACAGATGAAAATTACCAACTACGCCCAAATGCGATCGCTCAAGCAATTACTCCCAAAACACGGGCTATAGTCACAATTTCGCCCAATAATCCCACTGGAGTCGTCTATTCAGAAGCAGCATTGCGCCAAGTAAATCAAATTTGTGACACTAATGGCATTTACCACATCAGCGATGAAGCTTATGAATACTTTACCTATAACGGCGTAAAGCACGTTTCTCCTGGTGCATTTGGGAGTAGCAAGTACACTATTTCTCTATTTAGCCTTTCCAAAGCATACGGTTTTGCTAGTTGGCGCATTGGCTATATGGTGATTCCTAAACACTTATTTGTCGCTATCAAAAAAGTCCAAGATACAATTTTGATTTGTCCACCAGTGATTTCTCAATATGCAGCTTTAGGGGCATTGCAAGCCAAAGAGGAGTATTTGCAGAATAATATAGGTGCAATTTCTCAAGTGCGGCAATTAGTACTCGACTCTCTTAACCGCCTAGAAGGTTTATGTAGCATCACACCAGCTAATGGCGCTTTCTATTTTTTCCTCAAAGTTAATACTCAGATGGATGCTTTTGAGTTAGTTAAAAGATTAATCCAGGAACATAAAGTAGCAGTCATTCCAGGTACAACTTTTGGTATGGATGACGGATGTTACCTGCGCGTTGCTTACGGTGCGCTGCAAAAAGAGACAGCCAAAGAAGGTATAGAAAGATTAGTACAAGGTTTGGAAACTATAATTAGGAGTTAAAAGTCATTCAATTTTGGATTTAAGATTTTCCTGCAATCGCAAATCAAAAATCTTAAATTGTCACTCCTATACAATCCTAAATATAAAATTGAACAGATGCCGATTATTAATAAGCTAATTGAAATTGAAACTGAACCAAAAATTAATATTCATAATATAACACCACAAATTCAAGAGTTTCTTACTTCAACAGCAATTAAAAATGGACAAGTTTTAGTATTTTCTCGTCATACAACGACAGCTTTAGCTATCAACGAGAATGAAGTCAGATTGTTAGAAGATATAAAAGTATTCTTACAAAAATTAGCACCAGAGTCGGACAGATACTTGCATAATGACTTGCATTTAAGAGATGTCCCGGAAGATGAGCCAATTAATGCTCACTCTCACTTAATGGCAATGATGCTGACCACTAGTGAGATAATTCCCATTGTGGATGGTAAATTAGCTTTGGGAACCTGGCAATCTGTATTGTTTTTTGAGTTGGATGGGCCGCGCAAAAGAACGGTATTTGTCCAAATTTCTGGCGAATAATGCAACTTCACATCTACAATCCTCTCAGAACAACCCAAATCTGAGAGAATTACGAACACGACTAACAAGTGCATCAGTTGAATTTACTTACAGCAATTAAAAATCTGAAAGAATGTTTCTAAGCATAACCTTCCTTTCCACAAACCAGAACTTTCGTTGTGTCAAAGGCAGAGGCAATTAGTGATGAAAAATAACGATAACTTTGTATTACGTAATACTTGGTACTATGCTCTGCCTAGTAATCATATCAAGCCAGGTATGATGATCAGCCGCATTTTCTTGGGTGAACCTGTGCTGTTAGTCCGAGACCAGAATGGTAAAGTCTCGGCTATGAGAGATATTTGTCCTCATCGTGCCGTGCCTTTGAGTTGTGGTAGATTCGATGGGCAGGAAGTGGAATGCTGCTATCACGGTTGGCGCTTTAACTCAGGTGGACGCTGCACTGCAATTCCATCTCTTGTTGAGGAGCAGCAGATGGATTTAAGCCGCTTTGACGTACAATCCTACGAAGTTCGGGAAGCCCAAGGGAATATTTGGATATATATGGCTGATCCCGATAAATCTCAGCCTGCTGCTTCTGAGATGGAAATTCCGGTGATTCCAGGGTTTGAGGAGCGATCGCCCCAATTTGTAGAGGTGATGAGATTTCCCTGTTTTGTGGATCATGCAGTAGTAGGTCTGATGGACCCTGCTCATTCCCCCTATGTTCATCGTGCTTGGTGGTGGCGAAGTGGGCAACTGCATGAGGAAGTCAAGCAATTTGATGCTTCACCCTACGGCTTTACTATGCGACGACACCGATTACCAGCGAATGGAGGTCGATTATACTTGCTGATTGGTGGTGGTGTGCCGGAAACGGAGATTTCTTTTCGTTTACCTAGCGTCAGAATAGAAGAAACCACAATTGGCAAGCATAGAGTTGTTAATTTAACGGCAGTTACCCCCATTTCAGACACAGAAACTGAGGTAAATTTTGTTCTTTACTCGACACTTCCCTGGGTGGGATTTTTCAAGCCACTGCTGCATGTATTGGCACAAACCTTCTTAGGTCAAGACAGAACGGTTGTGGAAAAGCAACAGATTGGGCTTAAATATAATCCTGTACTGCGACTGATTAAGGATTCAGATATGCAGGCGCAGTGGTATTACCAGTTAAAGCGGGAGTATGCTCGGTCTGTCGCTGAAGGACGAGAATTTGTGAACCCTGTTAAGGATCAAGTACTTCGCTGGCGTGCTTAAATTACTTCAAAGTAAATCTGCAAATTTTGGGCACTTTAGCTGATGATGATACCCTGACACCATTAATAGAACAATTCCAGTAATCAATAAAAGAGCCGCCAGAATAAATGATTCATTGATTTGACCTTGGTTTAATTCAAAATACAAAATTCTGTTATGAAGAATAAAGAAAATTTTGAATTAATTAATTTCGAGTTACAGGCTCCCCTGACTTTTCACGTTGTGTGCAAAAGTCCACCAAAGACCTAACCCCCTAACCCCCTTCCCGACGCAGGAAGGGCAGGGTGGTTTCATACAAAGAAAGAAAAAACTGCCTGTGTATACGGGTAAAATCTTCGAGTGGTCGGTAGCCCCAATATCCTGTCATTGCTCCCAGCAATATTAGTAACAATACTAACCATAATTCATGTCTTCGTCCCCGGATGTGCCTATAGTCTGGGACTTGCTGCAATTGTTCGACGAGATTCATACTTGTTAGTTATCCATTTTTCTTTACCCTCTACAAACCATTATTATTTTTCTCTCGTTGTATGAAACCACCCTGCTTATTCCACCGTCTATTGGCACTACAAACAGTGGCGAGCCGCTGGGGTATTCGAGGAACTAATGAGTGTCTTACATGGACAAGTTCGTGAACAGGTTAAAAAAAACCGTACTGGACGACCTTGATCATCATTGACTCCCAAGCGGTGAAAAATACCTGCAATGCCAGTGTGGAGTCGAAAGGTTTTTGTTTCTACAAAGCCACCAATGGTATTAAAAGGCATTTGGCTATTGATACCCTTGGGTTTCCCTTCTTTACCCACTGCACTCGCGCCAATGTCTCGGATGATGCCGGATTAAAAGAGAAGTTTACTCTCAACATCGACTACTTGAAGTCAAAACCTATTGATATTCCCAAGATCACTATCCTCCTAGATCATGGGTATCACCCAGAATATTTGACTCAGGAGTTAGAGCGGATTTATCCAGAAGATCATGACCAAAATCCAGTTTCAACTTTCTACGAAACCCTCAAAACAAGAGAAAGCAGCACAAGGAAAATGTGGATTTGTTCCGGCAGTAGCCAGATGGGTAATCAAGCGCTCCAATGCTTGGATGGAGCGTTGTAAAATTCTGGTTAAGAACTTTGAACGAACCTTAGTTAGTGCCACTGCCAAACTCAATCTCTGCTTCATCAGGCTAATGATTAAGAGGCTTGCAGCACCTTCTTAGATGTCAAATGGGTTCTATAGTTATTATTTATAACCTCACCAGTTCAATATTTATTTTCCTGTCTCACCCTGATTTCTATTTTTCCTCTGCCTAGAGTGACAAAACAGGGTTAAGAAAACACGGTCAAAGTATGGATTTAAGCTTTATGCTTTGTGCATCATGAGCAATCATGTGCATTACCTGCTGGAACCAAAACAGCCAGAAGCATTTACCGAAAATTATGCACTGGTTGAATTAGTACACTGCTATGTGTTTTAACCGAATGCTCAACCGCACGGGGCATTTTTGAGAAAAGCGCTACCACAGACCAAAGTCGTGCGATAAAAACAGCCAGGTATCTGTCTCTTCAAATGTACGGAGATTTTTCAGAAATCAAATACTAGCCCTATAATTTCTCAAATCCCTTAATTGTCGCTATAAATTTTTGAAAAATGCTTTGAATATCAGTCATCCTAGATTAACTAAAGATTCAACTAAAGTTTTTTCAACTTGCCGATAAGCCTACCTGTTGCCCAATCAGACTGAGAAATCCAGTTCCAAAGTGTTGAATTTCTAAAAAGTTTGCTTGTTCTGGTGCAGGTTTATAAACCCAGAATGTCTTCATAATTCCCAAAGTTGCAGCACTTTCTAAAGGACTAACAAAGCTAGTGTCGCGGTCAAGAAAATAAGGTTGATTAGCCCAATTATCCATTTGATTAGCATTCAAAAAGTAACAGCCAGCATGGGGATTAAGGGTACGTCGAAATGTGATTGGCATCCCCATAATTATCCCCCGAATTTGTGGTTTTTGATTTACATTTTGAAAATTTGCAGTTAGCTTAGGTGCTAAGTCCCCATCAATATAAGCTTTGCAGGTTAAATTGTGGGTAGAAATTTCGTAGCGATTCGGTTGGAGTAGAGTGAGATTACCTGCTTGCTGAGTAAACCAGTTTAATTTGATAAATAACCAAGGATCGTGAAGTATGAGATCATCTTCGAGGAAACAATAGTAATCGTACTTTCCTAAACAATCCCGTAATAGGGATTGGCACTCAAACCCTAACATTAAAGACTCCGCCTGAGTAGGATGATGCTTATAAAAATGGGAAGGTAAAGGCAGTTGATTGAGAAAATGATTATTTTTGGACGTACAAATAATAATGTCTAAATCGTAGACCTGTGGTTGATTCACAGGAAAAGCTAATTGTTGCCCAATATTGATCATACTTTGAGATTTACCAAATAACTGATGTAAGGCAGCAAGACTTCGACTTAAAGCTAGCAAGCGGCATCGCGGGTCTTTTCTTTGGGAACCGTGTTTCCCCTTAATATCAGGATTAAAAAAGTGGGCAATAGTAAAAAGAATTCGCATGAGGCTACACCCTTTTAAGTTAGGTTATTAGGTAAAAATGGTCTTTGATTGAGGGAGACAAAAAGGCAGATTTGATAAAATTGGCATCAACTGTGATCGCACCCGTGAGGTGAGACTTGCTTCTGTAAAGGTGCCATAGGTAAAGTCGTCCTTAACCCAATACGGTTCGGGAAAAGGGAAAGAGGTGAATTCCAACCTTTTTCCTTTTTCCTAAACCATAAAGGATATCCACTACGACAGAACCGTTAGTGAAAATATCAACTCAAGTTCTCTACGGTATTCCTTGGGGAGTTATGAGAATAAAAAGGTCGTATTTGCTGAGTCAACAATGTTGGTGACGATATCCGCTTGGTTAAAACCAGTTCCAAACAAGGTAATTAAAAGGTCTTCTCCTGTGCCGAATCCAGGGTTGCCAGCAATGCCGTCGCTGACTCTAAACTGGGTATTAGTGCCAGCAGCATTCGTAACTACACGCACATCAATAGCAGCAATACCATTGAAGGAAAGGAAATCTCCTCCTGTTCCTATGACAAATCCATTAACTCGGTCACTAGCATCACCCAAGACATAGCGGATGGTATCACTACCTATACCACCAGTAAGAGTATCATTACCAAGGCCGCCGACCAAAATATCATTACCATCAGCGCCAGTCAGGATATCATTGCCTGCTCCACCCGTAAGCAAGTCAGCACCGACTCCACCATTGAGGTTGTCATTGCCGTCACCTCCATCAAGAATATCGTTGCCACCTGCTCCAGTCAGGGCATCAGCACCACCATTGCCAAAGAGAATATCGTTGCCAGCCAACCCGTTGAGGGTGTTGTCAGTTTCATTACCAGTGATGGTGTTGGCAAGTGCATTGCCTGTACCTGTTTGAGTTGTACCAAGCAAGGTCAGATTTTCTAAATTATCGGCTAGAGTATAGTCCAGGCTTGACTGGACTGTATCTGTGCCTTCATCGACGTTTTCTGTGATGGTATCCCCTATGCTATCGACTATGTATGTGTCATTGTCTGTGCCACCAATCAGGGAGTCATCCCCCGCGCCACCGTTAAGTGTGTCATTACCAGCATCACCAATTAGGGTATCGTTGCCAGCTAACCCGTTGAGGGTATTGTTACCAGTGTTACCAATGATGACATTATTAAGTGCGTTACCAGTGCCGTTTTGGGCTGTCCCTACTAAAACCAAGTTTTCAACGTTGTTGCCTAGTATGTAGGTAGCAAGACTAGAACGGACAGTATCTATAGCTACGTTGACATTTTCAACGACGGTATCGCTGGCACTATTGACTGCATAGGTGTCATTACCCGCACCACCAACCATTCTGTCAGCACCTGTGCCCCCATCAAGATAATCATCCCCTCCAGCACCGGTGAGGGTGTCATTACCCTCAAAACCAAAGAGGTTATCGCCGTTGCTAGTGCCGTTGAGGGTGTTGTTACTGGCATCACCAAGAGATAAGCCAATGGCATCAACTGCGATCGCTCCCGTGAGATTTGCACCCACAAAGGTAGCATCTGTAAAGTTGCTTTTTGACAGATTAGCGTTACTGAGATTGGCATCAGTGAAATTTGCACCAATTGCGATCGCATCAGTCGTCAGCACCTCACTCATGTTAGCCCCTGTAAAATTTGTATTGGTGAGGTTGGTTTTAGATAGGTCAGCATTCAAAAGCTTGGCATTACTGAAATTTGCTCCAGTAAAATCAGTCTCAATTAATTTAGCTCCAGTCAGGTCTGTAACTGTAACAGTGCCATTAGCAGCTACATAAGCACTAAAATCAGAACCCGTCAAAATAGCATCATCTAGAGTCAAGTTGGTTAAATTAGCACCACGGAACCTAGCATTAATTGGCTGTGTTGGATCTAATGCTTCTACATCACTCAGAACAACATCACTGAAATTAGCTAGGTCAAAAATTGCATTTTGCAGGGTAATATCTATCAGTTTTGCTAGTCGGAAGTCAGCACCAGTTGCATCGATATTGACTAAAAGAGTTGCTTCAAAATCAGCTTCTTCTAAGCTGGCATTTGTCAGATTTGCACCAGTAAAGTCAGCAGCTTTGAGCTTTGCTTTATATAAATCAGCACCAGTAAAATTCGCATTTATTAGGTTTGGTCGCTCGGATTGCTCGCCACTGAGATTAGCCTCCTGTAGATTGGCATTGGTCAGGTTAGCGTTTGACAAGTTAATGAATTTGGTGTTGATGAATGAGAGATTAGCCCCAGTTAGGTTTGCTCCTCTGAGATTGACATTTTCTAATGTTGCCTTAAAAAGATTAGCTGGGCCAAAATTATTATTGGAGGCAAAAATGGCATTACGGGCATCAACATTGTATAATTTTGCTTCTTCAAAGTTAGTACCTCTCAACTGTGTATTGAACAATGAAACGTTGGTGAGAGTGGCTTTGAAAAAGGTCGAACCGTTCAGGTTTTGACCGCTAAAATCGTTTCCTACTAAAAGTTGTTCGCTAAAGTTTAGAGCTGGCATACTACATACCTAATGGTTGAAGGAATAGAAGTTCAAGCTGAATGTTTGATTGCTACAGATTGTGGTGGAGAAGTTTTTTGCATTTGGTCTTTTAACCAACCAGCAAAAAGTTCGTTGAGCAATCGTTGTCGCATCGGTTCGTCAAATTGAGACGGGATAAACTTTTCTAAACGCACAATTAACCACCAATCGCCAATATTGGTCGGGAGCGATAGCTGACCGGGTTGGCTGAAGGCGAGGAGGCGGGCAAGTTTGGGATGGGGTACACTCAATGCTATGGGCCCCATTAAGCCACCAGTCTGAGCCTCCGCACCTTGGGAATATTGCCTTGCTAGTTCAGCAAAGGACTGTTCACCTTCTAACAGGCGGAAGTAAAGTTCTTGAGCAACAGCTCTATCGCGGATGCGAATCAGAGAATAAACAACCTGGTCAAGTTTTGGTTTTAATTGGCGAAAATAAGTCTCTAACTTGTGATCCCAGGTAGCTTTTTTGAATTTCTCAATTCTTAGGTTGCGAGTTGTTAAATCCAAAAATTCTGTTTCAGTCAGATTCTGCTGCTGTAACCAAGCTTGGCGTTCAGCTTCGGATGACAATTGATTTTGTTGGCAAAACTCTTGGTAACACTTGGCTTGCTCTTCGCTTGTGCAGCTAAAAGAGGCGATCGCTTCGTCAATTAAGAGTTCTTGCTGAAGCTTTGGTAGCAGTTGATATCGACTCAAGAGAGGAATAATTTCTTGAGTTGTCAATGTCTGATTATGAACTCGTAAGAGTATCGCAGATGTGGCTGATAAATTCTCAGCTTTTTGATGTCGCCTACCAAATCCCTTGTTTTCTACAGGGGCTAGCAACCCTAGTTTTGTTTTCTCCCAAGGCGCAACTAGTTTGCTATCTTCTGACTGCTGTATCCATTGCAGGTGTTGGGGTAATAATTGGGCTAAATCATAGCGATCTAGAATTGTTTGCCTTGCCTTCGCCCTAATTGCAGCCATTTTCTCTGGATGATTGAGGGCTTCTGCAATGCGATCGCATATTTCCTGCGGTGAAAAGAAATCTACCAACAGCCCATTAACGCCATCTTGAATCACCTCGGTTACAGAAGCAGTTTTAGAACCTATCAGCAGGTTGCTTGCTGATAAAACCTCCAACATTGACCAAGATAAAACAAAAGGACGGGTGAGATAAACGTGTGCCGCAGAAGCTTGGAGAACTTGCAGATATTCAACGTCAGGTAGCCAACCTGTAAAATGAACTCGGCTGAGGTCGAGATCATATTTTTCTAGCATCACCTCTTTATAGGTTTTGCCATCACGTAGAGGCTTACCATAGGCTACGCGGTTTTCTCCGACAATTACGACATGACAATGAGGGCGTTGTTGTTGGAGTAATGCAACTGCCTCGATAAACTGGGGAAATCCCCGATAAGGCTCCATGCCCCTTGCTACATAAGTAACAAGTTCTTTAACATGAGAAAGATCCAGATTTATCCGTGGGAGAACTAATTTAGCCCCTGGTTTGGGACAAAAAAAGTTAGTATCAATCCCATCATGTAATACAAAAATTTTACTGTGATACTCTAGGGGGAATTGCTGGCGTTGCCAATAGGTAGGAGAAAGACCGCGATCGCAACTATATAGATCCTGCAAAATCGGCGCATTTTTAATCCGAATTCGGGCTTCATCATCCGCAGTCAGGCGATCGCTAGGATCAAAGTCAGCATCAGTACCATGAGCATGATAAAACCACTCAAAGTAACACAGTAACTTGGCTTTGGGAAAAATATCTTTGATAAATAAGGTAGGGCCCCAACCCGAATGGCCATAAACTACATCTGGAACAAATCCCCGTGCTTTAAGTTGCTCTGCCAGCCTATACACACCTTGACCCTGAAGAACAGCATTTTCCAAGGGTTTGACGTAATGGTGAGTTTCCGGTCGAGCTTCTCGTTTAGGGTTATAGATGACTTTGTTAACACCGGGCAATTTCCCATCGTGACGAGTAGTACCAAAAAAAACTTGGTTACGTTTGTCTTTAGCCAAAGCTGCTGCTACATGACGAAATTGAGCAGGGAAATTAGGATGCAAAAATAAAATTCGCACGGCACTTTTAGTAATGCTGAGTATTACAAATCTTTAAGCTAATAAGCATTTATACTGCATGAGAAAGCCGGGGGTAAGATGCCCACCCCACAGGATTTTGATGCAATCGAGATATGCAAATTAGATGTGTTTGAGCTTATTTCCTGTTCTAGGTTTTCGGACAGGAGATATTAAGATGGACACAGTTAAGTAGGTCAGGCAGAATAAATGTAACTAGTGAGGAGAAGTATGAGGTAAAAGGTATAGAGTAGCTTGAATTACCCATTACCTAATACCCATTAATACCAATCCAAATCCAGTGATCTTTAATTACGCCTGCTTATTTAGCTTTGGTACGAAGAGTAGCGAAAGCGAATTCTGACAACGCCGCTACTCTTCATGGTTGGGGTAACTATCAGGTGTGTGCTACTTGGTTCGTACCCAAGTACACCGCCTAGTTACCCATTTCTTAGATAGGCTCTACAACGAAATCTGATGCGTCGAACGCTCCGGGAAGTACCCCTTGCAGAACTGCTAAGGTTTCGGATTGAGCAATAGTAACGCCTTCAGTCAGAACGTAGATCCGAGTACTAGCTGTAGCAACACCACCAACAGTGAGATTGATGCGCTGGAAGCCTAGATCCTCAAATTCCAGAGCCTCAAGCAATAAGTAGTCAGTACCATTTTGGAAGTCGGTGATCCAGTCGCCAGCAGGAACAGGGATGATTGGCTCACCGGGTTGGGGTGGCTCGAATTCATATTCTGCGTAATTCAATTGGAAGAAATCAGTACCAGCACCGCCGGTTAGCGTGTCGCGTTCGGTTTGGGTTTCTGAGTCTTCGCCACCGTAGAGAACATCATTGCCACCACCACCGATAATGCGGTCAACGCCAGCGCCACCATCGATGAAGTCATCGCCCGCGCCGCCATTAATCACATCATTGCCAGCGAGAGATTCATCTACACTAAAGTCACCGTATATGGTGTCATTGCCACCAAGCCCACTAAGATTATCATTACCCTCACCACCATCGATGTAGTCACCTTCACTACCCCCTGTGATGGTTTCTAAGCCAGCGCCACCCAAGAGGGTGCTAGAACTTGCACCACCATCGAGAACGTCATTGCCGTCACCACCATCAAGGTAGTCAATACCATCTCCACCCAGCAGGGAGTCATCACCAGCATAGCCATAGAGAGTGTCATCACCATCGGCACCGATGAGGGTGTCATTACCGCCTGAAGCCAAGGTGTCAGCTTCACCGTAAAGGGTATCATTACCCGCACCACCATCGATGTAGTCATCACCACCCGAAACAGAACCTTCTGTGTCGTCGCCGTACAGTGCGTCATCATAGAAGCTACCAATTAGGGTGTCATTGCCAGCACCGCCCTGAGCAGTATCTTCAAAGCCACCATAAACCCAGTCTGCACCTGCGCCACCATCAAGGAAATCTTTCCCATCAAGTCCATCTTCAGCGTCCGCGCCGCCGTAGATAGTGTCATTGCCGGCATCACCAAACACTGTGTCTTCGCCTTCTCCGCCAAAGAGTCTGTCAGCACCAACTCCACCAAACAAAGTGTCCTTATCGAATCCACCATCGATGAAATCATTGCCAGCATCACCATATAGCTCGTCTTCACCAAACTCCCCCAATATTCTGTCGGCACCATCTCCACCAAACACGGTGTCCTTATCATCTCCACCGAAAATAGTGTCATTACCGCCTAAGCCAGATAAGAGGTCTTCTTTACCAAAGCCGCGAATCGTATCAGCATTATTAGTGCCGATAAGGGTATCGTTTTCCGGTGTTCCGTTTCTTACTGCCATAAGTTAATCCTTGTTTTCAACACACAATTTTTCTAGCTAACTTAAACGGGCTGGATGCACGATACAAGTCTTGCTAATTAGTTGTTGCAATTCTCACCACTCCCCCCTCTCCCAAAATTAAAAGAGGGGGTCATAAAGGCATGACGAGAAGATATTGCAGTAGATCGTTAGACATACTTCTAATCACTCCATGAGTAAACATTTTCAAATCAACTTTTTTTGATTTGGTAACTTTGTATAGGCGAAAGCACAAAAATGGACAATTGTAGCCTCTCAAAACAATTAGAAGCAATCATTTAAGAATGCCAAAACATTGTGTAGCCGCACTTTTTCGCGGCCCACTTTCTTGACGTTATCTTTTACAAACTTATAACTCGCACGAAAAATGAAGCGAAGGCTAAGATTCTACCTTAAGCTAAACACGATTTCTGCCGAAAACAAAATATGCGTCAACCTTATTTGGTGATGCAAACTCGCTGTCGCGCATGTGCAAGCTGAGAATTCAGACCCAACAGTAAATAAATCATGACGGCAGAATTATTTTATCTACCTGATTTCTCTAAACAATCCAAATTTGCATAATTATGTTTTTGCAGTTAGGTTTGAAATCGAGACACAACTGAAACATTAGCCGAGAGCCAAGAGCCGAGATTGATGATGGGAACTATAAACTTTTAATTAGATCACGCTTAGGCAAAAATTTTATCTGTCAAGACAATGATCTTTTGTATTAGTAGTTGCACTAAAAATAGTAAATTTACGCTTTTATACGAGAAACAAAAGTTTGCTAAATTTTTGCTAAGTGCCAAAGTTTCCACTCCGAACTTTCAAAAACCTCTTACTCGATAAAAACTTGTCACTGCATCTGATGATCTTTATGAAGCCTGATTAATAAGCATAATCGAATTTATGCCTACATTACATATATTCACATAGGGAGCTATCTCTGTCAACATAGGTATGTAAAGTTGTACCTAAAGATAGATAGCAGAGATATTTGAAGAATATTTTGTAACATTTCATACTAATTACTCCAAAAAATTTTCTTCTGAGAAAGAAAAATATTGTACAAATTTTGCCGAAATAGAGCAAAATCAACGCGTGTCTAACTATTAAGTAAAACGACAATTCCACGCAGACTGACAAGACAGAAAAAATTCCTTCTAAAAAAGCAATATAGGTTTTTGTTAATTAAAGCTTTTACCTGATCGCAAAAAAGTAGGCTATGTTTAGGTTTACTTTATGCTAATCCTGGAAAGTTGCTGAAGTATTACTTAATAGATATTATTTAATTTTGCTTAACCTTAAATATATTCTCAGATTTATAGTGAGAATGCAAGGACAACATATCAAGAATTAGATGAAGCCATTACAACTGCCCTTAATGCAGTGACCAAAAAAGACATTATTGGATGGTTCACCCACTGCTGTTACTATATTTCATCCAACTGAGAACCGCTATAGAACTACGCACTGCCGAGCAATAATCTTCAATAATAGTCGCCAAATCCTTATCTTCATTGGTAACACTACGTTCAATGTCTTGTAATCCTCTAACTTTTTTTTTCAATTCCTTTTTTGCATGTCTATCCGCTTCATATATGGGTTTAATTGCTTCTTTCAGGTAATGGTAATGACATAAACCATGAGCAATACTAGGTAATGCTAACCCAACAGCTTTGCGAATTGATTGTTGTCCATCACTAACAACTCCATCAATTGGTACATTTAGGGTGTTAGTTACTTCTAATAATAACGCCACTAAATCTTCATTTCTTGATGATAATAAGGTTTTAGCTAGTAAAATTTCTCCTGATAAGCAATCTCGAATGACCCATAATACCTCATGTCCAATTTCTGGCTGCATCCCATCGATGGCTAATATCACCCGTCCTTGCTTTTTAACTATTGCTTTTAACCTTTTATGGTCTTTTAGCCATAAAGAAAGTAACTCGTCATATCTGTCAATTAGGTGCGTGACCGTTCGTTGGCTTATACATATACCCTTTAATTCAAGGTGAGTGTGTATTTGAGGAACACTTCTATGTTCCTGGTAGCGCAATGCTCCTATATAAGCAATCACATCCAAACCAAATTCGTTCTGTGGTAGAGCGAGTGACCCTTCTTGCTCTGGTCGATATGCTTTTTTATACCGCAGACATGACTTATTTTGACATCGACGAATTTTTAGCTGTAGTTCTACTACCCCATTTAACGTTCTTATATGTCGAGAATTATTGTATTCATTCCACATTGCTTGACCGCACGAAGGACATTTTTTTTGAACACAATCGAGTACTTCAAACGATGTTGCCTCTGGTTTTAGACTTTTCCTTGCCAAGTTTTTGCACCATTATTTCGTTACAAGGTCAAGATTACAGGATTTTTACTCTTCTCTAGTAAGTTTTGCCACGCTAGGTTAATAGTGAGGAGTTACAAATAAATTAAAAGTAGCAATATTATTTATTTTTACTCATAACTTCTAAAAAAAATTCCCACCCAGGTTAATACCTGGGTGGGTAATATGAGGCGGGACAAAATAATTATCCCGAAAGAAGTAGAGGAATTATTTACTCTCTGTAAAATCAGCGTCAATCACATCGTCGCCGCTACCAGAGCTAGAGGTGGAACCACCATCTTGAGGTTCAGCACCTGGTGTAGCACCAGCACCAGCTTGTTGATAGATATTGCTACCAACAGCGAATAGGGCTTGTTGCAATTCTGGGGTGAGCTTCTTGATTTGCTCATCGTCTTCTTTGGCAACTGCTTCCCGCAGTTCTTTTACCAAACCTTCAACTTTAGTCTTGTCAGCAGCCGGAACTTTATCGCCCAATTCTTGTAACTGCTTTTCAGCTTGGTATGACAAGGAGTCGGCTTGGTTCTTGCGTTCAATCTTCTCACGCCGTTCTTTGTCAGATGAAGCGTTTTGTTCAGCTTCTCTTACCATCCGGTCAACGTCAGTTTTATCCAGGGTGGAAGCACCAGTTATGCTGATGGACTGTTCTTTGCCAGTACCTTTGTCCTTAGCGGTGACGTTAAGGATACCGTTAGCGTCAATATCGAACACCACTTCAATTTGAGGAACGCCACGTGGTGCAGGAGGAATACCATCAAGGCGGAAGGTTCCCAAACTCTTGTTATCGTTAGAAAATTCGCGTTCACCTTGAAGGACGTGAATTTCTACGTTGGTTTGACCATCCACTGCGGTGGAGAAGACTTCCGATTTTTTGGTGGGGATTGTTGTGTTGCGGGGAATAATTTTGGTCATCACGCCGCCCAATGTTTCAACACCCAAAGAAAGTGGTGATACATCTAACAGTAAGATGCCAGTGACTTCATTATTCAGTACACCTGCTTGAATCGCTGCACCAATTGCCACGACTTCATCAGGGTTAACACTTTGGTTAGGGTCTTTACCCAATACCTGCTTCACAATCTGGTGGACTGCGGGAATACGGGTAGAACCACCAACTAACACCACTTCATCAATATCGCCTTTGCTTAACTTGGCATCGCGCAAAGCGTTTTCCACAGGAACACGGCAACGGTCGATTAAGTCAGAACAAAGTTCTTCAAAGGTGGCACGAGTCAGGGTTGTATCCAGGTGCTTAGGCCCATCCTGGGTAGCAGTGATAAATGGTAAATTGATTTCTGCTTGGGTAACGCTAGAAAGCTCAATTTTTGCTTTTTCTGCGGCTTCTGTCAGACGTTGTAAAGCTTGTTTGTCTTTGCGTAGTTCAATGCCTTCGGCTTTCTTGAACTTTTCAGCTAAGAAGTCAACTATTTTTTTATCAAAGTCATCACCACCAAGGTGTGTATCCCCAGATGTGGCTAGTACTTCAAAAACTCCATCTCCTACTTCTAGCACGGATACGTCGAAGGTACCACCACCAAGGTCAAAGACGAGAATGGTTTCGTTACTCTTCTTGTCAAAGCCATAAGCTAGAGAAGCAGCAGTTGGCTCGTTGATAATCCGCAGAACTTCAATACCTGCAATTTTACCAGCGTCTTTTGTCGCTTGCCGTTGAGAGTCGTTAAAGTATGCGGGAACGGTGATTACAGCTTGGGTAACAGTTTCACCAAGGTATTTGCTGGCATCTTCAACTAGTTTGCGAAGAACTTTTGCAGAAATTTCTTCAGGAGCAAACGGTTTACCAGCTATCGGACAATCTAATTTGACATTGCCGTTGCTGCTGAGAACTTTGTAAGAAACTTCAGTTGCTTCGTTACTCACTTCGTCGTAGCGGCGACCGATAAAGCGTTTGACTGAGTAAAACGTATTTTCGGGGTTCATCACCGCTTGGCGTTTGGCGATTTGGCCAACCAAGTTGTCGCCATTTTTCGCAAATGCCACTACTGATGGGGTTGTCCGAAAACCTTCAGCATTAGCAATTACAGTAGGTTTACCACCTTCCATCACTGCCACGCAGGAGTTCGTTGTTCCTAAGTCAATTCCAACTACTTTTGCCATTTTAGGTGCTGGCTCCGTATAACTACAAATGAATGAATGAGAATATAAAGGACTAAATTTTGAACCAACAGGGTCAAATAAATCAGCCAATTCAGCATGAATACCTTTGATTTGGCTTTCCTGGGGTTAAAACTCCAGACTATGCTGATATATATACTGAAGCTTAGTGGTAGCCAGTCCATGAAGGGTGGTTTCCCGAACCTTGCTTAGGACGGTTAAACTAACTAAATAGTTTTTTTAGTTGGTTCATGGATTGATTTGCCTTCACTCTGTCTAATGTATGAGAATTAATACTTTCAGTAATTAGGGTGAACCGTAACGTCCGAGTGGTGTTTGCCGTCTTTAGAGGTAATAAACTACAGAAGCACTGAGAATTGGTCATTGAGCATTGGGCATTGGGCATTGAATTAAATATTACTCAGCACTTACTCAAGTCTAGAGAAAAGAGTTTCCCAATCAATTACAGGTGGTCTTTGTCCCTGGTTGACTATTTCAAAAATTTTCTTGGAACTACTTGGCTGAAAAAGGCATTCCACGCAAGCGTTTGCTACATCAATCCGGCTGGTATCACCCGAAAGTGTATCCCCAGTGCCTATAACCACACCATACTTACCATCAGTTTTGGCCTTTAGCAGTGTGTTGAGGTCGTATGAAGTATAGGGCCCGTCAATCAAGCGTCCTGGGCGGATAATTGTGTAGGGCAATCCTGAATTAATAATGGACTCCTCACCTTTTTGTTTGGCATCCAACACGCCGAACGCATTAAGAATACTAAAAGGAAACTGATCTTTACGGAGAATTCCACAAGAAGAGACGAAAACGAATCGCTTCAAATTCTGGGGTGCTGCTGTAACTAGGTTGCTGACACCTTGGGCATCAACCTTGGCTGGACTATTCTTTGCTTTTGCTTCGCTAGATTTGGGGTTAAGGAAAGTTATTCCCCATTCAAGCAAGTTCGGGGGTTGGTCAAACTCCCATCGCGAAGAAGGAAAGGCAGTGGTTCCAGTACAACTGATGATGTGGGTGACATCTTGTGTTGCAGCTGGGAGTGTAGCTGGCTGGCGGATGTCACCAACGGCAATTTCCACTCTTTGGTTAAACATTTCTTCGGCTTTTGGGGCATTCCGTGTCAAAACGCGAACTTTCAAACCCTTTTCTAGGAGTTTACCTACCACTAGTTGCCCTACTCCACCAGTAGCACCAGCAACTAGTACCAAATCTTGAGCGGAAGTTTCAAAAGAAGTCATAAATTACCTTTGAGATAGTCTCTTTTTAATCTACTCAAATAAATGGGTTAGCGGGAAAGAAAGCTAGGCGTAGCGTCTGTCTACGACACGCTGCGCGAACGCAGAGAAGGTATGGTATCGCCATAGACTCAGATTAAAAATTTAGCTAATAGCTGTTGATTCTGTAGCTTTCAGGCTGACAATTGGGAATTTTAAAACCAGGGCAAATTTCCCAAAACTGAATCAGAACAGTAGCAAGCACTTGAGGTTTCAAGCAAGGAATGAAAATTAGTCAAAAATTAATTTCGGGTATTCTGGGAATGGCTACCATCTCAGTAATTGTTGGTGCGATTAGTGCCCATCAACAATTGAAGATAGCTAAGTATCTTGCTCAACAAGAGGCTGAAGAGGTTGCTGGATTACTGGGATATTTCGTAAGTCATGAGCTTGAATACCACGAACTGCGATCGCGTGAGAAAATGCTAGCCCATTTACAAAACCATGTAGAATCGCTACATAAGCAACGTCAGCGCGATCTAGAAATTGTAGATCGTAATAAAATCATTCTGGCAGATGTAGTTGCAGAAGATATCGGTACGCGATTAGATCACGATCGCAATAATGAAGTTGGTAAAACTATTCAAGATGGTATACCAAGAACTTATGTTGAGTCCAGTCCTGAATACCCAAATGGGATTCAATTGATTGCTGTTGCTTTTAAGACTGGCAAGGGTGAAACAATTGGGGCAGTAATTTTGGAATATACCCCGCTTTACAAAGCAGCACTAGCAACAGCCGAAAAGAATATTATTGTGACGTTGTTCATCAGTCTGGGATGTAGTGTATTTGCATTAGCAGCAGGTTATCTGCTCTCTAAAAGCATCTCAAAACCGATTAAACAACTCCAGCAAGCTGTGGTAAATCTGACTGAAGGTAAACTCGATACTAGAGTTAGTATTCGCTCCCAGGATGAGATTGGCGAGTTAGCCACCTCGTTCAATAAAATGGCGGACGATCTGCAATATTCCAGAGAGAAGTTGGTCAACGCCAATGAACAATTACGAGACGAAATTACCGAACGCCAAGAAGCAGAAGCGGAACTTCAGCAAGCTCTGAAAGACCTGCAAAAAACCCAAATCCAATTAATTCAATCTGAAAAAATGTCAAGTCTGGGTCAACTAGTAGCGGGAGTTGCCCATGAAATCAACAATCCAGTTAACTTTATCTACGGCAACCTCGAATACACTGATGACTACACTCAACAGATGTTGCTGTTAATTAGGCTTTATCAAAAACACTACCCCTATCCAGAGCCAGAAATTCAAAATGCTAACCAACTGAACGAAATTGAGTACCTAATAGAAGACTTGCCTAAGATGTTAACCTCAATGAAAATGGGGGCTAAACGCATCCGGGAAATTGTTCTCAGTCTACGAATTTTCTCTCGCTTGGATGAAGCTGAGTTTAAAACGGCTGATTTGCATGAAGGAATCGACAGTACCCTGTTAATTTTGCAACATCGGCTCAAGGCACAAAATAATCGCCCTCAAATTGAGGTGGTCAAAGAGTATGGGGAAATGCCTAAAATTCAGTGTTTTGCAGGGCAAATGAATCAAGTATTTATGAACCTCTTGGCAAATGCAATCGATGCTTTAGAAGAGGCTTTCCAAAAAGAACTTTGTCCAAATCCCTTGATTCGTATTTCTTCGGAACAGGTAAATGAAAATGCTGTGATTCGGATTACTGATAATGGATGGGGAATCCCAAAAGAAATTCAGTCGCGTTTATTTGACCCTTTTTTCACCACAAAAGCAGTTGGTAAGGGGACTGGTATGGGATTATCGATCAGCTACCAGATAATTACTGAAAAGCATGGTGGATCTTTGGAATGTATTTCATCACCAGGACAGGGTGCAGAGTTTGTGATTGCAATCCCGATTAGAGCAGGGAAATTAGCACAATCATCAATCAGCGATCGCACAATAGGTTAAGTATGAGTGTTTTTCAGCCCATAATTGCGTAGGCGTAGCCCTTCGTAGATATCGCTACATAGGGGAAATTGCGCCCGAATTGTTCGGTTCTACCACTTTCAACAGTACACAAATGGTTATAACCTCGTAAGTAGTAGCGAAATGTCTACCTTAGACGCTGTTAGTCGCTCTTGAATTAAGGGGTGAAAGCCTGTGTACGAATGGATATTGCCAAGTCTGAGCGAAATCTTGGCCCAAAATCAATCAAGTGTGGCTGAATGTTCACCTGGTAAAGCAGAGCGGCAGTGGCGTGTCAGCCTCGCAGCAACTGAACATTTGCTATTAAATACTTTAGCAGCTAATCCAGTTGACACAACCCAAGGATTAGTTTTAGCTGCACCTGCACCCTTATTCAGTCAGCCAAAACTGACTCAAAATTTACAAACAGTAACTTTCACAGCAAAACCATTTAATCCCTTGGCACTGATGCCATTTCAGATGCCAGATGTCATCGCACCCATAGATGAAGAAATCGCTCCTCATGAATCGGTACTTCCTTTATTACCTGCCGATCCTCTGGGGACAGAGCAGTTTTGCTTAGTTTTTACAGATAAATTTAGATTAGTACTGGTTTTAGCAACCCACAAAAACGGTAAAAAAACCTTTTCATTTTCTTTTGAACCGGAAGTAGTAGAGCAAGCTTGGCGATCGCTAGGTGCGAGAGTAATGCTGGCTAATCCAGAATTTTTTGCCCGCCTGGATGTATTAGTACAACAATATTCTCCAGTAGCACCAGATTGCCGCATCATGATTCAGTTTAGTCAGTTGTTGCTTCAGGAATTAACAGAAGCAGAAGAGACTGGGGAAGAAGCAGGGGAGCAGGTGGTCACTGAGCGTAGCCGAGGTGGAGCAGGGAGCAGGGGGAAAAATACCAATTCCCAATTCCCAATTCCCAATTCCCAATTCCCAATCCCTAATCCCCAATCCCCAAATCCTGATGTCGAACTGCTCCAAGCCTTCGCTCACGAAGTCCGGACACCTTTAACAACTATTCGCACCATGACTCGTCTACTGCTGAAGCGGCGAGATTTAGATGCTAGTGTGATCAATCGCTTAAAAATTATCGATCACGAGTGTACTGAGCAAATTGATCGCATGGAGTTGCTGTTTAAGGCAGCAGAATTAGAAACTACTGCCTCTACAAAATGTTCAAAAACTCAACTCACACCGATGTCTTTAGATCAAGTGTTGCAGCAGAGCATTCCTCGGTGGGAACAAGCAGCGCATCGCCGGAACTTAACTTTAAATGTTGTTTTACCTCAGCAACTACCAACTGTGGTGAGTAATCCCATGATGCTCGATCAGGTACTCACCGGTTTGATAGAGAATTTCACTCGCAGCTTACCCTCTGGTAGCCATATTCAAGTACAAGTTATTCCGGCTGGAGATCAACTGAAGTTACAATTATCGCCCCAATTTGGCTGCAAAGATTCCAGTAAAGCCGCAACACCTGCAACGCCACCAATTCGCAAAGCCCTTGGTCAATTGCTGATGTTCCAACCAGAAACGGGTACGATTAGTTTGAATATCGCCGCAACCAAGCATTTGTTTCAAGCAATCGGTGGGAAATTGATTGTGCGTCAGCGTCCACATTATGGGGAAGTTTTGACGATTTTCCTTCCCTTAGAAGTTAGCAATAAGCATAAATCTGGAGCTAAAACTTGGGAGTAAACTACCTACACTGACGGCAACGCGAGTCAGTGTAGGCTTTTAGTAGCCCTGAACTATCTACACTGAGTTCACAGCATAAGCGGTTCGAGCCTCTGGGCTGGTTTACAAAAGCAACCCCAATAGCAGCAATATTTTTTGCCCCATTAAAATCAGCGTCACCACTCCAAGAACAAGCCTCATTAGTGCATTTGAAACGTTTATCAGAACGAAGTCCAATATGTAGGCATTCGTGGCAACTTTGGCTGGTATACGCCGGAGGCACAGCAATTACTTTTACCCCAAATTGAACACCTTTGTATTCTAAAAAAGAACGCAACTGATAGAAAGACCAAGAATTTGAACGTCTACGTTCTGTCTTGTTTCTTGGTTTTTGATTAGTTCTTTCTCTGATACCACTTAAGTCTTCAATTGCCACTACTGCATTATTTTGTAATGCGTCCTGAATTATAGACTTGCTAATGTTGTGGTTTAGCCATTGTTGAAATCTTCTCTCCTTGCCCGACAACCGTTTCAAAATCTGTCTTGCCCTGCGGCGAGTAGACCTTGTGCCTTTCGTAGCTTTTTTCTGGAGAGATGCTCTGACTCTAGAAAACTTGTCTCTAACATCGTTGATTTGCTTGCCATCCCACTTATTACCATTGCTAGTTACAGCAATGTCACGACGACCAAAATCAACACCGATTACATTATTTGATTTTATTGGTGTTGGTGGTTCATCTTTAATTTGAATGTGGCTGTAATAGTTACCGTCACGATGTTTACATAGTTGTGCTGATGTTGGTTTCCTACCTTTTAATTTACCTCTTTGATAGTTCCCAGCATCAATTTTGATATGTTCCCTGCCATTCATTAAAGTTAAGCTAACAGTCCAGTCTTTCTCTCTAAATGAGAAAATTCTGGCATCATAATCAGCCGATGTTGGCTTAAATTCTTTAACTGATTTGTCTTTAAGTTTGGCAGTTTTGCGATTAGCTCCAACCCTGGCGCAAGCGCGAACAGCTAAGTTTGCACTCAACCCAAACAAAGCACGAATTTCGTTATAGACCATGTTTTGAATTGTGGTCTTACTGGTTATCTGAGATTTAAGTTTTTGGTTAGCGTAATTACACGCATCAGCAAAAGCCTTCAGTATCAGTTCGATTTCTTCTGCCTGTTTTTGAGTGGGGTTGAGCTTGCAAACTAGCGTCAATACTTGTTCCATGATTTCGACCTAATCACGTATGAGCATAATACATCAAAATAGTCGTGTTTCGCTTTTGCCCCGCAATTCCTCTCGACACTGACCCTTACGGGTTCAGTGTGAGCCTCCTTGTGGGAATAGGTGAATATTGATCAACTATATTTTTTAAATTATAAATATTCGCTCTAAATTAACGTCAGTTAAAGAAACCTCTCCCTGCCTTGAACTTTTGTTCAAGTCTGTCCCTCTCCGAGTCGGAGAGGGACAGGTTTTGCTTAGTATAAACTAGGGAGAGGTCTTTCTGTTAGACTTATTTATCTCACATTAAATTAGACAGTAATTAAATTTATCTGACTTGCCATTTGTAAAAATAGATGCCAAAAATGTATATAAATTCTGGCTAACAGCCAAGTACACATTTGTGCAAAAAGCAATAGGATAATTATGGCACATTTTGAAATAATCGAAAAAGAAAGCTTACGTTTAGTCAAGGTCACTTTGCAAAACGAAACAGTACGGACTGAATCTGGTGCTATGTCCTATATTCGTGGCAACGTTCAGATGCAATCTAAAGCCCCTTCAGCAGGTGGGTTTTTAAAATCCTTAGCCACGGGAGAAAACATTTTCCGTCCTACATATACAGGTACGGGTGAATTATATTTAGAGCCGTCTTTAGCGGGATATCACATTCTAGAATTAGATGGTAGTGAATGGATTTTAGATACTGGCGCTTATTGGGCTAGCGATGGCAGTATAGAAGTAGGAATTGAACGAAATAAATTTTTATCAGGCTTAATTGGTGGCGAGGGTTTGTTTCAAACAAAAGTCAAAGGTAGGGGCAAAGTGGTAATGGTAGCACAAGGCCCTGTAGAAGTAATAAATTTACAAAATGACCGATTAGTTGTCGATGGAAATTTTGCGATCGCTCGCACAAATACCTTAAATTATCGCGTTGAAAAAGCTACCAAATCTCTTTTAGGTTCGATGACTTCTGGTGAATTTCTCGTCAATACTTTTGAGGGAACTGGGACTGTATTGCTTGCTCCCATACCTTACTGGAAAGTCATGATGATTCGACAAATTACCGCCGCGTTACCAAAAACTTCTAGCTAAGAATCAAAGGATTTTAGCTATTAGCCTCAGAATAGAATTCCAAAGCTAATAGCAACGAACTGGGGGTGTCAGATGTGGGTTAAGCCAATGCGGACTTTAAATCACTTTCTGCTTGTCCCAACGCATCTGGTAATTTACTCGCATCGCGTCCGCCAGCTTGGGCTAAGTTCGGTCTTCCACCGCCGCCACCACCGCAGATTTTAGCGATCGCACCGACAAATTTACCAGCTTGCAAACCTTTTTTGTTAACTTCTGGACTAAAAGCTGCAACGATGCTGACTTTATCGGCTTCGGGAACAGAACCTAGCACCACTGCACCGTTACCGATTTTTTGTAACAGGCGTTCGGCTGCGGTTTTCAATGATTCTGGATCGACATCTTCTAATTGGGCGACGATAATTTTATGATCGCCTACAGTTTCGGCTGTTTGTAGCAAGCTGTCAGATTTAGCGATCGCTAATTGTACCTTTAAGGTTTCCAATTCCTTCTGACTATTTCTGAGTTCGCTTTGCAGACTTGTAATTCTGTCTGGTAATTCTTCGGGTTTAACTTTAAAGCGATCGCTCAAATCTTTAACTACTTTATCCCGCAGGTTGAGATAATCTAGGATTGCTGGCCCCGAAACAGCTTCAATGCGTCGCACCCCAGAAGCCACGCCAGCTTCCGAGATAATCTTAAACACGCCAATTTCAGCAGTATTGCTGACATGAGTGCCACCGCAGAGTTCCATTGATACGTTAGGGAAGTCAATCACGCGAACTTCATCGCCGTATTTCTCGCCGAACATGGCAACAGCACCCTTAGCTTTCGCCTCGGCTAAAGGTAAGACTTCCACCTTTGCGGCGTGTGCTTCTGCAATCCAAGTGTTTACCTGTTCTTCAATTTGTTGCACTTCTTCTGCTGTCAAAGCGCGGGGACAGTTGAAGTCAAAGCGCAATCTGTCAAAGGAAACCAGAGAACCAGCTTGAGATATGCCATCATCAACAATTTTTTTCAAAGCCGCTTGCAACAGGTGCGTTGCGGTATGGTTAGCTTGGGCGCGACGGCGACAAGCCGGATCGATTTGGGCGGTGACAGGATCGCCTACGCGCAGTGTACCGCGTTCAATGCGTCCGAAGTGAACAAAGAAATCAGATTCTTTTTTAACGTCTTCCACCCGAACAACAATACCATCACCAGAGATATAACCGCGATCGCCAATTTGTCCGCCAGATTCAGCATAAAATGGCGTTTTATCAAGAACTATTTGTATCTGTGTCCCCGCTTCTACTTCTTCTTGAGAAACACCTTCTAGCAAAATCGCTTCGATTATTGCCGTCGTCGCCGATTGGGTGTAGCCTAAAAACTCGGTGACTTGGATGTGTTCTGCTAGCTTGTCGAGGGAACCTTGGACAGTTAAATCGATGGTTTCATGTGCATCTCTACCACGTCCTTTTTGAATTTCCATTTGTGCCTCAAATCCCTCAGCATCAACTGTGAGATTATTTTCTTCGGCAACTTCTTGAGTAAGTTCAAGGGGAAATCCGTAGGTGTCATAAAGGGTAAATGCACTTTCACCACTAATTTGAGTGTTTCCTTGCTGTTTCACCTCTTGGATAATTTCTTCTAAGAGTTTTTCGCCTCTATCCAGAGTTCTGAGAAAATTCGATTCTTCCCGTTGCAACTCAGCTTTAATTGCTGCTTCCCGTTGGCGCACATTGGGGTAAGCTGATTCCGAAAGAGCGATCGCAGTTTCGGCAACTTGGGTAGTAAATTCGCCAGAAATCCCAATTAATCGCCCATGACGCACCACCCGCCGAATTAATCGCCGCAGTACATAACCCCTTCCCACGTTGGAAGCGCGAATTTCATCAGCGATCATGTGGACAACCGAACGAACGTGATCGCCAATGACTTTTAGGGAGACTTTGGTTTTTTCATCACTGCTATGGTAGTCAATGGCAGCAATTTGAGCAGCTGTTTGAATAATTGGGAAAATCAGGTCAGTTTCGTAGTTATTGGGCACTTTTTGGAGTATTTGCGCCATTCTCTCCAAACCCATACCCGTGTCGATGTTCTTGTTTTGCAGTGGCGTTAAATTGCCTGAAACATCTCGGTTATATTGCATGAACACGAGGTTGTAAAACTCGATGAACCGGGAATCGTCTTCTAAATCGATATTCTCGTCACCGCGTTCTGGGTGGAAGTCGTAATATATTTCTGAACAAGGGCCACAAGGGCCAGTCGGGCCAGATACCCAAAAGTTATCATCTTCGCCCAAGCGTTTAATTCTGGCTACCGGTACACCGATTTGATCCCGCCAGATAGCAAAGGCTTCATCATCATCTTCAAAAACGCTGACAACCAGATTTTGGGGAGAAAAGCCAAAGACTTGCGTAGAGATTTCCCAGCCCCAAGCGATCGCTTGTTCTTTAAAATAATCACCAAAGCTGAAATTACCCAGCATCTCAAAAAAGGTGTGATGCCGTTTAGTGCGTCCGACATTTTCGATGTCGTTGGTACGGATACACTTTTGTGAAGTTGTAGCCCGCTTAAATTCTGGTGTCCTCTGCCCCAAGAATATCGGCTTAAATGGTAGCATCCCCGCGATCGTCAGCAGTACGGTTGGATCTTCTGGCACGAGAGACGCACTTGGGAGGATTTGGTGACTCCGTTGGGCAAAGAAGTTGAGGAATGTGTTGCGAATTTCGTTACCGCTTAGGTACTGGGGATTTGAAGACATAGGTGTTTTTAACTTGAGACTTTAGACTCTAGACTTGGGCGTAGCGGCACTGGGTAGGTGTATTTTCATAAATAGCTTTATATATTCTTGCATTTTGTTTCATATTACCGCCAGCAAATTGTACAAGTCTGTGAGCTATACACAGTGATGAGGATGCTTTTAGACCCACATTATCTGACTCTGGTAGGATGTGCTGCATCTGCGGCCGTCCTAGACATCGTAATTTTGGTCTTTAAGATTAATCCTTAAGAAATAGTTTAAAATTCCCATACTAGGGTAGCAAATGGCACTAAAACTGAAAGTATCAAATATTGCTTGCCTTACTAAGGGCAAAATTTAACTAATTTACCCGTATTAGGGGCAGGTTTTGACATCAAACTTTTTATTTAGCTTTTTTTTCGAGATTTTATGATGTTGCAATCAATTAAACAACCAGTTAAACAAAAGATGTGAGTTAAGCAAAGAAACACAGATAAAGTGCGTAGGCAGAAACATTTTGTTTATCCTGCTAACGCATTGTGGACCCAAGTTTCACGTCTCACTTAATTTGGGGATTTTCACCCGATAAATTAGTTCTGTAATTCTAGAGCTTATTAGTGCCAGAAAGCTCCTGTCCATAGCAGGAGGGAGCTTTGCTGTCTATTTAGTTCGCATTGTTTTTGCAATTTCAGTCTTATCTTAATACTTGATTAAAGCCTCGGCTATAAACCAAAAGGCTGAAGTCACCCATGAGAAATAAAATTTTTAATTCAACGATCTAATTTAAATTTTGATCGTTGAATTAAAAAAGTTTATAATTTCTTAATTTTTCTCCATAAAAAGAAATTAATTTGTCTAATGTGGAGGTTATTCAGAGCTATTCATTTTTGTAATTTAATCAGCAAAACAACACTTAAGAAAGCACATGAATAGGCTTGATACTTCTCAATATTATTCAGTATTTTTACTGTTTGAAAAACATAGTGTAAAGAAGACATTAGTTGTCAGAAGTGAATATTTCAGAAATGCTAGAAGTAAATATAAATTCTTGAAAGGAGATCAAATTTGGAAAAATATTGTGGATTTTTCGTAAAAAAAAAGTATATAACCAGAAATCTAACTCAGCCTAAAAGATGATATTTAGTATTAGGCAACGATACTAGTAAATTACTCAACTTAATGTCTTTAAAATTTAAATAGGATAAAAAATAGAGCAATGAATATTTCTATTCTGGTCTTTGGAAAAAATAATTTTATCGCCACACTTCCAGATCAGATCCGTTATGCGGCTGCTTTTAGTGTAGAAGTTATAGACAATCTGAATCAAGCAGTGTCGCGGATTAAAATAGCGCCCCCCGATATAATACTTGTGCAGGCTAGCTTGGATGGCAGTATGGAACTGTGCAATTGGTTGAAAGAGCAGACAAAACTATCCTGGATATATTGTATTTTATTCGAGGATCGTTTCCAGCAGCTTACTGATAGAAATAAGGGTTGGCACAGAGAATTAGAGATGAGTGCTGCGGCTCTAAAGCAAGGAGCCGATGCTTATATTTGGCATCTTATTGATGAAAAAACAGACCATAATTTAGCAGAGTTGACTGCCAATCATGGATTAATACTTGCTCAATTGACTGTTGGCTTGCGAAAAGCACAAAAATATCGAGATTTGATTCGGACAAATGATATGTTATCAGCGATCGCCTTAGCCGATTCGTTGACAGAATTAAATAATCGTCGTGCTTTAGAATGGGACTTACCGAGACAAATTCAAAGAGCGAGAACTCAAAAAACTTCCCTGAGTTTGATTATTCTGGATGTAGATCATTTCAAGAAAGTTAACGATACTCACGGGCATTTAGTAGGCGATCGCATTTTGCAAATATTATGTCAGCGTTTGCGGCACAATCTGCGCTGTCAAGACACAGCATTTCGCTATGGTGGCGAAGAATTTGTGATTCTTCTGGCTAACACTACCGATGAGGAAGCAATATTAGTAGCCCGTCGTCTTAATCGCATAGTTAGCGATGAACCATTTGCACTCAATAATAAACTGACAATTAATATCACCATTAGTCTGGGCACAGCCAGTCTGCAAGCTGATGATGATGAAAAAGGAGAAAGTCTATTGAATCGTGCCGATCAATGTCTCTTACAGGCTAAAAATGCTGGGCGTAATCGAGTTATGCACTCGAACCACCTATCTCATGTTTCACATTTGAAAGTTGTTTCTTCATAATTTGTCATTTGTCATTTGTCATTTGTCATTAATTTTTCCTCTGCACTCCTAACTCAGCATGACAATCTTCTACTGAAGTGCCTTGTCGCATAGCATTAACTAAAGCTTCGTAACTAGACCAATTTTCTTGTAGTAGGGTTTTTGCTTGGAGAGCATGAAACCGCAGTTTCTGTTGATAAACTGATTCAGAAAAGCCCAAAACTGTCAAGACTCCAATCAGTTTGCTTTTATCATCAGATCCACCCTCAGCATTATTAAAAACTAGGGTTTCAGCAGCAATTCCAGCCATCCAAACAGTACAGTAGCGGTCTAGCATTTGGGCACTGATTTTACCCACTTCTAATTGAGAAGCTAATTCGCCATCATCAAAGCTAACACCACCTTGACCAGGTTGCCCCTGTTTCCAGGCTTCCCAAGCGCTGAGTGTGTAGCCGGTAACGGGAATCCCCAGCAAGTAAGCAACCAAAAAATGCCCTGCTTCGTGGTGGACGATGCGATCGCGGTGTTCACTTGAAAAACCAGCAATCCAATCCAAAAAAATAGTACCACCCTTGCCTTGCAAGCTAAAACTATCTAACGTAGCTATGCCTAAGATAGCAAAGGTTGCAAGTGCCGGTACTGCTGGCGACAAATTCAAGAATGGCCCCAGCAGTACCGATAGGGTCATGAGAAAGATAGATATTGCAACTAAATTTAAGGTAGTCTGGCTCATTGAGAGTTTTCTGAGTGCAGCTTAATATTTCTTTATTATGATGCGATCGCACACCTTCTGTATCAAGTGTCTATACAAATCCCTTGACGACGTAATTTCCCCATGAGAATTTGACTATCAGTGAAGAAATCTTACAAATATGGATATTCTGCATAACAGCAATAAGTCAGCCTGATTCATAGTAAGCGGTTTAAAACCTATAGATGCCGTTTGCAGATAGACCAAAATAAATGCTGTTAAATATTTTATGTGAAAATTTAAAATCCAGATTTTAGAGGTAAAATTACCTGTTATTGTTCTTACCTTAAATTGGCACAAAAAGTTATGAAACCATACCTTCCTCAAAATGATCCTGACCCTACAAAACGTAAAATATTGCTAGAGAGAAACCAAGGAGAGTATGAATTTGATTACGACTTTTTAACGCCTATGGCAATGCTAAAAAATGTACCTTCTATAGAAAACTTTTCAACTAAGTATATTGCTGAACGCACATTAGAGACAGCAGAACTACCTATAAATATGTTAGCCGTTAAAACCCGTTCTTTATGGGACCCTTTAGATGAATTGCAAGACTATGAAGACTATTTTCCAGTTTTGCCTAAACCTAATGTTATCAAAACATACCAAACTGATGACTCTTTTTGTGAACAACGGCTTTGTGGGGCAAATCCTTTTGTTTTACGTCGAATTGAAAAGATGCCAGATGGCTTCGCCTTTACCATTTTAGAACTGCAAGAAAAGTTTGGTGACTCTATTAACTTAGTTGACAAACTTGCGAATGGAAATTTATATGTAGCTGATTATAGAGCGCTTGCGTTTGTTAAAGGAGGTACTTATGAAAGAGGTAAGAAATATTTACCAACCCCTATAGCTTTCTTTTGTTGGCGCAGTTCTGGTTTTAGCGATCGCGGTCAACTAGTACCGATTGTTATCCAAATCAACCCCGCAGATGGCAAACAGAGCCAGCTAATTACGCCTTTTGACGACCCTTTAACCTGGTTTCATGCCAAGCTTTGTGTTCAAATTGCTGATGCGAACCATCATGAAATGAGTAGCCATCTGTGTCGAACTCACTTTGTTATGGAACCCTTTGCTATTGTTACAACGCGTCAACTAGCCGAGAACCATCCCCTTAGCTTGCTGCTAAAACCCCACTTCCGTTTCATGTTGGCTAATAATGACTTGGCTCGTAAGCGCCTAATTAGTAGAGGTGGGCCTGTTGACGAATTGCTAGCCGGAACTTTGCAAGAGTCATTGCAAATTGTCGTTAACGCATATACAGAATGGAGCTTAGATCAGTTTTCCTTACCTACTGAACTAAAAAATCGGGGTATGGATGACCCAAACAACTTACCTCACTATCCCTATCGAGACGATGGCTTGCTATTGTGGAATGCCATTAAAAAGTTTGTGTCTGAATACTTGCAGATATACTACAAAACTCCCCAAGATTTAGCAGCAGACTTGGAATTACAAAGTTGGGCGCAGGAATTAGTTTCCCAATCAGGCGGGCGAGTTAAGGGTATTAGCAATCGCATCGACACATTAGACCAATTAGTTGATATTGCTACTGCGGTTATCTTCACCTGTGGGCCGCAACACGCTGCTGTTAACTACTCACAATATGAATATATGACTTTCATGCCAAATATGCCTCTTGCTGCTTATAAACAAATGACAGCAGAAGGCACTATTCCTGACCGCAAAAGTCTATTATCATTTCTGCCACCGTCAAAGCAAACTGCTGACCAATTATCGATTTTATTTATCCTGTCAGCTTACCGTTATGACAGATTAGGGTACTATGATGATAAATTTTTAGACCCAGAGGCTCAGGATGTTTTAGCTAAATTTCAGCAGGAGTTGAATGAAGCAGAGCGGGAAATTGAGTTGAATAACAAGAGTCGTTTAATAAATTACAACTATCTGAAACCAAGGCTTGTTACCAACAGCATCAGTGTGTAACTTAATATCATTGCAGTTGATTAGACATCTCCAAAAAGTGTGACAGCTTTTGGAGATGTTTTTGTTTAGTAATATGCGATCGCGTTATTCTTTTGAAAAACCAGCAATCCATTACTGATCATTAACATTTGAAGGTTTAATTCGGAACGCACAGTTACAACTCCTTCCCGGCACTGTCAGAAATTTATCTACTGCGATCGCCGAATTGTAATAGCCAGGACGCTTGAATTTTTGGAAACTCAAGGGTATTCATTTCGATCAGGGTTCACATCTTTGATTGAGCAGTGCTATCGAGGGAATTGAGGATTACTCATGAAGACGCTTTTAAAAGTCATTAAATATGATGCACGCAGACTTATAGAAAAATTCACGCGCTTAGGGGTCTAAACACATTGTTAGTCTGTTTCTAACCTAGTTCCAAACTTGTCACAGCAAAGACGCGATCAATAGGTAAATTAGGAATTTCTTTAGTGTACATCCGAGCAGTTTGAAAGACTGGCTCCAATTGGTAACGTTGAACTAGGTTAATTGCTTGTACATTTGCATCGGGTACATCAAAAAACACTGGAGCATGAGGATTTTCTGCAAGCAAGGCTTGAAATAATGCTTCAGCAATCTGTTCGTCATTAGCAAACAGTGGCCCAATCCGAAAACCTGTATGGGCAGGCCGGATAACTCCGTAACCAACAAGATATCCATTTTTGAGAAACCCGAAAGCAGTACTTTCTGGCTGTTCAATCCAATGTCGCAGAAACACTGGACGCTTAGAAGGAAAAAGTTGGCAATCGTAAGCCACCAACTCTTCAAAAGGCACTGTTTTCAGGTCGATGATACCAGCAGGCATAACACCGCCACCCACCCCTTGATAACGAATATTCTTATAAGCGATTTGGAAACCAGACTTTTTGTAGTTATCTTGTTGAGCTACTACACCATCCAAGCCGATGTTACGATCAGCACTGAGATAGTCGATTGCTGTCTTCCAAATTTTCATACCCAACCCCTGCCCACGAAACTGGGGTTTCACAACGTAAAAACCTAGAAAGCCAAAGTGTTGATCGTAAGCAACAGCAGAAATACACCCCACTGGCTCACCATTCAACTCGCCCAAGAAAAAACCGTTCTTGTCAGTTTGATAAAAAGATTCAGCATCATACCTTCCTGGATTCCAACCTTCGCTTGCTGCCCAAGTAATCGCCAAATCAATTTCCGACCTTTTCATTGTGCGGACGATGAAGTTGTCAGGGGTCATAATATCTTATTACTATGAGGTTGTTAACTATTTAACTTCGCTTTTGCAAACCCAGCGATAACTCTTAATATTTTTATACTCATCTCTTGTAAAATTACATTCGTTCTGATATAAAATCAATCACTCGAATACTACTGTTCTATTACCATATACCAATACACGATTTTGTAAGTGCGATCGCACCGCTCTTGCTAATACAACTCTCTCCAAATCTTTACCTTTTCTCACCAAATCATCCACTTCATCACGGTGACTCACTCGAACTACATCCTGTTCAATAATTGGCCCTGCATCTAAATCAGCAGTGGCATAATGAGCCGTTGCCCCAATAATTTTTACCCCACGTTCAAAAGCTCGGTGATAGGGGTTTGCACCAATAAAAGCTGGTAAAAATGAGTGATGAATATTAATAATTTGCGGAAATTGATTAATAAAATCTGCACTAACAATCTGCATATATTTTGCCAATACAACTAAATCTATTTTGTACTGGCGGAGTAATTCTAATTGTTTGGCTTCTTGTTCTGATTTATTGTCTTTAGTGATGGAAACTTGCTGAAAGTCGATATTAAATTGTTCTGCTACCACCTTTAAATTAGCATGATTACTAATAATTAAAGGGATTTCAGCCACAAATTCTTTAGCGCGTTGTCGCCAAATCAAATCAAACAGACAATGGTCTTGCCGACTTACCCAAATAGCAATACGTGGTACTGTATCAGAAAAACGTATTTCCCACTTAGCGCTAAGAGGTTGTGCGATCGCATTAAAAGCTGGGGCAATAAACTCACGCGGTAAATTAAACCCCTCTAGCTGCCATTCAATACGGGTGAGAAATAACCCAGCAGCAAAGTCTGTATGCTGGTCTGCATGGATAATATTACCACCGTTAGAATAGATAAAATTGGCAAATTTCGCCACTAGTCCCCGTTGATCTGGGCAGGAAATCAGCAATGTTGCTGTGGGATTTGTCATCATAATATCGCCAGATTTTGAATTAATTATTTGCTGTTTGTCGGACTTGGTTTAGGAATGGTGAGCGGAGGAAGTTTCTGACTATTGTCTACAGGTTGCTTCCACTCTGATAATTCCCGATTCACGGCATTTGCAAAATCTGTAGATACCAACAGCACATTTATATTTCCATTGGGTTTAGCAGCAGGGTCAGTTTGAGCATATAAGAAACGTCCGTTAAAGTTAGATTTACCCAAAATCAACTGATGGTTTTGCCGATTTTTTAAGGTGATATTGATAGTTGCTGGGGGTTCATCTAAAGCAAATTGCCCAAGCTCTTTTGGTGGAGTTGATAAGGTGCGATCACTCTTACCTTTGACCAACAAATCCATCAAATAAGAAACAATAGCGTCATTTGCTGGGCCCGATACTGGAGATTTGATTAACCACTTGGGGTTACTACTAGATTCAGGATTACGTTCCAGATTTAGGGTAAGTTTTTTTGTTTTAACTGTTAGAGATTGCACATCATCGGCGGCAAAAGAGAAAATTTGCTTATTTTCCTCTTTGGTTTCTTCTCGCACAGTTGTACCCCGAATTTCAGAGAAGTAAACAAAACCACCTAAACCCAGCGCTAGCAGTATCAAAATTAAAGTCGTTCTCGGCAATTTCATTTTTTAGTCATTTGTCATTGGTCATTGGGCATAGAAAAAACTCTTCTTCAATCTCTACTTGTCACTCCTAACCGCTAACTGCTAACTCACTTCTTACCGTCGTTTCCACCAAATAATAACTGCGATCGCAAACCCAATTAAAGGTAAAAGCAACAGAGATGACAATATTAAAAGATTGCCTTGTGTGGTTGTCAGGGTTATCCGACGATTTTTTGGTTCTTTGGGGCGAATGGAAAGGGGTTGCTGATCCTGTTGACTCAGCCAAGTAACTGAGTTGAGGAATACATCTCCATTTAATTGCTGTTGAAACAAGCCATCGGTGGCGAAATCAGAATTTCCTAAAACTACTAACCTTGACTCGGTGGCTGTTTGCGATGAAGGAGTTGGGGAAGGAGTGGGAGTAGGGGAGGCAGGGGGGGCAGAGGAGGCAGGGGGAGTGGGGGAAGCTTTTCTTTGAGTGGTTGGTGATGGTAGGGGTGAAGGTGTCCGTGCAGGTTGGGCAGTTGAAGCAGATTTAGCTGCTTGTTTTCTTGTTAAGGCTACGCCCAAGGTTAGAGGCCCTTTCAGGTCTTTATCTGCATTAAACTCCAATTTTTCGCTTTTAAGGTCGCTTTCTGCCCAGCTATTGGGATAGGGTTTGGTTCGTAGTAATGGAGTAGCCTGAACACCAGGCACAGAGATAATTTCCAGTGGTCGGGCAATGGGATAAAAAGAATTGCCGTTACCGAAATCTTTGGTAATTGGATGTTGCCCGTATTCTGTGACTAAGGGTGCAGCAGGGCCAAGTCCCACAACACTTTCGCCAGAGACATCGACTGCTAAACGATTATCCAGACGAACACCCCACTCTTGTAACAAGCTGTTAAGTTTGGGATCGGTATTAGGATCAATCATCAGCAATAAGTTACCGCCGCGATTAAGATACTCTTGCAAAGCTTTGACTTCGCCTTCAAATAGCCCTCGCTTGGGGCCAGCCACTATTACAACAGACGCATCTTGAGGAACTTTGGAAGTTTCTCCTAAATTCAGTGGTGATGTTGTGAAATTCTTGTCACCTAATGCCTGAACTGCTTGTGATATTGCATCTTTACCAGCCGAAAGTTGGCGTTCGCCATGACCTTGAAGTAAGTAAACTTTGGCTGTGGTTGAATTTGTTAGTTGTTGCAGGCGACTAGTTAATCTGATTTCTGACAACCGCTCATTTTGATTTACTGTTTGGACTAATTGCCGTTTATCTCCAGATTCTAAATAAACTTCCCCGTAATCTTTAACGCCAAACTTTTCTGCAAGTCCTGGTCTAGTTTGGGGGTCGATGTATTCATATTTAAATTTTGAGCTTTGCCGTTGATAATTTTCTAGTAATTCTCGATCTTGGGGATTTTGGTTAACATCAAACACCCACACCTTAACTGGTTGAGGTAAAACACTCACCAATTCTCGTGACTGGGGCGCAAGGGTAAACAATTGGCTTTCTGTTAAATCTGACCGCAAGTGGTAGCGAGTCCCCAAAAAGTTAATCAATCCCAAAATTGCCAATACTGCTAGAGTTGCTACTACAGCATTAGTCCCAGCTTGGGTAGAACGACGTTTCCACCAGTTAGTCTCATAGCTTTGCCATATTATCCCCAACCCACTGATTACAACTCCCGCAATCAGAAATACTAATGGAATTAGTCCCCACTGTTCAGAAACTAACCCAACTGTTAAGCCGACAACAATTAGGAATGGGCCCAACCAAAATAGATATTTCCACAGTTTCTTCTTTGCAACTATCTTCATCTTATTTGTCATTTGTCATTTGTCATTTGTCATTGGTCATTTGTCTAAAAATAGTGACATTGTAAAATATATCGACGAAAATTGAGTGGATAAAAATAAGTCTATACAACTGAATGAATGGCAACAAAGCGTTTCCAAGAATTACAGGTTTATCAATTATCAGAACAGTTGGCAGACGACATTTGGAAAATTGTTGAGAAATGGGATTTTTTTGCAAAAGATACGATTGGTAAACAGATTGTACGTTCGGCAGATAGTATTGGTGCCAATATAGCAGAAGGTGTAGGAAGAGGTAGTTTTCAAGAAAATAGACGTTTCATAAAAATAGCGAGAGGCTCTTTGAATGAAACTCAACATTGGTTAAGACGGGCTTATACTCGTAACCTTTTAACTACCGAACAGATAAATGCAATCAAAACAATCATTAACGAACTAGCACCAAAATTAAACTCCTACCTAAACTCAATTGGCAATGTACCAGATGACCAAGGACAAATGACAGATGACAAATGACCAATGACAAATGACTACTGCCTTTGAAAACGCAGTGCATCAATTGATTGAGCGGTGAGAAAGATGCCCAAAAAAATGTAACTAGCAAATAAAATTAAGGCGCTGGTATCAAAAATCCCTTGAGTTAAGGTGTTGTAATGTTTCAACAATGATAAATAACCTAAAGCTTCACCTACTGGGCCAGGGACAATTTTGGCGATTAAATCAATCAATAACAATAATAAAATTACTGCAAATGTAAGCACGGCAGACAAAATTGTGCTGTCTGTTAAGGAAGAAATAAACATTCCTACAGATAATATTGCTGCTGCTAGTAAGATTAATCCCAAATGACCCAACAAGGGAATTGAAAGGGCCATTGGTGGATTTGATCCACTAATGGCGATCGCTTCAAACACTAGCATGGGTACAACCATTGTGATAAAAAATGTTAGCACGCCTAATAACTTACCTACTGCTACCGCCCAATTGGTGATTGGTGACGTGGCTAATAGTTCTAAAGTGCCGCGCTTGCGTTCTTCGGCATAGAGTCCCATTGAGAGTATTGGCAAGACAAACAACAATAGCCACCCCATACGATCCAAAAATGCTCGGACAAATTCGTAGGGGACATCTATCGGTGGTGTTGGTACTCCTAGTTGTTGACCTTGTGCATCTATTGCCGCGACTCCTACCAAAATGCCATCTGGGCCTAGCAAAATCATCACGAAGAATAACCCGGCGATGAACCAAAATATGCCTGCGATCGCATAAGCCAAAGGTGATACAAAATAACTCTGTAACTCTCGGCGATAAATGGCAATAATATTACTCAGTACTACACCCATTTACGCTGCCTCTCCTTCGTTGTCTGCTGCTAAGTCTACCTCAGTCTCGAAATTCTTTTCTTCTGTGGTCAGTTGCAAAAACACATCTTCTAAAGTGGCGTTAACTCGCTTCAGTTCATGTAAACCAAAGCCTGCACGCACTAAGGTTGCAACAATATCCTTTCCTGGTTCTTTTCCCGGTTGCGATATCACCCGCAGATAAGCGCGATTTGTCTGTGGGTGATGACCTCCGGCGGTCGGAATTGATTCTATCAGACTCACACCCGCGACATTTTGCAATACCTGTTTCGCTAGGGCAGCTTCTCCTTCTATTTCCAACTCATACCCGGAACCGCCTGTCAACTGAGTCATCAGGTTTTCTGGGGTATTAGTTGCCACAACTTTGCCGCGATTAATAATAGCGACACGGCTACAAGTCATGCTCACTTCTGGCAGAATATGTGTGGAAAGAATAATTGTATGAGTCCCAGCGAGGCTTTTAATTAAATTCCGCACCTCAATTATTTGTCGGGGATCGAGTCCAACGGTGGGTTCATCGAGAATAATCGCTGGTGGATCGTGAACGATCGCTTGAGCAATTCCTACACGTTGGCGATATCCTTTAGAGAGTTTGCGAATAATTACCCGCCGCTTATCTTCTAAGTTGCAGCGTTTGATGGCGGCTGTTACCTTCTTGGCGCGATCGCCTGCTGGTACTCCCTTAATTTGGGCAACAAAATGCAAAAATCCCTCCACAGTCATGTCTGGATATAACGGCGGTGTTTCGGGTAAATAACCAATTCGTTGGCGTACCGCCAGGGAATTTTCATGGACATCATAACCAGCAATCCGGGCATTACCATTTGTTGCCGGTAAATAACCAGCCAGAATCCGCATGGTTGTAGTTTTACCAGCACCATTGGGGCCCAGAAGCCCTAAAATCTCCCCAGGTTCGACGCTAAAAGTGACATCAGTTATCGCTGGAGTGGAACCGTATATTTTACTCAGATGCTCAACTTCGATCATAAAATCTCATACACAATATCAATTCTTTCAGCCTTTACTCCCTTAGAAATGCCCAAATACCCTGGTTTCTGTATTTGAACACAAATTATTAGCATAATTGCGTACTCAGCAATTATGTTCAACTCTGGGAGCGAGAATCTACCTCTATTATGTCTAAACTAAATAACTCGCACCTAAAGGCTGAAGTGGGAGCTTTCGGAAATCTATCTTTCTTAGATAATCATTTTAATAAAAATTATTGTTAAAAATAATTCTGAAGACACATACTTTATACCCAGAGTTAAGCTAAATTTAATCTATTGTTAACCTATTAACTTGATTTGGCTATTGGGTAATCAGTTAAATGACTAAAGATATTAGTAATCGTGAAAAATTAAATATTGATTGTCGCTAAAGTATCTCCTAATTTAATCTCTACAGAACAAAGCAACTAAGATGGCACAGTCAACGAAGTTACAGCCTCCAGGTGGGTTGCAAATAGTTCATGTCACTACCGGACGCGTGCGACTCCGCAGCACTGACAGTAGTTTGAACTCGATATTAGACAGCATAGCCCAAGATTTAGGCTCCTTAGAGGGAGTGAGGGAAGTTGCTGTGAATGGGCAAACGGGCAGTTTGGTAATTAATTTTGATGAAGAGAAGCTGTCATTACCGCAAATTTTGGCGTTAAGATCCGATATTGAGATTCAACAGCCGCAGGCTTCATCTGATTCACCTAGCAAAACCGATCCCTTTGCAGCTTGGAAATCACCTTTATTTTGGAAAGAGCAGGGTGTTTCCTTAATTCCGATGATAACAGGCTTGGCGGTAACAGGAGGGTTAGGAATTCATGGCTGGGTATCGATTCCAGTTTATATAATTGCGGCGGATGCAACCCGTGGTGTAATTGGTTATCTTGGCTCTCAAGTTCCGACATCAGAAAAAAACGACGGTAATCATACCAGTTCTGCGATATCGCAATTATCAAAAGAGGAACGCCAATCTACTATCCAACAAGAAAAGTCAACAAATAATCTTGAGAAAGCTAGCGAGGTGACAGCACCTGCAAAGATTGACTATAGCGTAATCCATGCAATTAGCGGACGTATTCGCTTCCATGTGCCAAAAATCTCTCAAGATCGAGCTTATGGGCGGCGACTTGAGAGAATAGTGAAAACCGATGCTGAAGTTACAAGTGTGCGGATGAATTTTGATGCAGCATCGATCGCGATCGCTTATCAGTCTCGTGAGATTCCATTATCTCATTGGGTGAGTTTGATGGAATTAGCGTTGGAGATAAACCCCGTAACACAGCCAATCACAATGGCTAACCAACCCCTAAAAGAAGTTAGTCAGACTGCTGAAATTACAGACACAATGACGGCAAATCATACTACTTCGGTTACTCAGACTGCTGAATTTATCAACTCAACCACTCTAGAGTTATCCAGTCTGTGGAGCAATCTAAAACCGCCTGCGATGTCTTTTTCATTAGGTATTATGGCGAACTTACCTTTAGAAATATAAGACATAGTTCTCCTTAATATTGCGCCTTATTGCCCTGATAGAAGCTGTTAGATCGCAAACTTAGCTCACTTACAGCGATAAGTTAGCCAAAAAATCTAGCTGATGACCAAATAACCAAAATGTTTTTAGCTAATCAATCTCGCCGGATTGGTGGCAATACGCTTGGGTTAAGCACTTCTTTCTTATCTTTGCGTCCTTTGCGTCCTACCCTGCGGGAAGCCGCTCCGCGTCTATGCGGTTCGTTAAAAAATTGAATTTGGCAAAGAGTTTTAGCCTTAACTGAACTGTATTGGGATTAGTGGCTAATTTGCTCTCTTTACCCCAGCAAAGAGCCTGATTTTCATTGAAGTGTAACAATTTTGGATTAAAGAAAAGTAATGGCAAAAGTAGCACTGCAACTCCCATCACCTCCAAAATCTCAATTCACTGTGTTGGAAGGGAATGGAAAAGCTTCTTTAACTGACACTAATGGAAATTCTCAAAGAGAGTTCCCTAACGTTACCTACAGCATTGTCCATATAATTCCGGGAAGGCTGCGGTTTCGCCTACCTCGTTTACGCTGTGATGCAGATTATGCCAAGCGTCTCGAAGTATTGCTAACAGCAGATGCGCTGGTGAAGAATGTTCGTGTCAAGCCTGCGGCAATGTCAGTTGCAGTTACTTATAAATCTGATAAAGTTTCTGATGCGAAGATGCGATCGCACCTTCACGATTTGATTCAGGCTGCAAGTGAAGTAGTCGTTCTCAAAAACTCTGCATCTTTATCGGAAACCAAAAAAGAGAACTCTTGGCCAGGTTTACAACTCTCGGCTGTTGCGACTACTTTAGCAGTGCTGGGAGGCCCGTTAGGATTGCCGATCCCGCCTTTGATAGTGGTGCTTCCAATCGCTCTAGCTACACTACCTGTTATGCAACGAGCATGGGAAGGTATTAGGGGAGAGCGAAAATTGAATATTGACTTTTTGGATTTAATGGCGATCGCTATTACTACCTTCCAAGGGCAATTTCTCACACCATCGCTGATGCTGGGTTTAATTGAAGTAGGCGAAAATATCCGCGATCGCACGGCTCGTTCTTCTGCTCAACAAACTCTAGATTTACTTAGTTCTTTAGGGCAATTTGTCTGGGTGGAACGCAATGGCGCAAAGCAGCAAATTCCCATTCAAGATGTACAGCGTGGCGATACAGTAATTGTTTACCCTGGCGAACAAGTGCCGGTTGATGGTAGCATTTTGCGAGGTAAAGCCCTGTTAGATGAGCAGAAACTAACTGGTGAGTCGATGCCAGTACTGAAGAAAAAGGGACAACCAGTTTTCGCCTCAACACTGGTACGGGAAGGACGAATTTATATTGTTGCAGAATGGATCGGCAATGATACCCGCGCCGGACAGAGCATTAAGTTAATGCAAGAAGCGCCTGTCCACGATACCCGAATTGAGAATTATGCCACGAAATTTGCTCAAAAAGCTGTTATGCCAACTTTGTTACTTGCTGGGGCAGTATTTGCCGCAACCCGCAACCCTTCACGGACAGCCAGCGTTTTAACTCTAGATTTTGCTACAGGTATTCGAGTATCAGTTCCGACAACAGTTTTAGCAGCATTAACTTATGCTGCACGACGGGGGATTCTCATCCGTAGTGGACGGGCGTTAGAACAACTAGCAGAAGTTGATACTATAGTTTTTGATAAAACAGGGACGCTGACCAAGGGAGAAGTCGATGTTGTGAGTGTGGAAAGTCTCAATCCAGCAACCTCAAGATTGCGGGTGTTGGAATTGGCAGCTGCCGCCGAACAGCGTTTAACTCATCCAGTAGCAGAGGCAATTGTTCGCTATGCCGAAGCAGAGCAAGTGGAAATTTTGCCGCGTACTAAGTGGGACTATCAACTAGGTTTGGGCGTACAAGCTCAGATTGATGGAGAGACAGTTTATGTTGGGAGCGATCGCTTTTTGCGCTCCAGTGGCATTGATACCGCAGCGTTAAATGGTCAACAAAAATTTGCAAATTCAGCGATTTATGTAGCCAGCAACGGGCAACTTCAAGGTATTATTAAATATAGTGATGTTCTCCGTCCCGAAAGTCGAGAAGTCATCACAGCACTTTCGACGGTCGAAGGTGTAGAGATTCACATGTTAACCGGCGATAACAAGCGAACTGCTACTGCTGTTGCTGCTCAACTTGGTATTTTGCCAACGCATACTCACGCCGAAGCTTTTCCAGAACAAAAGGCAACAGTTGTCCGCCAACTACACGAACAAGGAAAGACAGTTGCATTTGTAGGCGATGGGATCAACGATTCGCCAGCTTTAGCCTACGCCGATGTTTCCGTCTCCTTTGCCAACAGTTCTGAGATTGCCCGTGAGACAGCAGACTTAGTGTTGATGCAGAATGACTTGTATGGTTTATTAGAAGCAATCGCGATCGCTCGTCAAGCCAAGCAATTGATTCGGCAAAACACAGGACTAGTTGCTGTTCCTAATTTAGCAGCATTAGCGATCGCCGTTTTCTTTGGTCTTAACCCCTTAGCTGCAACAGTAGTCAACAATGGCTCAACCGTAGTTGCCGGAGTCAACGGTTTGCGTCCAATTCTTAAAAGTCGTCAACATAAAACTCTACCATCGGCAAGATGATGCAACTATGCCGGCAAGAGTATCTTAAAAAGCTTTCCCAGATTTCTCAATTAATAGGAGGAAATTGAATATGGCTAAAATTAGTGATTTTGTGGAAGATGCAGGCGCTCCCGGTATTATAGTCGGAATTGGTGCAGTCCTCTTAGCACCTGTTCTGCTGCCCATTGTCGCTGGAGTTGGTAAACCCTTCGTCAAGTCAGTCATCAAAGGCGGAATTGGTCTTTATGAAAGAAGCAAAGGAACCATTGCAGAAATGGGAGAAACCTGGGAAGACATGGTAGCCGAAGCCAGAGCTGAACTCGCTGATGAAAAAGAAACACCCGCATTTGAAGCTAGTGCCACCAATGCGGATAATGTCGCCGATAATGGTGCGTAATTTCATCTGCATATCAGCAAGTTAAATTGTTCGCCAAATAGGACTTCCAATTACCAAAAGAAAAGAACCCCACCCCCTCCCCGCAGGACTACAGTGTACACACATCTTTATACAAAACCAAAGTCTTGTAGATCCTCCTAAATCCTCCTTAAAAAGGAGGACTTTGAAAGGTTTTTGCCCCCCTTTTTAAGGGGGGTTGGGGGGATCGAAGCCTGTGGGGTAACTCAAGAAGAATTGTCTGTACACCGTAGCCCCGCTTTTCGGGAGGGGAGACAAAGCACAGCTTTGGCGGGGTGCGGTTCTCCACGTTTAATAAGTAATCAAGCGGACATAATATGATTTATGTTTTGGAAGTCCCTAGTGCAAGATAGTGCAAAAACTCTCTCGCTCCTCTTATTCCTCTGTGTTCTCTGCGCCCTCTGCGGTTCGTTTTTTATTAATTTTCCACTCATTCCTGTAAATAACAAACCCACAACAAAGAATCCACCTTCATACAAGTCAAAAAGGCAGTTGTATGTTGACAAATGGTTATAGCACTTACAATAAAATGCCGGAAATTATAGACAAAACCAGCTTCAAGACATCACCACAACCTATATCTACAAAAGTTGTAAGTTCGACTCCTGGAAGATTGCGGTTGAGAGTGGCTCATTCCCATCGTCAACCAGAAAAAATGCAAAGCATCGCCAATGCTTTGTTAGCAAATCCTCACATTAATCAAGTGAAGATAAATGTCCATCATGGCAGTATTGTTATCAATGACGATGCTAAAGATGGCAGTCTAGAAAATGTGCTAGCAACACTTAAAGATTTAGGAATAATTTTTGCTGATGTTACCGAGGGTAACACCGAGGCAGCAGCAGAAGTCTCATCTGCGCTTGTTGACTTAAACCAGCGTGTCAAACAGTTAACAGATGGTGCTTTTGATCTGCGAATTCTTTTCCCTTTGGGATTAGCTAGTCTTTCACTGCGACAATTACTAAATAAAGGATTGCAGTTAGAAGTTATTCCTTGGTATGTTTTAGCATGGTATGCTTTTGATAGCTTTATTAAGTTGCATGGAACTAGCCAAGAAGAATCAGCAAACGAGTAACCAAAAAGCTTAATTTATCTGCCAAATTTTTATTGTTTTATCAGAACTAGCACTAGCCAAAAATTGACCATCATGGCTAATAGCAATAGAGTTTACTGCCCCTGAGTGTTCTGTGATAGTTTGCAGTAACTCTCCCGTCTGTAAATGCCAAATTTTGATGGTTTTGTCTACGCTACCGCTAAAGAGAATTTCTCCATCAGGACTAACAGCTAAGGATCTTACCTCTTCTAAATGTCCAGTCAAGGTATGTAACACTTTGCCTGTAGTTAAATGCCAAATTTTGATAGTTTTGTCTGCACTAGCGCTAAAGAGAATTTCTCCATCAGGACTGATGATTACTGATTTCACCTCACCTGAATGTCCGTTGAGGGTGCGTAATGGCTCTCCCGTGTGTGGGTTCCACAGCCTAATTTTGTTGTCAGAACTACCACTAGCAAGGATTGTACCATCGGGGCTAATAGCAGCAGTATTAACTGCGAATGAATGCCAAAGGGTAGAAATGCGATCGCCTTTATGCAAATTCCAAATTTTGATTTTATTACTACCACTGGCAAGAATTTGCCCGTCAGGACTGATTGCGATGCAGTTAACCGGTTTTTGATGTCCTAACAGAGTGTGTAGGAGTTTGTCAGAATTGAGATTCCATACTTTGACATTACTTTTGGGGTGTTGACAAATACCAACAGCAAAATAATGTCCATCAGGACTAATCGCAACAGAGGAAATTTTGCCTAAATCTTCTGTGAGAGTGCGGATAAGTTTACCAGTCTTAAGATTCCATACTTTGATGGTTTTATCTGCACAGCCGCTAACTAAAGTTTCAGAATCAGGACTAATGGCGACAGATGTCACTTTTTCTGAATGTCCAGTTAGGGTATGTCTGAGAAGGATATGTTGTACTGTTACTTGGTGTTTGAGGTTGGCGATGCGATTTAAAATTTCATCAACATCAGCAATACTCTGAGTATCACCCACCGCGACAAAATATTCTCTTAACTTTTTTACATATTCCTCATCTTTAACGCTAACGGCTGATTGCATTTCCTGAAGCGGGTTAGGAGAATTGTTTGGTGATATTTGGCGTAGTTGTAACCATGTACTCAGAGAATAATTTAACTGTTCATTTGCCCAAGCGCGTAGTTTACCGCCGTAGGCATCGCTTAAATGGCATAAACTCTGGGCTAATTCTAAAGCCAATTCTGGAATCCAGTAACAGCGCTCATTTTCCAGAGCTTGGTAAACTTGTTTGTAACCAGAGGCGATAACCCCTAGTGATTGTAAATCAAAAGCATCTGACAGCAAACTCGGCAGCAACTCTGGTAATAGCGGAGGTACACCACGATCAACCAGGTGGTAAATATCTGCTACCCAACCTGCAACCAAACAGTGATAGGTAATCAAAACCTGGCAAAGTTTTTCATAATCCTGACGATTGACTTGATATTGTAAAGATAACTTACTAATATCAATTCCTTTTTCATGCCATTTTTCTACCTTTTCTAAAGTTTCTAAATTTATCACATTATCTTTTCCAAGCTGATTAACTTCCTCTAATTTTTCTCCTAATGCCACAAGCTCATCTCTAATTTTCTTCCATTCTAATGCCCGCCTTTTAGCAGACTCTTCCAGAATTTCTCGATAAGGTAAGCGAGCGATTGTTTTATAATAATAATTGTCTTGCCATAAACCCCAGTAGGCAATCCTAAAATTTAAATAATCTCCATCATTTTCGCACTCTAAAATCAAACTTGGCTCTGTTTTCAACATTCCAAACAGAGCTTTAATACTTGATTCACTGTGAAAACGTTTACTATCCCAGGCTCCTGCCAATAACTCTGTTGGTCTAACTTGACTGTTTAGAGAGTAATGTTTGTTGAGAAAATCTCTTAGTCCTTCAGCTAACATTAACTCAAATTTAAAAATATTTTCATCTCTACGAGCGCCAAATTGGTCAAAATCTACTTGAGGAGGAGCGATAAAAATTTTAAGTGGAGTGTGCCCATAATTTGTGTGGTCTAAAATTTGTGAAGGGTATAATCTTAAGGGCCAGCTATCAAAAATTTTATTGACTTCTGGTAACTTAAGCGATGTTTCTCGCTCTTGTGCGGCTATTCTTAATCGCGTTTGGTGATTATCGGCTACTAATTGCTGTTGAAAAATTCTTGCTTGTTCAAAATCTTCAACATCACCGCTTTTTTTATTTGCAGGATTTAGAACTTTGAGTATTTCAGGAATTGCCTCAATCGGTTCATATTTACTCAGTCCTAAACTAGATTTATTTCTATTTTGGACTAGCTCTGCAACAACAGGTGCAAACTCTAGTACCAGTTGAATTAGTAACATTAACCCTTGCTGCATAAACACATACCTAGAAACTAATTGAAGAAGAATTTAAAAGTCATAATCAAGACGCTCTCTACAAGACGCTGTACTATCCGCTTTTTCGGTCAAAATTCATTCTAAATTTTGATTCCTGACTCCTAAATTCTGTTTTGATAAAATAAATAAGTAAGGCTTACATGAAATCAGGGTAATACTGTCATCCAGTAAATTCATACATAGCCTTGATGTTACTACTTGAGAGTATAGTGACTCAACCTTAAGACATGAAACTCCTTATATGTCAATAAAATGTGGTTAAATCCGGTTAAATTCTTGTAAATTAAAATAAACACAGTATTAAAGAAACTTAATCAACTTGATAGCAACAAGAACTAGATTCACTACTGAGATAGATTTTTTCAACCGGAAAAATAGGTATAACTAGAGTAAAGTTAATGCAGTTCAATAAAGCGCTCTCTTGAAACATCAATGGATAAGTTTATCAGCCTGGTTGCGTTTTTTATTTTTTGAAATTAAAAATAGTACGATGACTACTATAAAACGGTCTAACTCTGGCAAAACTGCTAGTAGTAACCTGCGTTTACCATCAAAAAAGGCAACTAAAAGCGCAGCTAAGAAAGCAGCGTCATCCAAAAACATATTCTATAGCATAGTCCATACAATTCCTGGACGGATTCGTTTTCGTATTCCTCTGTTAGGCAGAGATACTGAGTATGCTAATCAACTTAAATTAGCGATGGAATCCGATCCTAGAGTTATAAATGTCCGTGCTAACCCAAAAGCTGCATCCATTGTCATCAATTATAAAGTAGGTACAATTTCAGATAATCGAATGTGCGAGCATCTGGTTAATCTGATTCAAACTGCTCAAGATGTGGTTCTGCCAAAAGAGGTAATGGCAAAATCAATCGTAGGGGCTATCTTTGATGCTCTAATCAACTTAATTGATAATACGCGCAAGATTAATCAAGCACGTAATGTTCTTGTATATCGAAGGTTTAGAGCAGATATTTGGGAACGAATGCTTTCTACCTCAAGAAGCATAATTAAGAGGTTAAAATCTGCCATCATGTTTATCTTGCCTAACAAGCGATGGCGATTACAAGGCAATGGCGAAGGGAATTACCAGCCTTTGAAACTGAAATCTGCCAGCGAACCAAATCTTATGTAGTTGCTAATATAGTAGCTATTAAAATGATTCCTGGTTAAGAGTAATTAGCTGTAAAAAATCGGGATTTTCCATAACTCATGAAAATATTTTTTGCCTAGCCTTCAATTCAAGCATTTTATTATCAATAACAAATGGGTATTCCTCGTTGTCAAAAACTTCTTAATCAAACCCATTGGGTTCAAGCAATACATACTGCTGTTAAGGGAAGAGCTAGATATAAAGTAAATGGGCTTTATCATTCGGAAGCTCTCAAAAGATATCTTGAATCGAGATTATTAGAGGATAAAATAATCTCGCAAGTTCGTGCTAATAGTTACACAGGGAATTTGCTTGTTATTTTTCATCCAGATAAAAGCTTAAATACGATCGCATCGCTCATCCAAGAAATTGTCTTAGATTATCGGAAAAAAGTCAGTAAATCACTTGGAACTAGTAACTTGCATTCCTTTGGCACTGAAGAAAATATTGGTTTCGTCGGACGTAATAATCGAAACATATTTGATTCAGCCGTACTGTCTCAAATATCTATGCAGCGACAATTAAACCAAACAGCCAGTCAACTTATTCCAGTTGTTTGTGCCCTTGTATGTGGCACTGCACTGTTGTACGCATATAATCTTGACGAGGCCATTTTGCTCTTGATCCAGAAGCTGCATACACCACTGCGCGATCGCATCATGCTTGGTATCACTTTTCTAGGCGATCCCCTAGTAATGCTGATATCTTCTTTGGGACTGACGATTAGTCCGTTATATTCTAATCGTCGCAGGCAAGCAACTATCTTGGGTATTGCTGGAGTCGGTGCAATCTTGCTAAATTGTTTAATGAAAATATTTTTTGGTAGAGCCCGTCCAGCACTGTGGAAGCATATTATTAATGTCGGCCAACACAGTTTTCCTAGCGGCCATGCAATGGTTTCAATAGTGATTTACGGTTTTACTGGCTATATTCTGGCAAAGCAGTTTCCTGAATGGCGCTTTTGGATTTATGGCTTGACTGTTTTCTTGATTGCTGCGATCGGTTTTAGTCGGCTTTACCTGGGAGTACATTGGCTGACTGATGTGACAGCTGGCTATGCCGCAGGTTTGGTGTGGTTAATTGCCTGTATCCTGATTTTGGAATCGGAACAGCAAGGAATAATTGACGAGTTAGAAGGGCGGTTAGAAACCGCGTCTACACAAACAAAACCCACCTTCGTGGGTTAAAAATATTAATTTTCTCTTAGTCCGCGCAGGCGGACTTTGTTTGTGTAGCCGCGAATTCCATTCGCCCAGGCTTAAGTTGACACCAATGACAGCTGTGCTACCTTACCAATGCACAAATTATTTTAGATAATTTATTTTTTGGAAATCCCTTACTGGTAACTGTTAATAATAGCTGCCAGATTTCCGATGCTCCAAAGCAGTGATACCATCATTTTCCAACACTTCACCGTGATTAATAACGGCATAAATTAACCATCTATCGCCACATTCAAGCTGATTTTGCACCGTACATTCTAAATAGGCTAATGCCTCATTCAAAATCAAACAACCATTATCAGCAGTTTTTGTGGAAAGATTTGCAAAAGGATTATCGCCTAAAGTGCTATGACGAGAAAAATAGCGTCGCACATTTCTTCCTTCTTTGAGGATATTCAGCACAAATTTATCACCAGGATGATGCATTAAATCTGCATTCTGCTCGTTAGCGATCGCAATCATAATCCCTGGCGGGTTAAAAGTTGCCTGCGATACCCAAGAAGTTAAAACCCCTTTGTGAGTTTCTTCATCACGAGTTGTCACAACACACAGAGAACCAATAATCCGCCCCACCGCTTGTTCGGTACGATCTACATGGGTTTCTGTCACAATCTGGCGGGAACTACGAAGTTTTTTAGTTTTCTTCAAGTTTTGGGCAAAGGAAGCACCTGCTTCTTGACACTGCTGAAGAACTTCAGAAGTAGGGCTAAAACGCACCCGAATTGTTTCAAACCCTAGTTGATAATTTGCATCTTTGAGCTTACTTTCGATTAAATCTATTGCCTCTCCACTCCAACCGTAGGAACCAAACACCCCAGCTAACTTAGTTTTAGCCGCCACCGAGAGAACTATTCCTAAAGCTGTTTGAATTTGAGTCGGTGCATGGCCGCCTAAAGTGGGTGAGCCGATAATCAAGCCATCGCAAGTTTCTACAATGCGGTTAATCTCGGCAGAATCGGCTAGTTCACAGTTGATTGATTCTACATTAACTCCATTTTGAATCAAACCTTGAGCGATCGCATTCGCCATAATTGCTGTATTTCCATAAGCAGAAGCATAAAGCAAAGCGACACTCAATTCTTGAGATTTTTGTCCTTGACACCATTGACGGTAATCATAAGTAAAACGACTCAAGCTATAACGCACAACTGGCCCGTGTGCTGGGGCATAACATCTGGCTCCCAAAAGCGATATTTTATCTAAGGCTACTTCGACTTGTTTTGCTTGGGGCGCATGAAGACATTCGAAATAGTAACGACGTTCCGCGTCTAATCCCTTCCAATCTTCATCAAACAAAGTATCTTCGCAAATATGAGCGCCGAAAAGTTTGTCTGTGTAGAGTATTTTTGTAGCGGAATCGTAGGTACAAAGTCCATCCGCCCACCGAGGAGTTGGTACGGTGACAAATGATAGAAGATGTCCTTGTCCTAAATCTAGAGTATCTCCCGATCGCATCGCTTGAATAGGTGACTCAAATTCGGGGAAGGCAGTTTTGAGAGCATTGGCGGCGGGGCGAGAACAAATTAGAGTAGCTTGAGGAACTAGAGAGAGCAATACTTGTAAGGTTGCTCTGCGGTTTGGGTTGACATGACTGAGAACAATGTAATCTAGGGTAATGAAGTCTAGTTGTTGTGCAAGTTGCTCAAGGTAAATTTCGGTAAAAGATTCGCCGGGAGGGTCAATTAAAGCATTTTTATCAGCTTGAATCAGATAAGAATTTGCTGTAGTTCCCCGTTGACGGGAATACTCCACCTCAAATTTTAGTCTGTCCCAAGTCCGCGATCGCAGAATCAGAGTATTTTTACCAATTTCAGCAACTTGGACATCTCTGCTATGGTTGGACGTTAATGTTGCAACAGACATAATAACCTCTTTTAATAATTGGGAATTGGGAATTGGGAATGGGGAATTGGAAATTGGGAACTTGTACTGAGCGCAGTCGAAGTATGGGGAATTGGGAATTGGTTATTATCCTTGTCTCCCTTATCTCCCCAATTCCTAACTCCTAACTCTCCACTCCCGATTTTTAATGACCATTGTTTTGTATTAATTCAGACTTGGCTCTGCTTCTATAGCGTTTGGATACCTCTTGTTCGGGATCAATACCTTCAAAAGTAGGGGGTAGCCAAACTCGGAGAAATAGTAGTACTCCCAGCACTAATAAAAAGGCACAAGTTGCTAAAACTTGACTCCAACTTGTTTCTAGAACACCTTTAACAATGACTTCTCGCAAAGCGGAAACGATGGAAACTTCAACAGCTACCCCAATAGATACTCGATGTTCTTGCAAGTAAATAATCAACAATCTGAATAGCTCAACTAATATGAGCAAAAAGAGAATATCGGCAGTAACAGCATGAAAATCTAGAGGTGGAAGTAAGGAGAGAAACATATCTCTCACCTGAAGCACCATGAAGCTAAATAAACCGATACACAAACAAATCACAATCACATCTTGGATAAATTCCAAGGTTCGCACAACGCGCCCACGGTTGATTTCGTACATCGTAATCGGAGTATTTTCAGCAGATTTATACATAATTTTTTAGGAGTTGTAGAGACGCGATTCATCGCGTCTGTGTGGGGTAGGGGGCAGGGGAGCAGAGGAGCAGGGGAGGCAAGGGGAGCAGGGGGGCAGGGGAAGCAAGGGGAGAATAAGAAATAACTAATGACCAATGACAAATGACAAATGACCAATGACCAATGACCAATGACAAATTAGTAATGATTGCCAATTTTGCGGTGATGCGCGGCGGTAAGTGCATCTAACTTGGAAACTCTTCCAGTTTGGACTGTGCTATAAATTACCCAATGATCTCCACAATCCATGCGGCTAGTGATTTCACATTCCATGTAAGCCAGGGCTTCAGCTAAAACGGGCGATCCATTGTTCGCTGGATATGTCTTCACTCCAGCAAATCGGTCTGCACCAGGAGCGAAACGCTTGAGAAAATGTTTCATTAATCCTTGATATTTGCCTTCTTCTAAAACGTTTAGAACGAAGCGATCGCCAACGTGCATCAAAGATTCAATTGCCCGATCTTTGGATACTGCGATCGCAACTCCTAAAGGCTCAAGACTCGCTTGTGTCACCCAAGAAGCCAACATTGCACTCTGAATTTCTCCTTTTTTGGCGGTGATAATATATAATCCTGTGGTAATCCGCCCTAAAGCCTTCTCTAGCTCAGTATTGATAGATTTGATTTGTTTAATGGTGCGATCGCGATTCAACCATTGACCCAAGTCTGTCCCAGCTTCATCACAAAGCTGTTCCGTTGCTTGGGTAGGAATTTCCTTAACTAAAATAGGTGGAAAGGCTTCAGTTAATCCTAGTTCTTGAAACTTATTGCGTAAAGGATAAATAGGTTCATCTTCTCCACCTCCCGACTCTAATAAACCAATTGACTGCTTTTTGTGAACAGCAGCTAAAATAGTGCTTAAAGAGGCTTGAGCTATCACCGAAGATTGGGGTGGCATTGCAATTACTAAACCAGAAGATTGTGCAACTAATTCTCTAACTTCTTGAGGTTCAGAACTATTGAGAGGAAATAATTCCACTGCTACGCCTGTTTTCGCACATCCATGAGCTATGGTACGGACTAACTGCTCACTATGCCCGTAATCTTCAACATAAAATAGAGCCACTAAAGTCTCTGTTTTTGCTTGTTCTAAACTCCAGTTTTGATAACGTCCGAGCCATTCTGGAATATAGTGTTGTAATAAAGGTCCATGTCCCGTAGCAACTGTTCCTATTTCTAACTTTTCAATCCGCTTTAAAGCTGCCAAAACAGATCGAGCATTGGGACCCATAAGACAATCATAATAATATTGAAAATCTTCCTCAAGTAAGGTGATATTTTCATCATAAGTGTGATCATCACAGTAGTGCATCCCAAACACATCACAGGTGTAGAGAGTGCTAGTTTTGTGGTCATAAGTAAAGATTGTGTCAGGCCAGTGTAAGTTAGGTGCAGAGATAAATTCTAATTCGTGTCCGTTGCCTAAATCTAATCGCTCTCCACTTTTCACCTGCCTTGAATTAAAGGGCTGGTGAACCATATTTTCTAAAAATTGAATAGCTACCTTAGCACCAACAACAGTAATTGATGGAGCTAATTGCAAAATATTTTTTACTAAGCCACTGTGGTCTGGTTCTGTATGGCTAATAATCAAATAATCTATTTTAGTCGGATCAATTAATCCCACCAGTATCTCAAGATATAATTGCTCAAACTTGCGGTGAGATGTATCAACTAAGGCAACTTTTTCTCCCTGAATTAAAAAAGAATTATAAGTCGTACCATTCCGTAGACCAAACTCGACATCAAAACGTTCTCTATCCCAGTCTAGACAACGAATAGCAGTTGTTTGAGGAGCAATTTCGACAGTTTCTACTGTCAAACGTCCTGGGTTGGGAGTAACTTGAGTGGGCTGTATGAGTGCAACCATTTGTTTTCTCCAAAAAGATTGTTATCTGAAGCGAGCGTTATGTCTCTTATATTTACCTGAAATACTCAATTAGTAAAATGCCAATTTCTAAAGCTAATCATCAGAAAGTTTTATTCATTATTTAGATTGATTTACCATTGAAATTTCTCAATGTTTATCATCAATAATGAATGTGAGAAAATGTAAATAATCAGTTAAGATGGTTTGGCATGTCGTTAATATTTTTTCCTCCTCCCATACAACAAATCAACAGCGAAATCATCCATCGCGCTGGTGTTGATCTGTATGTACTACGCCTGGATCTCATGCACCCGTGGGTTAACGGCAATAAGTGGTTCAAGCTGAAATACAATCTTTTGGAAGCCAAGGAGAAAAATTTCACAACGCTGCTTACTTTTGGCGGCGCTTATTCCAATCACATCTATGCAACTGCGGCTGCTGGTAATCTTTTCGGTTTTCGTACCATCGGCATAATTCGTGGGGAGGAGAGACTACCACTAAACCCGACACTGAGTTTTGCTGTACAACAGGGTATGCAGCTTGTGTACATGAACCGCGAAATGTATCGACAGCGCAACACACCAGTGATAGAGGAATATCTGCAACAACGCTTCGGTGAAGTGTTTATCATTCCCGAAGGTGGGAGTAATTTAAATGGTGTGCGCGGCTGTATGGAGATCATTTATGATGCCGTCTACGCATTTGATCATATATGCGTAGCCTGCGGTACAGCTACCACACTGACTGGTATTGCCCTTTCATTGCATCAAGGACAAAGAGCGATCGCTTTTCCCGTTCTGAAAAATGGCTCATTTCTTGCACAAGAAATTGAAAGTCTGCTGACAAATTACCTCGCCTCTGATTTACCCACACTATCTAACTCTCCCGCTTCCTGGGAATTGGTATGTGATTACCACTTTGGCGGCTATGCAAAGGTGAATGACGAGTTGCTACTGTTTAGCCAACAGTTCAGGGAGGAACATGGCATACCCCTTGATTACGTATATACCGCCAAAATGTTTTACGGTGTGATGGATTTACTAAAGCAGGGATTTTTTAGTAAAGGCGATTCGTTGCTGCTGGTACACACAGGAGGCTTACAGGGCAACGTTGGTATGGAAGAAAAGTTGCAGAGATTTTCTAAAATCTGAGTTGCCACTTAATTAAATATCAGTAGTCAAGAGTCCATGCACTTCCTGAAAATGCCCCAAGCATTTTTATTAAAGAAAGGATAAACCTATTATTAGAAGCTTTGAGGTTGAAGTTAGATGGAATTGAATTTAATGTTTTTGATATGGGCAATCGCACAAATAATTAATATCTATCCCTAAATGAAAGATTTTCTATAAAAGAGGCATTGCTGGGCGAAGATATAAATTAGTTTCACACACTCGCTCATCTGCGTAAGATATTCATATTTTTATCCAGCAACCTCTAAAAGTTATTTCACTTTGTTGCTACGCCAATAATATGAGGACTGACAATCGGCAATTGTGCATCAAATCGCTCATAATTAATACTAGCAAAACCAGCATTTTCTAAAGCAATCAAAGTTTCTCTATCTGGATGGCAACCATCACCTATCACTTGCCAAATCGGACGAATTGCGCTTTGTACTTGTCGCAATACAGTTCCTTTAGGTGCAGCAACGTGTTCAATAAATAAGAAGCGTCCACCTGGTTTGAGTACTCTTAAAATTGCCTGTAATGTATAATCTATATTCGGCACTGAACACAAAACTAAGGTACTAACAACAGTATCTATGCTGTTATCTTCAGCATCTAACCATTCAGCATTACCAATTCTGAGGTCGATATTTAAGCCTAGTTTTTTAGCTTGTTTTTGAAGATAGGAGTGCATGTGAGGGTTTGGCTCGATTCCTATCCAGTGGATATCTTTAGGGTAGTAGGGTAGGTTAGGGCCTGTTCCTGGGCCGATTTCTAACACTTTACCTTGGAGATTTGCAAAAAGAGAACGTTTGCGCTCGCCGACGATATTATCATACGTGCTGCTACTTTGAGCCATCATCCAGGCAAAGAAACGTTTACCAAAGTTGGCATAAATCTGATTTGGTGAATCTCCAATAATTTGGTTTACAGTCATTATCTACTTCCTAAAATCTGAGGCTATAAATTATTGCAATAAGCAACTATTTATAGTCTTAAGGTACGATAATTTATGTTTCTTGTACCTCACCCATTTGATTCATCCGATGGGGTGATTTTGATTAATATACATACCTAGCGACTTCCCGTAACTTACCACAGAAATAGAAAAAGTGCAGAATCAGAAGTAGAATTTGCCTATATATAGCAATCCTAAACGAATGAGTCGTCAAAATGTCCAATTATTCTCTCTGCGTTCTCTGCGCCTCTGCGGTTAATTTCTTTTTATAAATAATTTATAAATACAAAAATAGCAAAAAGCGTTCCCGATTGCGGAACGCTTTCTTTTAGTAAATTCTGTTAAGGTAATATCAATTAAATGCTAGTTGATAAAATTAGGCATGAAGATTTGCTTGTTCCTGTAACCAAGGATCTACAGGTTGTCCATCTTTGCGGCGTAATTCAATTTCCACTACCATCACTTCTTTTGAACCTGGAGGTGCGGGTTTTTTATGAAAAAGAATGTCATAATCTTCTGGATTATGTTTGCGTTCTTTCAACCATTCTTGTACCTTGGTTGTGGCAAAAAATGATTGCCCTTGCTCAAACATTCGGGTAATCTGCAATTGCAGTGTATAAGGATTTAGCCTACCCATTTTCTACCACCTTTGTTAAGTAAATTTTAGAACAAGTAATCTGTTTATCTTAGATAATCTAATGTTAGTGCGAAGTACGCACACCTGACACTTCACCTATAGGTGCAAATTCCAGTTTCAACACCCTAGCATCTGTAGCCACATCCGAAGGTATTTCGGTATATGGTCTAAAAAAGCCTTGATACTACTGCAATCTGTCTTCCATAGGTTAATAAATTATTATTTGTGCTGCTTTAGTTTTCGTCGTCTTTGGCAGTAGTTTGACCTTAGTAATGTTATAATAGTACTTAACAAAAAATAATGTTAAAAACTTGACTGCACCCCAGCACTAAAGTTTTACGTACACGAAGAGACGAGGGAATAGATTAGTTAAGGATTATTCAGAATTTCCCAGTATCTCTACAACATTTCACTACTTAATTCTGTTATAGATTGGAAAGAGGCACGCCGCTTCAAAAACTGACCAACAGACTGAAAATGGTTGTTATGAAGAGCAAAAATCAAGCTGTTTTCGCTTTAATTGTAAAAAGTACTATTGTCTTTTTACCCTTACTATTATCCGTTGGAATTGCCAATGGGCAATCTGCACCATCACCTTCCCCAGTACTAACCCAGACTTCGGTATTGTCGAATCAGGAACGGGAAGAATTAACACGGCTACGAGCAGAAAAGCGAATTCAACAGCAAGTCCAATCTGATTTTAATAGCGCTTTTAGTCGTACAACTATTTTACTCAATGTCTGGCTAGTTATATTAAGCCTATTTCCAGTCGCAATCATTGCTTTATTTTGGCTACTGCGACGGGTGGTAATCCGTGAAATTGTTGATAGAGCGATGCAACAATTACAGGGAATGGAAAAATTACAAAATCAGCTATCCACCGTTAAACAAGAGGCTGAAAATGTTATTCAAGATGCTAAAAAAATAAATTATGAACTAGAACAAGAAACGGTTAGTTTACAACAAAAAATTAAAAGCGAGCAAGAAAATTTATCTACCCTGACATCGGAACTAGATTTAGCTAAATCACAGGTATTAAGTAGATTAGAAACTCAACTTAAGAAATCTCAAGAAAATATAGAAATTTTAGAGTCTAATTTTTCTTCTGTTGTATCTAAATTAGAGGTTGATGCTCAACAACAAAGAGATGTAGCGCTGGAAAATCTAGGAAGTTTAGCATCCGTTATGTCACAAGAATTGTCTAATTTAAAGTTAGGTGTACAACAACAGCAAGAGTTAGCATTGGCTGATCTTGAAGGATCAAAGTCTGAGTTCATATCTCAACTATCTGGATGGCAGTCTGATGCTCAAAACCAAAAAAATATAGTTTTTGAAAGTTTGGCTAAATTGCAATCAGAATTTGCCGATCAATTATCAGAATTACAGGTAGATGCTCACCACAGAAAAGAGATTGCATTTGAGAGTTTAGGAAAGTTAGATAATGAATTGAAATCTCAGTTATCAGAACTACAGGCGGATGCTCAAGAGCAAAAAAATAAAATTGTTGAGAGTTTAGCAGTATTACAGTTAGAGTTTGCTGAACAACTATCGGAATTACAATTAGATGCTCAAAAGCGCAAAGAGTTAATTATTGAGAATTTAGAAAAAGCTGGTTCTGAATTTAGTTCACAATTTTCAGAATTACAATGGAATGCTCAACAACAAAAAATTCTCATTTTGGAGAAGTTAGAAAGATTAGAAACTGAGTTTGTCTCTCAACTCTCTGAGTTACAATTGGATGCCGAAGAAAGAAAGGATCTTATTCTTCAAGAACTAACTGAAATTACACCTGAATCTATCTTAGAGGCGGTGAATTATGAAGTTAAGGAAGAAAAAGAAATAGAGGAACAGCCACAACAACCAGAATTGACTGCTGAGGAGTATGTAAAAGAGGGAGATGAGCTGTTTTCTCAAAAGCGCTATGAAGATGCGATCGCAGCTTACAACCAAGCGGTTAAAATTCAACCTGATGAACCTGTGGCTTGGTTAAAACGAGGTCTAACTCTCGGAAGGCTGAAACGCTATAAAGATGCGATCGCATCCTATGATCGAGCTATCCAGATTCAACCAGATTACCATCAAGCTTGGTGCGATCGCGGCGTTGCTTTTGGGAAATTACAACAGCATCAGCAAGCCTTTGCTTCATTCGAGAAAGCTACACAAATCAAGCCTGATGATGCAGTCGCTTGGTTAAATTGCGGTCTTTCTCTCGTAGCATTGGAAAAATACGAAGAGGCAATAGTGTCTTTTGATAAAGCGCTAGAATTCCAACCTAATTCTCCCAAAATCTGGGATAAACGCGGTTATACCTTGGTAAGATTGGGACGCGATGATGAAGCGATCGCTAGTTTTAACAAAACTTTAGAAATTAAGCCAGATTATGCGAGTGCCTATTACAACAAAGCAGCCTGTTACGCACTGCAAAGAGAAGTTGAACTATCTCTGGAAACTCTGAAACAAGCAATTGAACTTGATCCCAGGTATAAAGAAGACGCAGCAACTGACCTAGATTTTGATGATATTGCCGATGATGAGCGCTTTAAGCAGTTAGTTGCAGAATAAAAAGTTATTTGTCATTAGTCATTAGTCATTAGTCATTTGTCATTTGTCATTAATACTTCCCCTGCTCCCCCTGCTCCCCTACTCCCCCATCTGGCGGATTTGGTTCGCTAGACATCGCTTTGAGTTTGGATGTAAAAGAATCAGAGCGATCGCTTTTTTCTGGGGTAAATTGCCCAATCGGGGCATGAATAGCAGCAGGTGGCAGCAGTTTTGGCTGTCGTTGAGAATGGCTTGGTGATGGGGGAGGCGGTGAACTTTCTTGTAAAGTTTGCCTTTGGCTAACAGCAGAGGATAGCTGAAGGGTTGCCGAAGAAGCAAATTTTCCCGAAAGGGGAGATTTGAGAACAGTTTTATTGTCCCTAGCTTCCTCCTTGACTTCTTCATCTAAAGATGTCTTTTGTTCGTAACTTTTCAGTTGTAGAGTTGCAGTATTGCTTTTTTGATAGCCATTACGAATCTTCGCAGGTGGTAATTGAGGACTCGTGACTCTCTCTACAATGGGGTTTTTCTTGGCTAGCGGTAGGCTTGGAGCAGGCGATGAGGTTAAACTTTGGGGAAATTTGCTACAAATCATCCGTTCAAATTCCATATTGAAATGATATGTAGCTTGATCCCGGCGCTGCCAAAATACTAAAATTTGCTGCACCGAAACTGCTTTATAACGGCCTTGATATAGTGCCTCAATTACTGCCAGGTGTAGCCAATTCAGTGGGTATTGCGTTTGCCAACGCTCTACTAGCTCATTGGCACTATAGCCACTGAGATCAAAACTATAATTAATTAATAAAGCGATCGCCAAGTTGGCAGAAGTATCTGGAAGTGTTGTTAACATGGGGCTATTAGCTTTCGGCAATAGGTCTTAAGATTCTTCACCCATCGCATATTAGCCTAGCGTGCTTTTAACTACATGGTTTTTTTCCAAGAGTACAAAGCAGATAAGCAGTGTTTCCTATTCTACTTGTCAACTTCTAGAATGCAACCCTACATAGAATGATTTAATCGCAGATGTTCGCCCAATGGCAACTAATGCCTGATAAACCATTGCTGCAACTTCGGCACGTGTTGCTAGACGTAAAGGTGCAAGTAGTTGGGGATCTGGGTAATTAACGATGATTTTTTGTTGTGTAGCAGTGGCTACGGCTTTTCGGGCGTAGTCGGGAATGGTATGTCGATCACTATATACTTCTAAAATATCGCTATCAACAGCTGCTAGTCCCAGTCCGTTTACTAGGGAGACAATCACCTGTAGCCGTTGGACGTGTTGATTGGGGCGAAAAGTGCGATCGCTAAATCCGCCAACAAAGCCACCACTAGCCGCCACTTGGATAGCGCTATAAGCCCAAAAATCCTTGGGTACATCCGTAAAATCCGGTGCTGAGATTTTGGGAAATGGGTTAAAGGCGATCGCTACCAGAGATGCGTACTGGGCGCGAGTCATGGGTTTATCTGGCTGGTAGCTGCCATCGGCAAAACGATGAGTTAAATCCATGCTTACTAATGCTTGGATAAATGGTTCTGCCCAATGTGCATCTAGTTGAACAGGCGCGGGGAGTTTTTGAGATGGTGCTGGAGCCTCAGAGATATTTGTGCTAACCGCTACTAGATTGGCTGGGATTAATTCTGCCAATCCCTTGATTAGAGAAGGATTCAAATCATTACCTACGGAAATTAGCTTTTGTTTAGTAGCATTATACAAATCAAATTCACTATTATCACGAAAAATATTATCAGCAGAATCTTGGATATTGCCTAAATCAGGAATTGCATTGCCATTGACTAACAGACCACCTTGGGTATTTTTAGTAATGAGATTTTGACGCAGCACAGGTTGGGCGTTGCGAGAAAGTGCGATCGCGGTACGATTTTCTGATAATTTGTTATTTGCGATCGTCGGAGTAGCAAAGTCACTAATTGCTATACCTAAAGGGTTTCTTTCAAATAAATTCCGCAGTACTTTTCCCTGGCTATGACCTGCTATCACCAACCCGCTAGCAGTATTTTGCACAAATATGTTATCTAAAATTTGGGGTTTGGCAGTGCCAGTGGTAAACACACCTTCTCGCCCACAGTCCCTTAAAGTATTATTCGCTAAAGTAGGTGCAGCCGATTCAATCCAGATACCAGTACCTTTAGCTGAGGGATTAGTGACAGTCACACCTAAAAGACTGGCATCATCTAGCAAGAGCAGCGTAATATTTTGTATACCAAAGCTGGGACTTTCATACTCACCACTCCCGGAAATTACAATCCCTGCACCTTTGTTTGCTTCGTTGCCCATCACTGTTGTCTCTTCAGGGATAATCAGTGGGAACACCTCACCATTAGCAGCGCTGTAAGTCCCCGGCTCAAGATGAATTATCGTCGGGATTTTGGTTATTTTTAAGGCACGGCTGAGGCTTTTAAACGGACTCAACCGTGAACCAGTATTGGTATCATTCCCTGTCATAGGGTTGATATAGAGTGTGACGACGAGGGTAGAGTTCACCATTGATAGTTGAGAGTCAATTGTTTTAATTATGACAATCATAAATAACACTACTTGTAGCAAACTTTTTCAAAGTAGTATGACTGTGTATAGAAAATGTATCCACGTTACTTTTTCTTGCAAGCAGATAATCTGTACACACAAGTTATAGACTCTCATGCAACATTCCGAGTTCTCATCTCGGTCTTTGGTATTCCCAGGGTAGGAACTTCCAAAAAATAGATTATCCACAATTATTTCTATATTTGTCGGGGCGAAAGGTCTTGCGCCCCCACCCAAACGCAGGGATGGGATGTTTTATCTACTGGAAGTGCCTTAAAAGACCACGGTTATCACCCTGAACATCTGAGAGAGGAGTTAGAGAAGGTTTATCCCCAAAAATCAGCATTGAATGTTCGGCACAACCATTCTTGGCACTACTAACTCTATAACTGCGTCAAGCGTCTTGCAGCTAAATTACTGTATCAGTTTTCCTGGTGTAGCAATTTAACATTTATATGGAATGAAATTTAAGCAATTAGTAACCAGCCAGAAGTAATGACAACTCAGTTTTGGGAAAAAAGCATAGAAATTAATGCGACTCTAACCAACTTACTATTAAACCTCGTGCGTAGATGCTTACTTTTATGCCGCAGCAAGTTACGTAAAGCGCCTGATAGAGCTGCGGCTAGTCGCCAGACATCGCCTTTTATTCATCAAGGTTGGTGGCTTTTCAGGAAGCGTCTGCTGCCATTATTATTTTTGATATCATTCGTTGCTGTATTCTTACTCAACAGCTTTGCCCCTGCTATTGCCCAACTGCCTCCTCAACCTCGTCAAGAAATTCGGGGGGTGTGGCTCAGTGGTAACGATTTTAGCGTTTTCCGAAATCGCTCCAAGGTGCAAGCAGCCATGAGCCAACTACGAAAGTTAAACTTTAACACTGTTTATCCAGTAGTGTGGAACGATGGCTATACACATTACCCCAGTGCCATCATGCAAAAAATGGGTATTCCCTTCTTCTTCAAGGGAACAGATGGACAAGATGTGATTGCAGACATTATCAGCCAAGCCCGCAGAGAAGGACTACTAGCAATACCTTGGTTTGAATTTGGTTTCATGGTTCCCTTAACTTCAGAACTTGCATCCCAGCATCCAGATTGGTTGACACAAAAGCGGGATGGGACTCAAACTTCAATTAGTGCTGCGGGTGAAGTAGCGTGGTTGAATCCGTTTCACCCCGAAGTGCAAAAGTTGCTCACCGAACTCGTGATGGAAGTCATTACTCAATACAATGCTGATGGCGTTCAATTTGACGACCATACGAGTTTACCTGTGGATTTTGGTTACGATAAATACACAATTAGTCTATATACTCAAGAAACCGGTAATCCTCCTCCACCTAATCCCCAAGCCCAAGCATGGAAAAGATGGCGGGCAGATAAAATCACTGCATTCATGGTAAACCTCTACCAAACCGTGAAAGCTCAAAAACCGAACGCTATCTTCTCAGTTTCTCCTGTTGATTCGGAATACGCCTATAAAGTGCAACTGCAAGACTGGCTCAACTGGGTACGCTTGGGTATTGTCGATGAGTTAGTTATGCAGGTGTACCGTAATGATTTGGCAAGTTTTATCAGTCAAATTACCCGCCCAGACATTTTGGAAACCCAAAAAATTATCCCAACAGGTATCGGTATTTTAGCGGGGTTACGAAATCGCCAAGTTTCCATGTCACAAATCCAACCCCAAGTAGAAGCAGCGCAACAACGGGGTTTAGGTATTGGGTTTTTCTACTACGAAAGCCTTTGGGATATTGCGCCTGAACCAGCAGCGCAACGCCAGTCAGCATTTGCGGCTCTTTTCCCAAATCCAGCGTTACGCGATATCTCTCAAAATACACCCCGCCAGCCAACTTTTGATACCATAAGCTTACCTTTGTACACAAAACCTTCCTTGGGTCAACGTGTTCGCGGCTATTTTTTGGAAATGGCGATCGCAAATGGTCAACCAAGACGTATCTTATTAGATACAGGTTCAGCAGGGTTGCGAGTTCCCAAAGAGTTTTTAGGTAATGCTCCTATCCGCAGAACGGGACAAAATATCAAGGAGGTATTAAGTGATGGGACTATCCTTGATGGAGAATTAGTTTATACTAACATCCGCTTTGGTTTGCTTCCTGCCGCAGAACCCGTTCCGGTACAGATTGTTACCAGTCGCCAATGTACTGCCCAAAAGCCTAATTGTTCAGCAAAGAATGGTGTGCCATTTTCCGGTATTATCGGTGTCAACTATTTTGAAAAGTCACTTCCCTATAATCCGTTGAGAAAATTACCAGGCAATTTGAGTAACGGATTTATTGTTACGGGAAATGGTGGTAATAACAATAATGGCAGCCTAATTCTCGGTTTAACTGCTGGTAATCAAGCAGGTTTCAAAATGGCTCCTTGGAGTAAACAAAGCGAAATTAATGGTGTACCTGGTAATAGATGGGACTCTCAAGTGAACAAAGTTTGTTTAACTATTGCTGGAAGTTCTGCTAAAAATCTTTGTAACGGCAAAATGATTACTGATACTGGAACTATTAATGGTTTGACTGAATTCAAGTCAGCTTCAACAGCAGGTAAGCTCAAACCAGGAGTATTACGTTCAGCGAATGCTGTAAAAGTAGCAATTAATGGCATTTTTGATTACAGCTTGACACCAGGAACCCGCGACGGATTTAATCGCTGGAATTTAAGTATTTCGCCACAATCAGAACTTCCTACATTTGTAAATACTGGCATCGCCTTTTTTGATAAATACGATGTCCTCTTTGACCAAGTTAATGGAAGACAGGGTTTTCGCAATCGGCGGTAACATGAAAGTAAAGACTTGTTCCCTTACCTAATGTTCAAAACTAGTGGTCTATCGCATTAATTTTGCTAGGTTTGTAGTAAGCACTTTAGTGCTTGAATATTTGAGGACTAAAGTCCTTACTACAAAGGTATTTACCACTCACTGAACCAGCAAAACTGACTTCACGGGACGCTTGATAGAATTTCCCTCCAAATCAACCTTCCCATAGAAGGTTTTGCCTTTGTAATAAAGCGAAGACGAACTCCCTCCATCCAAATTCATCGCTTTATCAGCACCAAGAGTTTTCATAAAATTAGCTAGTGCTGGTAAGGATATCCCATTAGCACGAACCGAGGGTTTTTGAGCCACCATAACTAAAACAACACTGCCATCACGAGTAATACCTACAGCAGTTCTGGCGTTGGGTTGGTTGCTGCCAAGTGCATCTCGTTTATTGGCATTATCTACAAAACCTTCTTTTTCTAAAGTGAGTTCTGGTAATAGGCTTGGCCCTGCGCCTATGGCATCGACTAACTGACAACCGACTGGCTGTGACGCACTGTGCAGCGCAATATCATAGCGAATATTCTGTCCACATGAGTAGCGGCGAAATTCTGTGCGATTGAAAATTTGACCTAGGTAAGATTTTAAGTTGGGATTGTTCACCAGGCGATCGTTTTCCTTGGGGTCAGCTACCACTTTTCCTTGTATGACAACATAAGATGTAGTTTTTTGGTTGGCTGGGTCAAAAAAGCCTGCGTTCAAGATAGCTACAGCTCGATGCTTTTGGGCAAATTCCTCTACTGTGGCTACCTTTTGTGATATTGCAGGAGTTACCAAAAATTTGCTATTAGCTGGAATCAACAAAATGTGAGCGATGCCTTGAGGCAAAGTGCGCTCGAAGTAGCGGATAGTTTTTGGTGGTGAAGATGCAACAGTTGATATTGAAGGTGTTGAGGAATGCAAATTAAACCACAAAACCATTGCCAAGCTAATTAATCCCAAAGTCAGTATTTTAATTTTTCTCACATTTAAATTCACTTGCAGTTAACCCAAACAAAGTTAATTTAGTTGAAATACTTTAAGCTGAAAAATAAGTGATTAACTTGAATTAAATAATGAATCAGTTAGCCATCTTTTATAACTGATTCCAATTCTGGAGATAGCAAAGATGTGTCTCTAAATGTTGAGGCAGGCAAGTACACTGTAAATTGAGTTCCTCTACCTATTTGACTGTAAACATTGACAAAACCACCGTGATTCTTAATGATACCCAATGCCGTTGAAAGTCCTAAACCTGTACCTTTGCCTATCTCTTTGGTGGTAAAAAACGGTTCAAAAATCCGTTGCTGGACTTCCAACGACATCCCCATTCCAGTATCTGTCACCACGATCGCAACATAAGAACCCACTTTAGCATCAATATTGATCCGGGCAGAATGTTCACCAATCACCAGATTTTCTGCTGCAATCCTCAATCTACCGCCATTGGGCATAGCATCGCGGGCATTAACTACTAAATTTATCAGCACCTGATGTATTTGAGTTATGTCTCCACGAACGTACCACAGGTTTTTAGGGATATCTGCCTGACAGATAATCGATTTGGGGAATGTTTGAGCGATAATTTGCTCAATTTCTGCCATCAAAGGCTGAATTTGCACAATTGTCCGTTTGCCTTCAATACCCCGTGCAAAAGACAATACTTGCTTGAGCAAATTAGCACCGCGTTTCACATTATTTTCTAAAGTTTGCAGTATTTGCTGACTCTGCGAATCGGGCAATTTCTTCTGCAACAGTTGAACTGACATTAAAATTGGGGATAGTATATTGTTGAGATCGTGGACAATACCGCCAGCTAAAGTACCTATACTCTCCAAACGTTGCGATCGCAGAAGTTGAGCTTCCAGTTGTTTTTGCTGCGTAATCTCGGTGTTCACACTCAAAATGGACTTAGTTTGTCCATGATCATCTCGGATCAGTATCCACCGGCTTTCAACGATAATTACTTTACCTTCCTTTGTCAGTTGATGCAACTCACCGCGCCACTCACCTGTATTCATCACCTTCAAGTAAGCATCTTCTAGCTGTAGTGAAATATCTTTATACAAAAGTTGCAAAACATTTTTACCCACAACTTCCTCAGCCTTCCAGCCGTAAAGACGTTCAGCACCTTGATTCCAAAACAATATTTGGTTGTGGATATTTCGTACCAAAATCCCCTCAGTTGATACATCCAGCAGCAATCCTTGTTCACGGATTTTCTGTTCTGCCTGTTTTTGCTGGGTTATATCTCGCATCAGTGCCAAATGAATGAATGTACCATCAGATTCGTTACGCAGTGGTACAGCATAAGTTTCCATGTAGCGACGAGTACCTTTAAATCCGATAATTTCAAACTCCAAAGTCCCCTTGTTACCTTGGCAGATACTTTTATGCAAGTCGGCAAAAGCTGCTCTATACTCTGGCACAATTACGGCATCAATTGGTTTACCAATTAATACATCAGGACTTTCTACTTCCATCATTGCCAATCCTTCGGCATTAATTTCTAAAAGGGTGCCATCCCTAGCAATCAACTTAATACATTCTGGTTCTGCATCTATCACGGCTCGTAAACGGTTTTCGCTTTGGCGTAGGGCCAGTTCCGTCTGCTGAAGTTGCCTGATATAACGCCATAACAAATCATACAGCAGCGCCACCAGCACCAAATCCACAATCGCAGCGATAAAAAATGTGACTATCGCCTTTTGGGAACTTGCTTGCGACTGCTGCATTCCCTGCTGTAATAATTTTTGCTCTACCTCTAAAGAGTCGTAAATCAGCTGTTGAATTTCTTTGCTGCTTTGGTTATCTTTATCAGATAATATTCGCTGCCGAACTGCTTCAAATCCTTGGTTTTGTCTGAGATAAATCTCTTGTTGCAGAATGTTGAGCCTACTGGTAATTTTCGGCTCCAACAAAGAAATCCACTGCTGTTTTTGATGGTTGTCGGCAGTTAATTTACTAAGAATCTGAATATTGTGATTAGTTTGTTGATAAACTGCAACATAAGTTTTTAGATCATCTGCATCTGCTGTAATTAGATAATTACGTTGTGCAGTTTCAGTATCTTTGAGTAGAGATTGGATACTTTCAACTTGGGTAATAACTTTATAAGAGGATATCACCCATTGCTGGTTGTGAATCAGCTTAACAGTATTGTTATAAGAGACTACAGCATTGGTAAATACAACTGACAATGCTAAGACGAATATTGCTTTTAGCTTTTGAACTCTATACCATTTTTTGATCATGCGATGCCCTTTCTGCCGCAGATGCCCTCCATCAGTTAAAATTAAACATTAAAAACAAATACATGAGAATATTTTAGGATTTTAATAACACAGGTAAGAAATTACAATCTGTTATAGTCGTAAATCTCTGGATTTTTTGGGATGATGATTTATACATAATACTCAGAAATAAATCCGCTAGTTTTTAATATAAATTCATTTTGAGCAGTAATGTTACCAATGCAGTTTGGATCGGATAAGTTGCCTAGCCATAATATTTGTAGAGATGTTGCCATGCAAAGTCTCTATTCTATGTTTAACATTTTAATTAACCCCCAATAATCCGTAGGTAGGGAGCAATTCATCTAGGCGCAAAGCGGCTTCCCGCATGGTATTTCTGGATTTCTCACAAGTGAGAAATCCAAGGGGTGTGGGAGGATGGGGAAGAAGTCTTACCCCCCACACTCCCCACACTCCCCACACTCCCCACACTCCCCACACTCCTCTTCTCCCTCTGCCTACACTATGCGTGAGAAATCCGGGTATTGCCCTTAGCTATGTAAAGACTTACGCAAAAATAGCCCAAACCTTGATTTTCCGTAGGGGCAATTCATGAATTACCCCTACTGTGCGTAGTTTTGCATAATTCCTATCATTGAAAACAGCTAAAGTTATTCTGCAATATGCTTGACATGATTCAATCAACATGTTAATAATAATAGTTTGTGGAAACTTTACTTCTTAATATAAGCTCTTGGCTAACGTCATTGTCATAGGTGCCCAATGGGGCGATGAAGGAAAAGGTAAAATAACTGACTTACTCAGTCGTTCCGCAGATGTTGTGGTACGTTACCAAGGGGGTGTCAATGCTGGACACACGATTGTAGTTAAAGGTCAGACCTTTAAACTACACTTGATTCCCTCTGGTATTTTGTATCCAAATACCGATTGCATTATCGGCTGTGGAACAGTAATCGATCCACAGATTTTGATTGCAGAACTCGACCAACTAAAAGAACTAAATATTTCCACTGACCACCTGCTGATATCTGAGACAGCCCACGTAACGATGCCTTATCATCGGTTGATTGACCAGGCATCTGAAGAACGACGGGGAAGCCATAAGATCGGCACAACAGGTCGGGGCATTGGGCCGACTTATGCTGATAAATCTGAACGTACAGGCATCCGAGTTTTAGACTTGATGAACCCGGATGAGCTACGTGAGCAGTTAGAGTGGACGATTAATTATAAAAACGTCATTTTAGAAAAGCTTTACAACTTGCCGCCTCTAGATCCACAAGAGGTTATTGAGCAGTATTTAGGGTATGCAGAACGTTTGCGCCCTTACGTTATTGATACATCGTTAAAGATATACGATGCGATTCAGCGACGGCGCAATATTTTGTTTGAAGGCGCACAAGGTACGCTCCTTGACTTAGATCATGGAACTTATCCTTATGTCACCTCTTCTAATCCTGTTGCTGGGGGGGCTTGCGTTGGTACAGGGGTAGGGCCGACAATGATTGACCGGGTAATTGGCGTGTCGAAAGCCTACACAACGCGGGTGGGAGAGGGGCCATTTCCCACAGAATTGGATGGAGAGTTAGGAGAATTGTTGTGCGATCGCGGTGCAGAATTTGGCACAACCACCGGACGCAAACGGCGCTGTGGCTGGTTTGATGCGGTCATTGGTCGCTATGCCGTGCGGATTAACGGCATGGATTGTATGGCGCTCACCAAACTGGATGTCCTCGATGAATTAGAGGAAATTCAAGTTTGTGTAGCTTATGACATCGATGGTCAACGTAGCGAACACTTCCCCACCAGTTCTCGTCAATTTGCTAGATGTCGCCCCATCTACAAAACCTTACCAGGGTGGAAAGTGTCAACAACCGAATGCCGCACCCTGGAAGACTTGCCACAGCAAGCACTGGACTATCTAAAATTCCTCGCTGAATTAATGGAAGTCCCGATCGCGATCGTCTCACTAGGAGCAAGCCGCGATCAAACAATAATCGTAGAAGACCCCATCCACGGGCCCAAACGCGCTTTATTGCAGGCTGACGGCACACCTGCTACCTTGCTAAGTGCGTAAATTAGTCATTGGTCATTAGTCATTGGTCATTAGCAAATGACAACTGACAACTGACAAATGACAAATGACAAATGACAACTGACAACTGACAAAGGACAACTTCTATGGCTATTACAGTCGAATCTCTAAAACGTCCAGAAGGCAGCAAGCCAAGAGCTTTGCGCCGTTCTGGATTGATACCTGCCAATTTGTATGGTCATAAGGGTACAGAGTCCATTTCTTTGACCATTGAGGCTAAAACTGTTGAACGGTTGCTCAAAAGAGTTTCAGTCAACAATACCTTAATTGAATTAAACATTGCTGATGCACCCTGGCGCGGCAAAGCTCTATTGCGGGAACTTCAGATCCATCCAGCAAAAGGTACACCCTACCACCTCAGCTTTTTCGCGGTTGCTGGTCACGGCGATACTACGGTAGAAGTGCGCCTGCGTTTTGTGGGAACTGCTGTTGGTGTTAAACAAGAGGGTGGTGTCTTAGACACCGTAATCACCGAATTGCAAGTAAGTTGTGCGCCAGAAAACATCCCAGATGTAATTGAAATCGATGTCACTAACCTGCAAATTGGAGACAGTTTGAGTATTAGTGATATACCTTTTCCTGAAGGTGTAACACCTCTAGCTGAATTGGAACGACTTGTTGTGAGCGTTTTGCCACCACAAATTAGCGCTGAAGATGCTGGGACTGAAACTGAAACTGAAGCAGCTTCTTAAGCTAGGTAAACTGTGTAATAATTTTTGATGATACCAGGGGGAAAACTCCTGGTTTTTTTGTATTTGAACCGCAGAGGCGCAGAGAGCGCAGAGGACAGAGATGACAGAAGCGACTCTTCCAGTCTTAATTCAGCAAATGTTGCAGCCTGGATTTTATCCCCATCCAGTAACAGAACCAATTCAGCTAATTCAAACTCACATTTCTTATGTGCTGCTGACTGGGGATTATGCCTATAAGCTGAAAAAACCGATGAATTTTGGCTTTTTGGATTTTTCCACCTTAGAGAAGCGGCAGCATTTTTGTCAGGAAGAGTTGCGGTTAAATCAGAGGGGTGCTGGTGAACTATATTTAGAAGTTTTGCCTATAACTTTGGTAGGGGAGCAATACCAGTTAGGGGGAACTGCCGAGGCTGTAGAATACGTGCTGAAAATGCGGCAGTTTCCTCAAGAGTCGCTATTGAGTTCGCTTTTTGAACAGGGTAAGTTAGATGAGACACGCCTAGATGAGTTGGGACGGGTAGTAGCTCAATATCATGCCGAAGCACAGACGAATGATTACATTCGCAGTTTTGGTGAAGTGCCAAAAGTCCGCGCTGCCTTTGATGAGAATTATCAGCAAACTGAGAATTATATTGGTGGCCCCCAGACTCAGAAACAATTTACAGAAACAAAGCAATATACAGATAAGTTTTTTGCAGAACGTTCAGAATTATTTGCTAGCAGAATTCACAACAATTATATTCGTGAGTGCCACGGGGATTTACACCTGAGAAATATTGCCCTGTGGAACGACAAAATCTTGCTGTTTGATTGTATTGAGTTTAACGAGCCGTTTCGCTTTGTCGATGTGATGTATGATGTGGCGTTCACGGTGATGGATTTGGAAGCACGGCAACGCAAAGACTTAGGTAATGCGTTTTTGAATGCCTACATAGAACAAACTGGGGACTGGGAAGGTTTACAAGTGCTGCCTTTATATTTAAGTCGTCAGGCTTATGTCAGGGCTAAGGTGACATCATTTTTGCTAGATGATCCAGGTGTGCCTGCGGCGGTAAAAGAAGAGGCAACAAAAACCGCCAGTGAGTATTACAAACAGGCTTGGGAGTACACTAAACCAAAGGTTGGAGAGCTAATTTTGATGTCGGGGTTGTCGGGTTCTGGTAAAAGTACCACAGCAAGGCATTTAGCTCGTCAACAGGGAGCGATTCACCTGCGTTCTGATGCGGTGCGGAAACATTTAGGCGGAATTTCCCTGTGGGAAAAAGGTGGCGATGATTTGTATACACCTGAGATGACTGAGAAAACCTACACAAGGCTGCTGGAATTGGGCATTATTCTGGCTAAACAAGGTTTTTCAGTGATTTTGGATGCCAAGTATGATAAACAGCATTTGCGGCAAGAAGCGATCGCTAAAGCTACAAAGTACGAAATTCCTCTTCAGATTATCCAATGCACAGCACCGCTAGAAGTTCTCAAAGAGCGGCTGAACAATCGCACTGGTGATATTGCTGATGCTACCGCCGATTTATTAGCCTCACAAATCAAACAAGCTGAACCTTTCACTGAAGAAGAACAAGTCTACGTAAAGATTTTGGATACAACTCAATCACAAGGGGCACAATTAAAATAATTCGTAATTCGTAATGGGCATACGCCCGGCTTTTCTACGAGACGCTACGCGGAACGCTAACGTAATTCGTAATGACGCTCTCTACGTTCGCGCAGCGTGTCGTAGACAGACGCTATGTTTAGCTTGCTTCCTCATAGAGGTCGCGGACTTGCTAGCGCTATGCTAACGTAATTCGTAATTGAATCGAAAATTACGAACTACGAATTGGTATCTAGTTGATAGCCTTTTTTTTACTATATGGCAGACAAAAAGAACGACTTTTTGAGTATTTCTCCCAGCTTCTTTTCTCAGTTGTTATTTGGGGCATTTTTAACATTTATATTAATAATGACCGGCTCCGCACCAGCCCTAAGTATCTTCTTAGGAATCATGGGCGGTTTCATCCTCAGTTGGATCACCAATGTAACTGATAATAGCCCCCAAGCACCAAATGTAGCCTCCTCTGATGGTGTTGATACAGGACTAAAATACTGGTTATTTTTCATGCTTGGCTTTGTATATTTGGGGTATCCAGCACCCACGAGTATCTTGCTGGGTGGAATAGGCGCTTTAGCTGGAGGCTGGATTACTGCTTGGTGGGGAAGTAAGGAAGAAACTAGAACTCAGTTGCAAGTTGAAGAATTAGAAGAGGGCGAAGTTGAACCAACAAACGAAAGAATCAACAAACGGCAAACAAGAAGAAACACCCGCCGTTACCGTCGCGCTCCTGGAAGTAGTATCAATTTCAAGTTTTGGGAAAGGTAGTAATTTGGGAATTGGGCATTGGGAATTTGGAAGAGGACTTGGGGACAAGGAGAATTGGGGACAAGGGGAAAGACTTGTTTCAAGTTCTCGTTCTCACCTCTTGTCCCCTTGTCCCCTTGTCCCCCTGCTCCCCATTCCCCATTCCCCACTATGTTTTTATATCTTTCCAAATTACTGCCACTATTTTTTTATCCACTAGGATTGGCCTGTGTAAGTTTGGTAGTCGCATTAGTCACCTTGTGGAAACGACCGCGCACCGCCGCGATCGCAATTGCTTTTGCCCTAACTTTGTTACTATTTTGTAGTAACGCTTGGATTGCTAAATCATTAGTGCGATCGCTAGAATGGCAAAATCTCCCATCCACTCAAATACCAGTTGCAGAAGCGATTGTGGTTTTGGGTGGCGCAACTAAATCAGCTTTTCCTCCAAGACCTACCGTCGATTTGAGTGAATCGGGCGATCGCGTGATTTATGCCGCACAACTATATCGCCAAAAAAGAGCGCCTATAATCATTCTTAGCGGGGGCCGCATTGATTGGCGTGGTGGCGGTTCACCAGAGTCGGCAGATATGGCAACAATACTTACATCTATTGGTATTCCATCGGAAGCGATTATTCAGGAACCTGAATCTCTCAATACTTATCAAAATGCTGTAAATGTCCGAAAAATTTTAGAATCTCGTGGGATCAAGCAAGTATTATTAGTTACTTCGGCAATGCACATGCCGCGATCGCTTAACATTTTTCAGCGTCAAGGAATTAATGTTATTCCCGCACCCACAGACTTTTTAGTTAGTCAGGGTGAACTGCAAGAACTTGGTGGCACTCCCAAAGCCGCTATACTAAATTTATTACCTGATACCGACAACTTGCACCAATTTACCAGCGCTTTAAAAGAGTATATTGGTTCTTTAATTTATCGCTTACGCGGTTGGCTTTAATAATGTTATGAGTTAGGAATTATGAGTTATGAGTTATTAATTATAAAATGCGGCAATTGTCTGAATTCCAAAGTTTTAACTTCAAACTCTTAATGACAAATGACAAATGACTAACTAAATTAACTTTATGTCTAAAAACTTACCTTATATTATGCCATCGCCTCAACCCCAAGTTGAGGAAGCTTTTGCTGCTTACCAAACAACTCACCAGTTCTACCACGAAGTTCACTCAAGGTCAGAGTTTCAGCGTTATTGTGAGTGGTATTATACAACAGCAGAGCAGAACCGCCAAGAGCTAAAAAGAATGCGCGGCGAACTGAATATTTTTCAGTGGTTTCGCCGCCAATAAGTGATTTAGATGACTTCTAACTCATTTTCACGTAAATGGGCTTTAAACTTTTTACTAAACTGGACTACAATCGGCAAATTAGCGCTTACGGGTCTGTCTCGCCATTGGGTGGCAATATTGACTACTTCGCCTTCTGTGCCTTTGATGTCAAAAGCCTGATTCCGATGTTCAGGATGATGATACACTACTACCGAATCTTTAACGCGGACGCGATCGCCAACTTTCATAACAACATTTACACCTAGCATTTGCTTTTCCACAAGTATCTGCTACAAAATATATGATTAAATCGGTTAAAATTCTATTTAATCAGCTATTTCTTGACGCTTCACAGGGGTGCGACGGCGCATTGAACCCTCTGCGTCCAGGCACGTCTTAGCAATCCGTGCATAGTTTTCTAACTTTTTTGCCGCGTTAATAAATATTGCCTTCAACCTCTGTTTTGCCCCAAAAACGGGCAAACAAAAGAAAATAAAGCAATACTTCAGATGTGCTTAGTACTTTGGCAAGAGATATAACCCTTTTATTTTCAGGGTAACTGAAAGTTTTCGGGGCATTCTAAAACCCTTCATTTATATAAGGGGTTTTAACATCTGGTCAGGAGAATATTTTACACAATTCCTGGAACAACATGATTAGCGATTCTGCCAAGGAGAGGCTAGGCCAACGCCCCAACCAATCCCAAAAATCCCGAAAAATTCCCTTGAAATTAGTGCTAATTATCCCATTTGTCTTACAAATTGTCGGCGCAGCGGGGCTAGTGGGCTATCTGTCCTACTGAAGCGGGTAATGTCTTAGAAATCTCAGAAACACTCCGATCTGAATCAAACAAGTATCGATTGTACTCATTAATTATTCTAGAGTAACTTGAAGCCAAGATGATTGAGAGCTTCCCGCAAGCGATCGCGTCCTCTCAATGACTCAACAGTTGCGATCCTTTGGGCTGAATGTTCTGACCAATCACCAGGGATATTCATCTTTTGTTCAGTATAGAATTCTTTGATGATCTCGTTGTAGTGAGCGATCGCTTCTTCTTGCTCTGACAATTTATAAGTTTCACGGTGCAACACGGCTGATTGTGGCAATCTTGGCTTAATCGCTGCTTCTACTTCAGGATTTGGATAGCCTACACACAGCCCAAATACAGCATAAACAGAGGAGGGCAAATTCAATATCTCTGCTACCTCTTGCGGGCGGTTCCTGATTCCGCCGATATACACTGTTCCTAAACCGAGTGACTCAGCTGCAACTGCTGCATTCTGCGCCGCCAAAGTTGCATCGATTGTTGCCATCACAAACATTTCCAAGTATTCCAGCGCATCATGAGATATACCGCGACTGTCAGCAACGTAACTTAGACGCGCCAAGTCTGCTAACCAAACCAAGAATAAAGGAACCTGCTTAATATGTGCTTGGTTCCCCGCTAATTTAGATAACTCTTCTTTACGTTCTGGATCTTCAACTGCTACCACACTCCAGGTTTGTAAATTAGAGGAAGTAGATGCAGATTGGGCGGCTGCAATTAACAACTCCAGAGTTCCTGCTGGTAGAGGATCGGATAGATAAGACCGGATGGAACGATGAGATAATAGTGCCGTCAGAGAATCATTCCATTCAATTTCGGGATTGAAGGGAATTTCACCGTAGCGCGATCGCAGTAGTTCTATAGGATTAGTCATAATCAACTCCCAAATTTCCCGATATTTTATTACTAACACCAATTCCATTTGTAGAGGCATACATCTAGACATGGCTATGCCTCTACAGCCAATTTATGATTCTGGTCTAAATCTTTGGTGAGAATGCAGCATATTGCTCTTGCGTTAGCACTCCATCTTTGACATTAACCTGTTTAGGAATCAGCTTCAACTGATAATATGTATCTGCAACCTTTTGTTGTAAAGCTATCAGATTATCATCAATTGGCACAATTCCAAAAGTTCGCCTATTAGTAGCTTTTCTCATTGTTGCTATGTCAATTGCTAGCACAGATGATAGAGTTTGTGCTACCTCTTCTCGATGCTGTTTAGACCATTCTTCTAGGCTTTGAATTTCTTCTAAAACTGCCTTGACAGTTTGGGGATTTTCAGTGACAAATTTACGGGTTCCCAAATAATATCCTCCCTGTTTATTAATTCCTGTCCCATCAATCAGAACTCTGGCTTTAGTTGCCTCTTGAGCGGCTGCATAGAAAGGGTCCCAAATTACCCACGCATCTACACTACCCTTGACAAATGCAGCGCGGGCATCAGCAGGCGGCAAATATTTAGGCTCAATGTCTGTATATTTTAATCCTGCTTTTTCTAAAGCTTGGACTAACAATAAGTGGGCACTAGAACCCTTTTGAAAAGCAACTTTTTTACCTTTCAATTCAGTAAGTTTTTGAATTGAGGAATTCTGGGGAACAAGAATTGCTGAACCAGCAGGACTAGAAGCAATACCAGCGACGTAAGTTAATGATGCTCCTGCTGCTTGGGCAAATATTGGTGGTGATTCTCCTACGTGTCCGAAGTCAATACTACCCACATTCATGGCTTCTAGCAATTGTGGCCCCGCCGGAAATTCGATCCATTCTACAGATATTCCATCTGGTGACAAACGCTTTTCTAAGACACCTTTGTTTCTCAGCAATATATTCGATTTTTGATAGCCAAATCTTAATACTGTGGCTTTACTGGAAGCAGAATTACTAACAGATGTCGCACTAGGATTAGAAGAACTAACAGTCGATGGCGATGAACAGGCAGCAAATAGCACGCTCAGACACAGCCCTGTAACAAAAGCCCCCGTAATTGGCAAAGGAGAAGAAAAGAATAATTTGTGCTGGTTGTTAAATGGGATATTCCTGATTTTTACCCACGATATCCACTTGGCAATGAAACGGCGAAAGATTAGGTTAATCATCAAAATGATTTCTCTGAGCTATATGAATACTATAAACTTATAGGTTTACCGGAGTATATAAATAAATTCAGGTAAATTTGACCAACCTTTGGTCGAGGGAACAGGAATTGTGTTGGACGATGTTTTAAATTCCCGTCCAACACCTGCCCTGTTGCCTGTTGCCTTTAATAAAAAGAATGGAAAGTGGAAAAACTAATACTTCCTTACTTATTATCCTAGTATCAAAAAATATATTACTAATTCAGCAAATCAGGTTCTTCACGTACAATTCTGTCGTAAAGGGGCTGGAAACTGAACCAACCACTTATACGTGACCCCACTTGAGTTTGTGTCAAACGGGCTGTTTCGTGTTTGATAATAGTGGGTCTACCCGCAGCTTCTGCCAGCAGTTGGGCTTGGCACGATCGCTCTAAACTAATGTACCAAAAGGCTGCTTCATCTACCGTCTGTCCCACAGTTAAAATACTGTGGTTACGGAGAATTATGGCTTTCTTTGGCCCCAAGGCTTGCGCCAGTCGTTGACCTTCAGAAGTTTCTAAAACCACACCGGTGAAATCGTCAAACAGGGCATGATCTTCGTAAAAAGCACATGAATCTTGTGTCAAAGGGTCAAGGAGACGACCTAAACTAGACCAGGCTTTACCATAAAGTGAATGAGCGTGAGCCGCCGCGATGACATCAGGTCGAGCTTCATGAATCTGAGAATGGATGGCGAAAGCAGCTCGATTCACTTCAGCATCGCCTTTAACCACCTCACCTTCTCTGTTAACTAATATCAGGTCAGAAACTCGGATATGACCGAAGTATGTTCCTAGTGGATTAACCCAGAAATGATCTGTAAATTCAGGATCGCGAGCCGTAATATGGCCTGCAATTCCTTCGCTGAAACCAAATTTACCAAATAGGCGAAAGGCTGCGGCTAGGCGTTGCTTGCGGTGCAGGCGTTCGTCTTCAACTCGCTCGAATACAGGGATTTGTGGTCTACTATACCTGGACATGTTCTTTTTCCTCTTCCTCTTTGCAGGGAGCGTTGGAATATCCAGAGCGAAAGGATTTGACGCTATGAGATTCTGGGATGAACTGGTGACGCAAGATACAACCAGTATCATTACCCAAAATATGAATAGATACAGATGCGCTCTGGGATGTAGTTTTGACGGCGTGGATATCACCGTCTGGGGGGAGAAGGCGGTAGATATCGCCTGGTTGAAGCGATCGCACTTCAGTTATTTGTAATTGTGCGTGTCCTTCAGTATCGCCGTTATCTACACGGCGGTAGACTGTTTCTTCTTGATTGCCTTTGTATAAACCAATCAATCCCCAGGCTAAATGATCGTGGACGGGAGTCGTAGACCCTGGGGGAATCACCAAACTGAAGACTGACAAAGAACGATCTTTGGCGCGATAAAGTAGCCACTGACCTATACCACCACCCATCTTGCTTTCAGGATTAATTTGGGCAAACTTTTCAGATAGCCATTCCTGTTGGGCAAGCAGTTTTTGAAAATAGGGTTCTAATCTAGCGAGAGTTTGTGTGCGATCGCCAGCAGTGATAGCGCTAATTTCTAACACTGTTGCTACAAAGGATCGTAGTTCCTGACTCTCAATAAACCATTGGTCTTCTGGCAATGGTTCTAAGATAGTGTGGTTCGTCATCTATAAACTCCTCACTTAGGGAGGCGACTAAGATTAACTAATTCGTAATTCGTAGTTAAGAATTCAATTACGAGTAATTTTAATACTAGGGTGAATTTTGAAGCCAAGTTGCTCCAGTTTTAAATTAGATAAAGACTCCTTCAGAATGATAGTAAAGGGATATCGCTGGAATACGGTAGCTTTACCTTGTGACAATAGCAGCCTAGCATGGCTTATGCGTACTGGATACAATGGTTCTTGGTTGGCATTGAGAATGAATACTTTAGTCATGCAATTTTGAAATAAGGTGATTTCTGATGAAAAAAATACCTATGTTGACGAGTTTCGACTTCGCTCAACTCTCGACCGCTCAGTTGGTTGAGCGAAGTCGAAACCAACGGCTATGGTAAATTTATTACTAGAATTCACATAATCAAATTATTTACAGCAGCTTTCAGGTATTTGAGTGCTGAATAGTGGGTAGTTAAATTACTTGAAAAGACTGTGTGTAACTTGGATTTTCAAACACTAAGATTGTTATGCAAAGCTGTACTAAGCAATGACAGCTGCTTGTCGCTCCCGCCGTTGCACTTCTGCCCGGACTAGGGGAATCACATCACGACCGTAAGCGATCGCATCTTCTAATGGATCAAATCCCCGAATCAATAGAGTCGTTACTCCAGCATCATAGTAATCCACAAGGGACTCTGCTACTTGCTCCGGCGTACCAACGAGGGCGGTAGTATTACCATAAGCACCAGTAGCGGCAGCTATTGGAGTCCACAAGCGCTTATCAAAAATTTCGCTTTCTTGGGCAAACTGTAATAAACGACTAGAACCCACTGCTTCGTGACGTGCTGAATTCAAGCTGGGAGCTATCGGCGGTTGATTGTCTGTTTTTGCCGCTCGAATTTCTTTAACACGCGACAGAATTGAATGTGCCCGTTCCCAAGCTTTTGCTTCAGTATCACCTAGAATCGGCCGCAAAGATACACTGAACCGGGGCGATCGCCCCGGTGGTGTTACAGCTTTCACTTCACGTATCCGTTCTTTAATTGCTGCAATGGGTTCTCCCCACATAGCGTACACATCACTGTGCTTTGCACCCACAGGTACTGCTGCACCAGAAGCACCCCCAAAGTACACAGGTATGTGTGGTTGTTGCAGAGGCTTCACATCTGAATAAGCATCTTTCACCCGATAGAATTCGCCCTCATAGTCGAAGGGAGTATCACTAACCCACACTCGGCGCACAATGTCAAGATATTCATCTGTCCGCCGATAGCGAGTATCGTGATCAAGCCAATCACCATCACGTTGTTGTTCAGCATCGCTACCACCTGTAATAATGTGTACGGCGATGCGACCATTAGTAAAATGATCCAAAGTTACTGTCTTGCGTGCAAAAAGCGTAGGAGCCACGAAACCAGGGCGATGAGCGATTAAAAACTTCAACCGTTCTGTTGCAGCCGCCGCAAACGATGCCACAGTTAAGCCATCGGGGCCAGTTGAACCATAACCAACCAGCACGCGATCAAAGCCACCATTTTCATGTGCTTGAGCAAATTTGCGAACATAAGCAGCATCTATAGAACCGCCCGTGATTGCAACTCTTGGCCCATCTAACTCAGATATTTGTCGCGTTCCAATCATTCCAATAAATTCAATTGGCATGGTGCATCTCTTTTTACATTGGGAATTGGGAATTGTTCTCCATTTATCTTTTCTACTTAAATAGTTGGAGGTAAGAAGACATAGTGAAATTTCTGTTTCGGAATATTCTTTTTTCCAATACTTTTAATAACAGATCCTTGCCTGCACCAGCTAGATTAACAGCAAAATTTTTACATACAAATAGGGCAGGTTTACTCATAGAGGAATCGCTATGCATTGATCCGGATAGCGCTAATTAATAAGCTATGAAGGTATTTGATTGAGTGTTGTGGCAATAAAAATAATAACTTTTTGAACTGGGCCAACAACTTTTTTTTACTCCTTTGATTAAAGAAAAGATAAGAATGAGAGTCTAAAAGTAAACTCCAGCACTCTCGTTCTTACCACTCACTAGGGATTTTCAAGGATAGATCAGGCAATCTTGTGAAGTAATCTCACAATAATTCGTTGGATAGGTTTATTGTGCAGTTTTTTAGCTGTGATATTGACTTCTGCAAGTACGGCAAATCGGTCGGATAACCGTTGAATCAACTACAAGCAAAAATTATCACATACAAATTAAAAAAGCAATGGGCTAGCCCTTTCAAAGTGAGTAAAAATTTTGGTCAATAAATTCCTCTTTAAGCTCTATACTCTGTGTCCTCTGCGCCTCTGCGGTTTAAAAGTATTTTTTTAACCACAGAGGCGCTGAGAGCGCTGAGAAAAGATAAGAGATTTTACGAGTCACCTTGAAAGGGCTACTGTTAGGGCAGACAAAGCTATACTTTGATTCTTGAGAGTTCCGTCAAAAGGGCGTAATTGCTTTTAAATACAAGGTTTTTTTTAACTGTGGATGCTCAAAATGAAGTTCTCTAGCGTGTAGATGTAAGCGACTGGTAACTGCATCGCATCCATAAAGGCGATCGCCTAAAATAGCAATCCCAAGTCCTCGCACATCAGCCGCATGAACCCTCAATTGATGGGTGCGTCCTGTTAGCGGTGTAAATTCTACGCGGGTGTAATCTTGTTCTCTCGATATTACCTGGAAGTTTGTCAAGCTGGGTTTACCGTTTTGCCAATCAACTTTTTGATAAGGGCGATTTTCAGGATCTCCCCACAATGGCAAGTCAATTACACCTTGTTCAGCTACCACAACACCTGAAAGTATGGCTTCATAAACCTTGTGAACCTGACGTTGCTGAAACTGCTGGCTGAGTTGCCGATGGGTTTGGCGATCGCGTGCTAATAACAAAATCCCAGAAGTTTCCTGATCTAGGCGATGCACAGATGCAAGCGCCATACCATCTGGTAACAGATGACGTAAGCGACTCAAAACACTATCTTGGCGATCGCGATAACGGCCAGGTACCGAAAGTAATCCAGCAGGTTTGTTTACAGCAATTAACCATTCGTCTTCATAAATAACGGGTAAAGTAACCTCTCCCCCTTCCCTCGTAGGGAAGGGGGCTGGGGGGTTAGGTCTTAACCCTGAGAGCAAAAACCCCATCAATGGCTGACATCGTTCAATACACGCGCCATAAAATTCTCCCGGAATTTTATCTTGATTTACTGAAGATGCACCCCACCAAAACTCTGCCATTGCTAGTGGCTTTAAATTATGTGTTGCCGCATAATGCAGTAACTTTGGGGCGCAACAATCACCTGTGCCAGTGGGCGAACCTCCCGGCATCAATTGCTGTAATGATAGCGATCGCCCGGAAAAATTAGTCAGGCTATAGGTAGCCTGCATCTGAGCTTGTAATTCACGGGATAGGGCTTTACGCTGTTGTTTCAGTTCGCTAATTCGCGCATCCGTTGCTGCTATGAAACGCTGGAGAGGCTGTAATACTTCATTTTGCTGGCGTTTAAGTTGTCGTCGCTCAATTCCCTGCTGACGACTTTCTTCATCGAGTTGTTCAATGGCGATCGCAAGTGCTTCTGGAGGGAGTGTATTGCAGATTTGTTGACGTTTTTCCTGTCGTTGGTGTTTGCAATGACGATGGCGATCGCTCATTTCTTGCAACTGTCGCTCAAATTCATCAGATAGGGTTTCATACTGCTGACGTTCGGTTAGTTGCTTCAAACAAAGAATTTCCTGTTTAATCTTATCCAACTCAGCTAAAGTGCGGGCTTCCTCTAAAGCAACTTCGTCTCGTCCTGGAATTGGTGGAACCCAACCTGTAACCAAACTGCAACCATTCAAAAGACCGGAAAAGGCTTTCAGCACCCGTTGTTCGCCATTAGGAAGTTCAACCAACAGTACTCCATACATCTTACCTTCACGAGAATAACAGTCATTCTTTGCAAGTTGTTGCATGAGTCCGTGAGCGATCGCTTCGGACATTGAGGTGCGGGGTAATCTTAAGCGATGTCTACGACTGGCTACGCCTACGCCACTTTCAAGACAATGCCCTTCGTACCAATAACTCGGAGATAAATCGCTGACAGCAAAATCGCAGTCGATGAAATCTGAAAGTGCGTGCAGAACTACCATACAGCGTTTATAGGAGAATTTTAACTAGCAAAGACAAAATTTATATTTAATTTTGAGAAGTCAACGGTAAGGAACTTGTTATTATCCAAATTTAACGAAGGAATCAATGTAGACAGTTTACTAGTTACATCAGATAATTGATCAATTACACTATCAGGAACATTGCTTATGTATATATCAGAAGCACCACCGAATATTGTCTCTAATTGTACTGGAGCTAGCCCGTACAAAAATATTTCTACATCAATAGAATGTAAGTCAGAAATTACTATTTTAGCCATTGTATTACTTTTTTGAATCAGATTTTTTTGATTTCAACATTGCAAATTGTTCTCTGATTATTTACCAGCAGTCAGAGTCCAACAATCATTAATTGAGTCAAAAATCCTCTTGTTTCGGTACATCTTGTTTTTTGAGGAGTTGGTTTGACTCTTCAATTTTTACACTATCAACTATACTTTCAATAGTTCTTGCATGAAGCTTTTATGTTGAAAAAATATTTTATATAAAGATTTAATAAAAAAATTAGCTGTATGTATAAATTTTCAGGACATAATCAAATTAGTTTTGTCTTAAAATTAACTGTCAAAAGTGAGATATTTAAACTTATATAGTCTAAGATAATGACTTGCTATTTATCATTAAATACTATGCTGTATAAGGACTTTCTGCATTTTAACTGTGCTATATACAGATGTACAGAAAGAATTACACTAGCGATGAATATATAAATCATTTATCACTTATATCGTATTAATTATTTCTCGGTAGTTTGACAACGTAGATTAAAAACTACTAGATAAAAAGCTAATATTTTGAGACAAAAAAAAGTCAAATATGTCTTAATAGAGCCTAAACAAAAAATAAATTAAAATAGGTTATAGTACTTTACTAGCTAGCTTTCACGTCAAGAGAACTTCAATATGAAAAAGACAACCTTTACAGCCATGCCGCTAGTGTAAACGCATCTAAAGGCTAATAATCCTTTCATAGTAAAGGTTTGCGAGTTTTAGAATTTAGCCAATTTTTTCATCAAGATTCTTATCCAGCAAGGGTTTTAAAAATCTTGTGAGTTCTCCCTAATCAGTACTTTAGTTCTTTGCTTGAAGGTAAACAAGATCCCAAATTTGAGAAAAAACTAAATTGGTCGTCGAATTAATAGTTTTTTCTTAACTCCTAGAGATTTTAAAAATCAGATTACACCGATTTTGATTAATCATGTAAAATGAAATTGCATTTATATTTTGAAAGGAAATAAAACCATGCCAAAAATAGTAGTTTTAAGTTTACACTATATTAGTGTAAAGGCATTGCAAGACAATCTAAGTCCTACAGAAGTATCTACTGTATGGGGAGGTTCTCCGTACATTTATATATCCAATAACAGTGACTCCGTAAATATAAATAGCACAGGTACAGGAGACATTAAACATGTAGGTACAGGTGGCTATAGCATTAATGATAGTAAGTTCAACACCATAGACTATTCAAGGTCAAATTACAATAATTTTGGTGTAATGTACGTAGGTTCGATGGGGCACTAAGGCAAACGCATTTAAGAGGATGTTTGAACAGTTATCTTTTCAGTATCAAAAGTTTTAGATACCTCTGAATCCCCCTTGCTAAGGGTGACTTTAATTCCGGTTCCTCTCACTTAAAAAGCTACGGTGTACATACAATTCTTTTAGAATTGCCCCAAAGGTTTTAGATCCCCCACCCCCTTTTTAAGGGCGGTAATAAATGTCAAAATCCCCCTTAATAAAGGAAGATTTAGGAGGATCACGCGATGTTTTGCTTCGTGTGTATAGATGTGTGTACTTCGTAGCCTAAAAAGATAGATTAAGGGGCATATAGTGACAGTTAAACACTTTTCAATAAAATCCTGAACCACCAAATAGTCTAATGGCTAAAATAGTAATTTTTAACCTTTGCCTAGATGATGTAGAAACATTTTGCAATCCCCTGTATCTAGTGCAACTAGATACTATATTTGGGGGAGTTGATAACGTCTACATTAAGAACTTTAGTGATAGTGTAAATATTGGAGCAAGTGGCTCAAGCACTACAAATGAAGGTGCAAATTCTTATAACTTCCGCGACAATAAGATTTACACTATAGACTATTCAAGATCGAACTATAATTGGCTTCTTGTCCTGATGCAACTATAAAGTTAGTAGCGTCGCTGCCTGTTCTTCTCAAACCATTACCTTCTAAGTTAATTAATTTGCAGAGCAAAAAATGGCTCATAAAATCGAGATTGAATCTATCATAGGGCGATCTCCATTTTACTTGAGGCGATCGCCTCAAGTAAAAAAGAGATAGAGTTAGTGCGGATACTGTGGTGATTGAGTCTACAAATTTGAGCGTCGATGAGTCTCTGTTAATAGGTGAATCTTTCCTATCCGAAAGCGTTCAGACGACATCAGACGGACAACAAGCCAAATAATTTTCCTGAAAAACAACATGACTTTAAATTTGCATTTTTGGCACTGGTAGACATGTCTGACTCGGTACGTTCGACTGTAGCGCCAGCAATTGCCGAGGTTACACTGCTGATATTTGGGTTGTGATGTTAACCAGCAGGAATAGATGAATCACTCTCTGGTGGATTGTCTTGTGTTGGTGGAAGCGGTTGTTCAGATGCGTTATCTTCTATAGTTGTAAATTCTGCCTCTTTTGTCATACCATGTTGCTCTTGCCCTCTAAGCCCAAGATATGTTGCAGCACTGATTCCTTGTAGTGTCAAAAGTGTTTCATCAAATTCCGGCATTGCCAGATTTTTAATGACCTCCCAAACAAAGAAAAGCCCAATCGCAACTGTCCAAATAAATGTTTGGAAGCGGTGAAAGTTGACTCCATTAATATCCGATAATATATCATAGAAAAAACCTTCAGAAATGCGTTGACTACCTTTTTTATTTCTCTCATTACCCTGCCCATCAATTAAGGAAGTACCAAACGCAGTGATAGAATTGATTCCCAATAATATTAGTGATTGTTGAGTCAAAATATTAGTATAATCCCCTGTTATTCCATAGATAATCAGGTAAGAGCCAAAAATGAGAAATGTCCAAAAAGCAAGTTGAGATATCGATAAACTGAACGGGTTTTTGTTTAGTTTTTTTCTACCAAGAAAAAATTGAGCAATTCGGGTTTTTCGATCTTCTTTTTCAAGTTCCGCCTTTTCTGGAATCAACAGTTCTTGGCCACCAATCACCTCTTTTTTAGAGTAAACCCCTTCTATTCCAGGGCTACGAAGAGTGCTTCGGCAATATCTAATGAATATTAATATAATAGACAGCACTAGAAGCAGACACAGCCAAAATCGCCACGATAACAGAACTATTTTTAATTGAGGAGGTGATAGAGGATTGCTCACCGGAATCGCCAGTTTTCTGGGACAGCCTACCCCCGCGATTACGTTAATACTGTATCTATTTGCCTGACTAAGAAGCGTATTCCATGCAGCTTGAGATGAATCGGTACGTTCAAGCCGAAAAGCTAACCAATTATCATCAACAATTTTTTGTTGATCTTTACCCGGAACCATGACGATGACTGGTTCTCCGTGAACATCCTCTAGTTCATAACCATCCAGGTACAACACTAATTGTCGAGGATCAAATGAATTGCTGGCATTAGCCGTTGTATTTTTGATGGCTGCTGATAATCCTTCAACTCTTACCCGGATGCGATCGCCCATCTTAACTAGATTACGACCATTGTCGGCAATGACTTGTTGAGTTTTCAGACCAGGAGGCACTGAACATATCTGAGGCGATGCAAAATTTACAGAAGGGCCATCTGAACTATTTTGAGCAATTACTGCAAAGTTGATAGAAACAATCAACAGAAAGACCAACAGAAAAATAGCAGTAAATCTTTTAACATTTTTATACATCGCTCGGTATTCCACCAACAGTGATTACTATGTCGGTAGTGTAACCATACTTGAGTCATTCCGTATATTAAAAAATTTGTCTGAAAAATAATACCTCTGGCAAAGAGAGAATCAAGACAAAGGAACCGGCACTTTTGTCTTTTTATGTGATTGCATGGCGGCAGTCACGCATCATAAAAGGTATTTATTATTACTGGTGTGTAGGCAACCTCTTTGGATTAAGGGGAAAAGGTTTGAATTTACCCCTTCCCCAAGCGATATGTTGCCAAATTTAAACCGTCAATGTAAAACCCTTGAATGTCGCATCCAGAATATTATTACCTAGAAGCTTAACTTGAATTCCTCCAATGACTACCGTCATAACTGCCTCAGATACTTCGCGTTCTTCAACTTGATTGTCAGGCTGTAAGTCAACAATTGCGATCTTGGACATATTTTTTTGCTTAATATTTTCTAAATTCCAGCAAAATTTTCATCTAATTAACTAACAAGCTCATCAACCAAAAGTTATAAGTCCAATGTTTCCAAGTTTTTTAAATAGACATTAGTGTTATTCAAATATAAAGCTAAGGAAGGTCAAAATTATGGCTGGTACATGTGGACTCACGCTAGGCAAATACGCACCTCTCCACAAAGGGCATCAATTGGTAATTGAAACTGCTTTAGCAGAGATGGATGAAGTGCTGGTGATGATTTACGAGTGTCCAGAGGTGACTGCGATTCCTTTAACCGTTCGAGCTAACTGGCTGCGGAAAATTTATCCTCAAATCCAGGTGATTGAAGCTTGGGATGGCCCAACTGAGGTTGGGGACACTCCTGAGATTAAGAAAATGCACGAAGATTACATCCTGAAACAACTGGAATCAAAAAAAATTACCCACTTTTACTGTAGTGAATTTTACGGTGAACACGTAAGCCAGGCACTAGGAGCAGTTAATCGACTTGTGGATTGCGATCGCAAAACTTTTCCAATTTCAGGAACGCAAGTCAGAAAAGACACTTACGCAATGCGGGAGTATTTACATCCTGATGTATACCGCGATCTGATCGCTAACATTGTTTTTCTAGGCGCTCCTTCAACTGGTAAAACTACTATTGCATCACAATTAGCTAAAGAGTACAACACTGTATGGATGCCGGAGTACGGGCGCGAGTATTGGGAAAAAAATCAAATCAACAGACGACTTTCGCTCTTGCAACTTGTGGAGATTGCCAAAGGGCATTTAGAACGTGAAGAAGCCTTATTATTGCAAGCAAACCAGTACTTATTTACAGATACTAATGCCTTGACAACCTATCAATTCTCGTTGTATTACCACAAAACTGTTGCCCTAGAGTTAGCAGAACTTGCCCATCAAGCCATATCGCGCTATGATTTAGTATTTTTTTGTGATCTAGATATACCCTACGATGATACCTGGGATCGCTCTGGAGAAGCAAACCGTAGCATATTTCAAAAACAAATTGAGAGCGATTTAATTGTGAGAAAAATTCCATTTTTTCGCTTGTCTGGCGATCTTAATACACGTATTAGTATTGTTAAAAAAGTATTGTCTTGTTACCAGAAGTATGCCAACTTAGGAGAGATGTTTTTCAATAAAATTATTTTATAAAGTGCATTAATATGCTGGAATTTTGGAGCGTAAATACTATAGCTTTCAATCTGATAGGATATCCCATGAGCTACATAGAACTCTTGGGAACGGTCTTTTATTTATGGTCGGCGTGGCTAATTTCTCAAAGAAAAATTCTGACTTGGCCTGTTGGAATAGTAAGTGTATTGCTATATATGGCACTTTTCTATCAAATCCGTTTGTATTCAGATTTTTTAGAACAAATCTACTATTTAGTTGTTAGTGTATATGGCTGGTGGCGATGGAGTACACCTGATTATGGTAAAGTTTTGCTGATTCGATATAGTCCACCGCGTAAAATTGTTTTGATTGCGGCAATCACAGTAGCAATTTCGTTTGTAACAGGAGCTTTTATGAGTCAAATTCACCTATTACTCCCTGCAATATTTCTAGAAAAAGCTTCTTTTCCTTACTTAGATGCACTCACAACAATCATGAGTTTTACTGCTATGTGGCTCATGGTGCAAAAAAGGATTGAAAGCTGGTATTACTGGATCATCGTTGATGTTATTGGTATTTGGTTGTACTACGTTAAAGAAGTTAAATTTATTGCTTTTCTTTATGTAATTTTGCTATTCATAGCAATTAACGGTTCAATATCTTGGCTAAAGACAGCTAAAATACAGGATTAAAAACCCCTGCATATCTTATCTAACTCCAGCTTATCGATATTTTTAGATTTTTCTAACTGAGTTCTGATTCTGAGAGTTGTCAGCAATGGAAACTGTGCAGTGATATTAAATTCAATAGCTAAGGGATAAGCATTTACTAGGATAAATCAATAGTTTTGTCTTTATCTTTTTTAGCAGTATCAATATTACCTTGCAAGTCAGCTTCTCCAAGATGAAATCCTCTTCTATCAAAAACTTCTAAATGAGCAGCTTTCCCCTCATGCAAATTGTCTACATACCAATACCATGATGTAGTCAATTCACAGTACATAAATCTTCCATCATACCTAAATGATGTTTTTCTAAATCTTGTCGTATCTCGTAAAAGCGTTTGTTCATCACGTGGCGGTTTAGTAGCATCTAGAGAATATTCTAGTGAGCTTAGATTTAATTTATTTTCTAACCAATATTCTAGTGCTTGTTTACTATCAACACCATCTATATATATCTGATTGTCTTCTAAATTATTTTTAATAACTGTAATTAAACAACAGTTAATAATATATGGGTGAGTGATTTGAAAACTAGAATTAATAAAGTTAACTAACAGGTATTCTTTATTGCTGTTTTGATTTTTTCGTTCAGCTACTTCTGCTACAGAAGTATCACAAACATTTTTATAATCATTGTCAATAGTTAAGCAATCAAATAAATCTTCTGAAGAATGTAACTGTTCTGTACGCCATATTTTGGGATTTGACTTATTGAAGACGATATTAATAAAAGCAGTTCTCAAAGATTTATCTTTCAGTTGATTAAGACTAACATTGAAATTAGCTCCTTTGATTGCTTCATAGTTAACATATATATTACTATCTTCTTTATAAAGTTCTTTATCTTTAATTCTTTGATTGATTAATTCAAAAATAGAGTTAAAAATTTTTATAGCATCCCGGAATTCTACCTCCGTCATAAACTGTCCTTCTAGGGATACTTCGTTAATAAATATTTCCATTACTTACATTCCAAAAAGCCTAGAGAAATCTTTATCCATTTGGTCAAAAAATCCTTCTGGCCATTCTTCAATTCCTCCATTTGATTGGACAGGAATTTGCACTACTGGCTGTTCTGGATTTCGCTGGAAATATAATATACTTAAATCTTCTGGAGTGACAATTTTATCAAGAACGGCTATCCGCAAGGCATTTAATATGTGGTCGCTATGTGATTCAATAAAAACTTGTACCCCACAACTGCTCACTCTGGCTAAAAATTGGGCTAATCGAGATTGCGCTCTTGGATGCAGATGCGCTTCAGGATTTTCTACTATTAATACTTCTCCTTCTTTTGCAACCAATCCTGAAACAACAATAGGTAAAATGCAATGGTATCCAAATCCAACGTTAGCTGGTTTAAAACGGTCTTTTGAGTTATTCGTATTAAATAAAACTTCGAGTCTATTACTGTCAGAACTAGGAATTTCTACTTTCGCTCCATTAAAAATTTCGTTAAGCCATTCTTCTGTTTGAGTATATAAAGTCTTGGCATCTTGACCTAGACATAAATTTTCGTTGATTAATTCACCTCTCTTTTTATAGAGTAAGTTCACTGTAAATTCTCCTTTGGCTCCTACATTCGGAAATTTGTTCAAAGTAGTTTTAGAATAAGATTCTTGTGGCCCTAAACGATCTGCTGAAATGTAATGTATTTTATAAAAATGCAAGGATTTATGCAGTGAATATACATCCAAAGTGAGGCTGTGTTTTTCTGGAGGTTTAGAATCATATCCCCCACCATCGAAAGGTAATAAATTAAGAAGACCACAAAAGCCTTTTCTTTCCTCTGGTAAACCTACAAATTTACCTCGTTTTATTTCATGAAAATCAAATCTATTTATATTAAATATATTTGAATCTTCAATCTTTTTGTATACTCCTTCAAATTCATAATCAGATTGTATTTTATTAATATCTATAACAGCTTTATCAGAAAAAGTAATATTACTTGTCTGAGCTACCATATCATCTTCAAAATTTTCCTCAAAATCATATTCTGCATAGCCGTGAAGCTTGAGATTATCTTCTTGATTAGGATTCAGAATATGTTTATCTTCATAATGGTATATAAATTTGATTGATTTATTTCTCGAAATAGTACTATTTTTAATATCTATAAAACTACCTAAGTTGACACAACTACCATTTAATACAACTTGAGACGCACTATCATTATGCTCAATAGATTGCCTCATTAATAGCAAAGACTGAAGAAGCGTAGACTTCCCACATCCATTTATTCCTGTCAACAGAGTTATTTGACCTAATAAAAAAGATGTTCTTTCTTTGAAAACTTTAAAATTTTCTAATTCTATTTGTGTTATCATGAGACATTTCCTAAAACTTCTTGTGCAAGTTTAAATCTAGTAATTACCTTAGCTTTACTACTTGTAGCATATCTTACAGCATCAATATATTCTGGAATTTGTAATAACTTATCAAAGTTATCTTGAATATTTTTTTTATAGCTTTGTAAAAAGTCATCACTATTAATTGATAAAAAGTATGAAACAGATTCAAAAATAGCAATATTTATTCTTCCTCTCCTTTCTGGTGTAGGTAAACGGAAGTTTCTTTTACCAAAGAATTCAAAACTTAAATTCATAACTCTCATAAAATCATTTTTTAAACCTTCTATTTCTTCTTCTGTCATTAGGTTAATTTTTTTCATTACATTATCCAAAAAATCGCTTAATTTTCCCTGATATTCTGTTTCATAATCGAAAATTTTAAATGCTAAGTAGCGCAAAACAGCTTCCCTATCTTTCATTCTTTTTGGAGATATTCCATAATCAATAGCTTTTTTAAAATAGTCTGCTTCTGATAATTCTTTGAGGAGTTTAGTAGATTTTCCTGAATAAATACCATTTCGGACTTCTTGTCGTTCAAGATATGTTCCACCCGTATTAATTCTATTAAAAATATCGTAAACAACTTTTGCTGGTACAGAAGGTTTAATAATGTGTATATAAAGTTTTTTGTCTTCTATTCTCGTTTGATAGTCACCTGGTAACTCTTTGAGTTTTGAAAAATTATATCCATTCAAATCTATTAAAGCTTCTAAGCCTATTAAGTTAAATTCATCATTAACAAATTCGTGTAATGTGGATATTCTTTGTAGCCCGTCTACAATAATATACTTACCTTCTAAAGTTTGATTCACATACAAAGGAGGTAATGGAAAGTTAAGTATTACAGATTCAATAAATTGACTTTTGTTTTCTGGTGTCCAAACTAAATTACGTTGAAAATCAGGATCAATAATCAATTTATTATTATCATATTTTCTCATTAACTCGAAAACCGTTTGAAGGTCTCCTCTGATGTCAATATCTGCTTGAGTTGGGTCATAAGGATACAACCCCCCATTATCACTTCTATCTTCTTCAGCAGTATCTTCATCTTTTTCAATTACATCACTATCTTGTACTTCATCAATATCCATTTATTTTTACTCCTTTTGTTAGCTGATATATGCGATATAGTTGGGACTCACAGTGGATCTTAAAGCACCTGATAATTTGATTATGACATCTCCTAGCCGCCCAGAATAACCTCTTGTTATATCCACTACAGCCTAAGTTAAACTTTTGCCAAATCTCCAACTTACTTCAAACAATCTTTGTCACTTAACTCAGCAACCGCAAACAGTACGTGTAGCTCATTTTTATATGTATATTTTACATCCCGACTACGGTAATAACCTTACTTTTGGTGCGTTACGCTTCGCGGTAATACACCCTACTGGCGTGTCAAGGCTAAAATGTTGTAATAGAAAAATTGAGTTATGTTTGTAAAAACTCAATTTTTCCCAGATTTGTAATGCACTATTTTAGCCTTGACACGCCACTATAAAAGTGTTCTTAAACAGCATTTATTCTTTGCAAACCAGTGTAAATATTAAATCGTTCTCCCCGCAGAAATCCAATTAAGGTAATCCCGAATTCTTTGGCTACAGATACCGCCAAACTACTGGGAGCAGAAACAGAACAAACAATGGGAACTCCAGCAGTTGTAGACTTTTGCAAAATTTCAAAACTTGAGCGTCCACTGACCAGGACAATACAATTATTTAAAGGCAATTCGTCACTGAGAAAAGCTGTACCAATCAATTTATCCAAAGCATTGTGTCGTCCAACATCCTCCCACAAGTTTAACAAATTACCTTGAGTATCGAAGATAGCCGCAGCGTGCAAACCTCCTGTAGCCGTGAAGATACCTTGAGCAGCCTGGAGTTTATCAGGTAGGCTGTATATGATCTCAGGTGTTACCGTCGGGCCAGAAGGAATCACTGGACATCCTCGCAGACGCAAAGCCTCAAGGCTAGCTTTACCACACACCCCACAGGCGCTACTAGTATAAAAATGACGCTCCAAAGGCTGTAAATCTGGAATCAACCCATCCCGCAATTCTACATTTACAATATTATGGCGTTGCTCACCATCTACTAATTCATCAACACAGTAGCTGATACGTCGGATATCTTCTCTGCGGCTAACGACTCCTTCACTGTAGAGGAAACCAGCTGCTAGTTCAAAATCTGCACCTGGTGTCCGCATTGTTACAGCTACCGTCTTCTGGAAAGGAACAAGACGAATTTCTAAAGGTTCCTCAGTAGTGAGATGATCTAAACGAGGCCGTACTTGACCTTTTTCCACTACCCAAACAGTAGCTTTGGTTTTGCTTTTAGTTGGCATTGTCAAATTTATGTAAGAGTTGGTAAATCGAAATTTTGATACTAATCTGGGAATAGAGTAATGCTATTTGTATATCAGATGTCTCTTTGATTCTCACTAACTACTTTGTGCAGTCGATCTAAATCGGGTAGGTTTCTATTTAGGAAGTAAAATGAACCTAATATTTTTGGCTTTTAGAAAAACTTTATTTGCAATAGTCTTCGTGATTTCCCTTGGTTTTGCAGGATATCTAGTGAGTAATAACATTAGTCAAAGAGTAATTGAAAAATCTTTTGCTAAACAAGTCATATCTACCTCCACCGTTGGAAAAAGTTCTCAGCTACAGACACTTTTAGATGAGATAGTTGCAGAAGAAAAAATACCCGGTGCAGTAATGTATATTTCTACACCTAACGGTTATTGGGTGGGAGCCTCTGGTGTCAATAACTTGTCAACTAAAACTCGGATGAAACCCACAGATGGCTTTTCCATTGCCAGTATGAGTAAAACTTTTATGGCGGTGGTTGTGCTGAAATTAGTCGAGCAAAGGAAGATCGAATTAGATCGCGCGATCGCAACCTACTTACCAAGAGACATCACTCCTCATATTGTCAACAGCGACAAAATTACAGTTCGTCAACTACTCAACCATACCAGTGGTGTTGCTGAATACCTTAATACAAAAGAGTTTATTCAAGCTACTGCCAAAAGAAGCCGCTCACAGCCTTGGACAGCCAGAGAAGCTATTCAGTATATGTACCAGGAACAACCGCAGGCAAATCCTGGAGAAAAATTTATTTATACTGATTGCAACTACATTCTTTTAGAACTGATCGTTGAAAATATAACTAGGGAAACTCTCGCACAAGCAATCCGCAGTCAGATTTTAAAACCATTAGGATTAAAACACACCTTTACAGAATTGCGCGAACCGACAATTGGAGAAGTAGCTACAGGTTATAGCGATCGCAATAAGGATGGTAAGCTAGATAGCGACGCCGAAGTGAATGATGGCAACGGTTTAGGAGATGGTGGATTGGTTTCAACAGCAGAGGATTTAACCAAGTTTACTAAAGCGTTATTTGTCAAAAAAAGCTTACTTTCCTCGAAGATGATGAAAGAAATGCTGAAATTTAAAGATAATGGCAAAAGCTATAGTTATGGGTTAGGTGTAGAACGGTTCTCATCTCCTTTGGAAACAGCAATTGGCCATAGTGGTATAGCTTATGGCTTCACAACATTGCTGGCATATCTCCCCAATCAAAATACCACTATAGTAGTGCTGCTAAACGATCAGGGTGTTGATATTAAATCAATAGCTAGGACAGGTTTAGAGGTTATTAGTAATAAATAATAAATAAGTTTGCACAATAAAATCAAACTATGTAAAGAAAAATGAACTAGCTAAAACCCTTATACTTATTACCTATTTAATTAAGTGCCTTGGCGATCGCAGTGCCAAGTTGATGTAATGTTTTCTCCCGGACAAAATCGGCGGCTGCCCGTGCTGACTCTGCCAAGATTGTATCGGTGTTAGGAGTCAATTTCAGCGCACCCCCCAAGTATCCCAATGCCTTGCAATAAGAATCGGATAAATTAGTCGAAGCCAAGCGCTTTACAGTCTGATGATCGGAGCGACGAAATGCATCTAACGCCTGGGCGTGTAAATCCGACTCAGGAGTTCCTAAAACAGCAAGAATTGCATCGACAGCTTGATTTACCCGTTCTATTGTCAGTTCTTGCGTTTGCACTGTTTGCACCATTGTCCGCGCATCCCCTAAACAAAACTTTCGGCTGACTTATCTTAGTATTTTTTAGTCTCGGTGATGCGAAAAGAATTATTGTTGCACTATTTCTTAGCATTTGACTAAGTAATAATGCTGTTTTTGGTCTGGAGATTGGGGTTTTGCCCTAAGCCGCCTACGGCGGGTGGTTACGCAATCGCTCTTTGTGGGGCATTGAGATCACAATTTATGCAAGAAAATGTCACCGCATAGGGTAAGGCATTCAGCGATGAAGGCGGCGCTTGATGTCACAGGCGGAAATATCAGAAAGGTGCAAAATTTGAGCCGCGAATTTTCCTGCAATGACTTTTAGGTAATGGGCTTGTCGATTTGGAGGTCTGCCAGAAACTCGATGAGCAGTCTGTTTACTTCGACTGGGCGTTCTTGTTGAATCCAATGACCAGCACCAGGCAGCAATACCTTTTGTCTCAGATTGGGCACGTTCTGCTCCAGGGTATCGAATGCTTCACGGTACATTACGATCACTGCATCTGCTTCTCCCGCCACAAACAATGCCGGCTGGCGAAGCTTTGCGCCGCAAAGAAACGGTGTTAGTTCCCACATAGAATCTATGTTGCGATACCAGTTCAACCCGCCCCGGAAACCAGTCCGCTCAAATTCCAAAGTGAAAAAGTCGATATCCTGGTCTGTTAACCAAGGGGGAAGCTGCTCCGGTACAGAAGAAGTATTCAGTAGTTTCTCAGACTTACTGAACAGGAAACGCCAGCGTTTTTCTGGTGGTGGATCTCCTGAGGCAGAGTAGAGGATTGTACGTATGGTGGCGCGAACATCAGACTCAAGTTCCGCCTCAGCTTTACCTGGTTCTTGGAAGTATAGTTGATAGAATTCCTGCTCACCAGCCATCAACTTCATTGCTTGTGTCGGTCGAATGTTTGACGAAGTGCGGGGTCGATAGGGCACACTCAGCAGGGAGATAGCGTGGAAGATGTCTGGACGGAGTAGGGCACAATGCCAGGCAACCACGGCACCCCAATCGTGTCCAACAATGATTGCTTGCTCCTCACCCAGCGCATGAACCAGACCAACAATATCACCGACCAACTGGAAAATATGGTATGCCTCAATTGGTTCCGGTTGGTCAGTCTGCCCATAACCGCGCTGGTCAGGTGCTACTGCATGGAATCCTGCTGAAGCTAATGCCGATAACTGATGTCGCCAGGAGTACCAACTTTCCGGGAAGCCGTGACACAAGACTACCAGTGGTCCCTGACCCTGTTCGGCAATATGCATCTTGATGCCGTTGGTCTCGACTTCACGGTGAGTTACTGAAGTCATGTTTCCTCAATTCCTTTTTTATGGTTGATAAAAAAGCCTGATGCTGCCCTCACTGAAAACTAATTAATGGGGCTGATCATTAAGAGAGTGATAAAATTGCCTTTTGTTTCTTCTCTGGCTCTTGACAATACTAAAACCATTATCCAGCAGACGGGGGTCAAGGGGAGCATCTCACTTTTATAAAAACACGTCTGCCCTGGCGAATGGAATAGAGCCTCCGGCACGCTGACGCGCTAAACGAAGCTATGCCGTTGGCGCAGCCTCTCGTTCGCGTTAGCGTATCTGAAAGAGAAGAGAAGGCTTTACGCGGCTATACAGACAATAAAATTGCTGATTACCAATAGCATCAGGATTCATAATTATTGGCAAGCAAGTATGGTAATTCAATAATGACTTCCGTTTTTCTATTTAATTGCGAAATAACTTGAATACTTCCTTGATGATTTTGGATAATCTGATAACAAACAGTTAAACCTAAACCTATACCTTTACCAACAGATTTAGTAGTGAAAAAGGGATCAAATACTTGAGAAATATTTTTATCATCTATACCTATGCCATTGTCAATAATTTTAATTATCACACTATTTTTAGTATCTTTAATTTGAATTATAATTTTTTTATCCAACTGTTCTGGATGTAATTCCAAAGCATCTATCGCATTTAGTAAAAGCTGCATAAATACTTGATTTAGTTGTCGAGGATAACACTCAATTAAGCGAAAATTGTCATATTCTTTAATTACCTGGATAACTGGACAATCATGATGAGGATTCAGACGATGCTGTAGCAGCAACAAAGTACTATCAATTCCTTCATGAAGGTTAACTTTTTTGATCTCGGCTTCATCATGCCGAGAAAAATTTCTCAAAGAGAAAATAATCTCTTGAATTCGATTAGCGCCTGTATCCATAGAAGCTATAATTTGAGGCAAATCTTTTATTAAATAATCAAGTTCGATTTTTTCTGTATAGGTTTGAATCTCTGGATCTGAATAGCGTTGCTGATACCTGAAGATGAGATTGAATAAATCTTGAGTATAGTTGTTGATGTGAGTGAGATTAGCATAGATAAAATTAATTGGATTATTAATTTCGTGGGCGATACCAGCAACCAGATTACCTAGCGAAGACATTTTTTCTGTTTGAATTAAGTGCGATTCTGCCATTTTTAAATTATCTAAAGCTGTATGCAATTGTTCAGTTTTCATCTCTAGTTCCTGATTTTTTTGTAAAAGCTCTACTGTCCGCTCTTGCACTCTTTCTTCCAATGTTTGACGAGCTAGTTCTAATTCTTGAGTGCGTTGCGCTACCCTTTGCTCTAAATTATTGATTAGGGTTGTGAGAGAATTAGCCATTTCCTGGTAAGCATTAGCCAACTGCCCAATTTCACCACCATTTTTAACATTAGGAATGGGGCTACTCAAATCACCTGCTGCTAAAGTTTTACTACGCTTTGCAAGTTGGATAATTGGGTTACTAATTTGTTGAGCTAGTAAATGAGCAATTAATACTGACAGTAGCACTGCTAAACTTAACCCCAGCCAAAACAAGCGGGTAAGAGTTAGCTTCGCCTCCTGAAAATATTTGGCTACAATTTGGATCTTGACAATAGCAATAGGCTTATTATCAGAATATATGGGAGCATAAATTGTATTTAATCCCAAATTTGGCTGAATCCGATAGACTGAGTGTTTTTGGGAAATACTTGGTAAGATTTGAGAATCAAAATAAGTTTTTTCCCAAATGTCTGGTTTCCAATCATAACTACTAGAGACGAAAAATTTTCCATCTAAAGAAATTATTTCCAGTCTGGTGGTCGGCTGTGAATAAGTTAAAAATTGTCGGAGCCATACTTTATCCATTAACTGTCCTGCAATTAAAGTTCCGAATGGCTTTCCAGTTCCATCACTACGGTAAATAGGTGAGCCTCCCAACAATACTAATCCTTGTGTCCCTGTATCAATTAACTCATGAGATAATTTATTCTGGTTATTTAAATATTTGATTTTTGCTTGTACTATTGGGAGATTAGATATTTGATTTCCGGCAGAGCCAATTATCTCTTTTTTTTTGGACTGAATCACCTTCACTACATCAAGATCAGTCGTGAATAATAGTTGAGTAGAAACTTCTTTTTTTATCCACCCCCGATCTGAATGTTGAACTGCATTATACAAATCAGTCCAATTAGCATAACTAGAAATTAAATTTGCAAGTCCCTTTTCTGTAGCAGCTGTATATCCACGAAAAGCTAAAACTTGATCATCAAGGCGAGTTTTTTCTAGTTCAATGAGTGGTTGTTCTACTAATTGCCAAACTGCACTGCTCAAAACGAAAACTGGTAATAAAGATGCTCCAAATGTAAAAAATAGAATTTTGGGTTGAAGTTTTTGCAAAAATTTTAGTCTTTTAAGGTTTATCATCTGCAAGTACCTTTGACGAATTATCTGGAATTTTTAACACGCTTGATTTAAGCAATGCAGATGTCATCCTAACTTACCAGAAAGAGGGAAAGGGAAAATGGTGGTAAATGTTGCATACAACTATTTTAGATTCCTCTACAAAGTATAAAACCTATATTTTGGATAGCTTTTTGGTCAGAAGCAAATCGCAGCCGCAGTGAATTGATTCAAATGATTCAGGGACAAGTATAGTTAAGCTATTTTTAAATATTCAAATCAAGTATATGCTCACATTTACTTGATTTGAATAACTATCTTGTGTAAGAAGGCAATAGGCAATAGAAAAGAAGGCTTTTTGAGTTATACGGAGTTTTTTCACGCAATCAAATATGAGTCTTATAACACTATATTTATTTATCATTCAATACGCTTGGGTTAGCCATAAAAACTTTAAACTGTGTAGGTTGGCTTAAGGAACAGAACCCAATATTAAGGGTTAATTGTTGGGTTTCGTTCATCAAGCTAACCTACGATTATCCTTAATTCAGGCGTATTTATTTATCATTGCAATAATTAATGTCCTAAAGCCTCGGCTTTTTTCCAGCCGTACATATACTTCGCTCTCTCGTTGTGCCCTTATACTCTCTCTATAGGTATTTTTGTTTGAAGGTAGTACACGGTAAATTTACATCTAGTAGTCCACTAGACTAACTTTGATAGATGAATAACTTCCTAGTCAGGACTTTAGTGATTGATCTGAACGCTAAAGTGCTTACTACGATCCTAGTAAACTTGGCTTGATAGACTCTATTTATGTTGTGCGATCGCGTTAGCTTTAGTACATAAGTTAAATTAATAAAAAAGCTTGTATTGATGAATCAAAGCGTAAGTGTTGCTCCCAGCCTAGAAGAACACACTCATGAAAATGCTGTTGTTACCAAACAACAGCTATTTACGAAGCAATTAATTGTCCTTGTGTTGGAAATGCTTCTGGCATTACCTCTGGGTTTACTCCTCGCCAAGTTCCAAATTGGCAGGATTGCCTGGATATTTGGCGGAATTGCTGCTGGTACGGTAGTTCTTCAAGGGTGTCGAATTTTTTATCAATATTATCCTCAACCTAACCGCACTGCTAGAAAAGTGGGAATGGCACTTGTAGGCTTAACTGTCGGCGCTTCCAATACCCACGGTAATCTAGCTAGTGTTGCTTCTGGTATTCCCATATTCATTTTTCTGACTTTGTTTCTGCTGCTGAGTGGAAGTTGTATTGGTTATATGTATGCCCGCCTCAGCAAAACCAACCTATTGACAGCAATGCTGGCTACTGTTCCTGGTGGTGTCGGAATTATGGCTGCGATCGCTGCCGATTACAATAAAAATGTCAGCTTAGTCGCCCTAGTTCAGGCGATTCGCGTCACCTCAGTAGTGGTTTTGATCCCCTTCATCGCTAAGACATCAGCCGGTAATTACTATCCACAAACGCTCCCAATCAACCCTGATTGGCTCAATCTCGATCCATCTCAACTAGAATTACTCTTGTTAATACTCCTAATCACTGCATTAGTAGTTTATCCAGCTATATTATTTAAAATTCCCGCTGGTGATTTCTTTGGGGCATTGTTGATTGGTATCGGGTTTAATCCTCTGCTACATTGGCTGCCTTTTGTGGGTGATATTAGTTTTAGTCCACCGCCAATAATAAACTTATTGGGTCAAATGCTCCTGGGAATTACCATTGGTGAGTATTGGGGAGACAAACCCAACTTTCAGAAGCGGACTGTTGGCTATGCCTTGATGTCTGTAGGGATGACTCTCATCGCCGGAGCGATCGCTGCTATACTTGCAATGCAATTCACCTCTTGGGACTGGTTAACCTGTTTGCTAGTCACAGCACCAGGAGGATCGGCAGAAATGATCTTGGTTTCCCTGGCATTGAATCATAATGTTGAAATTGTCACAACTGGTCATTTAGTGCGACTAATTGCGATTAACAGTTCCCTACCTCTTTGGGTGTTTTTGTTTCGCCGTCTGGATGAGCAACTTTCTGAATCAGTTTAATTAATGAAGGTATTGGGTATTGGGTATTGGGTATTGGGTATTGGTACTGAGCGCAGTCATACTCCTTTGGAGAAGCACAGCATCCCGTAGGGAAGTATGGGGCATTAGTTTTTGACAAATGACAAATGACAAATGACAAATGACAAATGACAAATGACAAAAATGCAACTTGAATGCTGGTTAGCTTATCCTTTTGTTATCCAAACACTAAGGATGCTTTAGATGGTTGCTCAAATCCAAGAACTTGAAGCGCAGCACTGGGTTAAAACTCGTTCTTCCCTCGACCCTAACGAATCCACTTTCCTGATTTGGAAAGGTAAGATTTATGCCTTTATCCCCGGCGAGAAAAGACAACTTCTATTTAAAATCCTGGGATTGAGTGTTAGCCGATGTATTCCCACAGCAGAGGGTAGCTGGGATTTTACTTCTAGGGAACTAACTTACTACCTCAACCCAAAAACCGATGAAGTCTTACGCAAGTGGGAGAATCCTTGGACAAACGAGACAGTTCCGGTAATTCATGTTGCCAATAATCCAGTGCAGGGTAGGTTTGAGGGGAATTTCCCTGCACAAGTAGATGGTGACAGCACAACCTTCGTTTTTGACATATTTCCCTATTACCCCAATCCCCTAGCAGACGATCCCAAATTTGCCGAATACAGCCCAAATCCAATTTATCAGGCAGCAGAATTGTTTAAATTAACTGTGCCAACCGCAGATTTATTTAACTCAGCGCTTCCCTCAGTTTCTGAACTCAAACTAAGTTGGGATAGAATTGGTCAATGGCTTCCCTGGATGAAAATGGGCGATCGCCCCGGTCAACTGATCTACAGTGCTGTTGGCAGCAAAGTCAATGGTTTAACAGAACTGCCCCCACTGCTACAAGACGAAATAAATAATCGTATTCCTCTATATAAACAAGCCCCAAAAGCATTGATAGATGGGGAAGATATGACTTCCTGGTTGTACTTTCAAAAGCACTTTCAGTCTTATTTAGCTGGTGAAATCTTCCCGCTTCCCCAAGCAGAAGAATTGTAAATTACAGCAGTTTTCATGTATTTGAAGCACATCTGTCGTAGGGGTAATTCATGAATTGCCCCTACAGCGTGGTCTATTTACCTGAAAATAGCTGTAACTGGAGGACACGCGAAGAGAGATAATTTAGAGTTTGGTGACTATATCTATATATAGATAAACGAGAGTTAGATAAACCGTTCCTGCTTTAACCTTGTGTTCCAATTTGTCACTCTCCGAGGCGGAGAGGGACAGGTTTTGCCTAGGGATTTCCAAGAAATAAACGAACCACAGAGACGCAGAGAACACAGAGAGAGGAGAAATAGAGAGGGTTTTTTGTCCGTTTTGGGATATTTTTTTTATTTGGAAGTCCCCTAGTAAAAACAGGGAGAGGTCTTTTTATTAGTCTGATTAGACAGCAACTATATGACCCGTCGAACTGTCCTTCAATCAAATTTCGCCTCTTGTCCTGAACAATCAAATAGATGTAAACCTAACCGTTGGGAAAGTTCTTCACACACCTTCACCCCTCGCACACTATTACCACGCACATCTAGCAGGGGTGAAAAAACCCCAATACCCATCTTATTGGGTACAACCGCGATAATCCCACCACAAACTCCGCTTTTTGCCGGAATCCCAATTTTGTAAGCCCACTCACCGGCAAAGTTGTACATTCCACAGGTGTACATCACACTCAGAATATCTTTGATGTAACGCTTATCTACCGCCTGTTCTTTGGTGATGGGGTTCATACCTTTGTTAGCTAGAGTAGCCGCCATCACTGCTAAGTCTTCGCAATTCACTATCACAGCACACTGCTGGAAATAAAGATCCAGCGACTCTTCAATATTCCGGTCAATCATGCCAAAGTTGAGCATCAGATGCGCCATTGCGCGGTTGCGATGCCCTGTACTGCGTTCTGAGGTAAAAACTGAAATGTCAACGAACACGTCCCGGCCGATATATCGCTTGTACATATCCAGCATTCGGTTAAGACGTTCTGTTGGGCCGGAACCTTTGATTAAGCTAGTGGTTGCGATCGCACCAGCGTTTACCATTGGGTTATAAGGTCGCTTCGATTGTTCATCTAAAACGATCGCGTTGAATGCATCGCCTGTCGGTTCTACGCCAACTCTAGTTAAAACGTAATCCAGTCCATGATCTTCTAAGGCAAGTCCATAAGCAAACACTTTAGAAATCGACTGAATGGTAAAAAGTTGGTCGTAATCGCCAACTTTATAAATCTGACCATCTACTGTGACAATGCAAATGCTGAACAAATCCGGGTTTACCTTTGCCAATTCTGGAATATATTTCGCTACTGCACCCTCTTGCAGTAACTTGTACTGAGAATGCAATTCCTGAAGAACAGCTAATAATGGCGATGAATCTATTTCTAAATCTCTCTGATTTACTTGGCTTGTCATCACGCTGGTAGCACTCCCCAAAATACTCACTATATATAGTAGGGGTGCAGCCGTACATCCCTACAGCCGCAAAGATTTTGAAAAAGATAGTTTGCTCTAAAAAATCATCTTTGAGCAATTACTTAGTACCAAAAATAGCTGTTGTTGTTTTTGATACCAACAAAAATTGATCTACAAGCGATCGCGAAGATTTCCTAATTTTTTCATCATTAATCACGAAAAATATTAAGTTGAGTATACTTCTTTATTTTATACTCAGTAATACTGGGGTTAAGGGTAATATTAATCACTTATCTACGTTGACTTATGGGGAATAAAAGTCATGATTAATCTAAGTAGAAAAAACATCTTAAACTCAAACTAATTTGCATAATTATTGTAGATGTAACTCATATCACGACTTATTCATAGGGAAATCTAAATATTTGATTAAATAAACGATTTTAAGTATTTATGCCGATGCCATTTAATTAAAGTTATATTATCTTCTTATAGGAAATAGTGAAAATACATGTTATCTAGAATACACGAGTAGTAGTGAGCCTTTAGAACAGAAGTCAACAGGGTGTCGTCACTTTGGCGTGCAAGAAGCGTAAAGTTTTTTGAAGAAATTTTTGAGTTGCAGAAAAAAGCGTTACATAGCCAAAGTCCGCCTTTGAGAAAGGTTTCACCCTTAAATTTGGAACTTTAATTTGATTGAGCAGTCGATAATTACGCTAAAACCCTGATCCCCAAGCCAAAAGGTTCGTGTTAGTCTGTTGCGAGTTATAAATAACAAAGTGAAAACGGAACGAGTTCGAGTTTTTCAGAAGGGAATTCACTTTCACGAGTGAAAAATCCCGCAATTTATAAAACTTAAAGTTCTACAGTCGCTTTCAAAAACGGACGCATGAATCAAAGACATTTGTGGATTATTGTTGCCCTGTCTATGGCTGTTTTGGGCATACCTTCAGTCGGTTGTACTCAAACCACCAAGGGAAATGCTCTAGCATCCCAAAAATCACCTGCCCCTGATGTGGTTAAGGTGGGAGAGTACCAATCCAGAGCAGGGAGACAAACCTTGGATGCTGTGATTACAGAAATTCATCCTCACAACATTAGAGGACGTAAGGCGGCAACCCTTTTTATCCGAAATATACCTGTTCTCACCTTTTTGAGTTCTGTATCAAATACGAATTTTGAATCTAAAAAAGTTGGTGCAATTGGAAATACTGGGGGCGTACAAGAGTACGCCCTTATTGCTAGCAATTCACCAAAGGCACTGAATGCTGACGACGTAACAGATGTGAGTAACCAGATTAGCTCCTCTGACAATGACCCGGTTCAGATAGCTGGTGTAGTAGCAGCTAAGATCAACCAGTTGAATCGGGAAAGTGTAGACGGCAGTAAAATTACCGTCAGTTGGAAAGCAGGGGAAAAATCTAATGCCAATCAAGCACAAAACAAAAGCGCTCCCTCCCGGCAAGATGGCGATCGCTATGTAATCAAAATTAATGGCGAAGAATTGGTCGAAATCAACGAAGCTACACGATTAGCACAGACCAATCCCACCAAAAATTTGGCAGAAGATGCATTGCAAGCAACTAATCGCCTGCGGAGGCTACTAGGCAATGCATCTCCCCTAAAAGAAATTGCTAATTTACCAGTCCGTCAACCAGTCTCAATACCAAAGCTGCCTCAACAGATTGCCGTTGGAGTAGTGCAAGCCACTTTGAGAGGCATGGCTTCTTATTACGGCTATGACGGTTCTGGTACTCAGACTGCAAGCGGTCAGAGATTCAACCCAGAAGCAATGACTGCTGCTCATCGCAGCTTACCCTTTGGTACGCAAGTGCGTGTAACCAATACCCGCAACGGTCGTTCTGTAGTGCTGCGAATTAATGACCGAGGCCCATTCATTCGGGGTCGAGTCATTGACGTATCTGCTGGCGCGGCTCGAATTTTGGGAATGATGGGTAGTGGTGTTGCACCAGTACATATTGAAGTTTTGGGAAAATAATCGAGTAGGTTACAGGTTACAGGTTACAGGGAAAAGATTATTCCCTATCACCTGTCACCTATAACCTTTCCCCTAAATCCAATTCAAGTTCCGTATCACTTAATTCCCCTAGTTCAATCAACTCTTCCCTCTGTTTCAGATATAAACTAACGGGGGAGGGATCGATAAGAACTAGGGGTATTTTTTGTGCGCCTGCTGACAACAGTCGCAGCTTTACGCTGCTATTTAACTAAACGCTGCTCAGAAAACAAGCTGATTGCGGTTACTGAGGATCTAAGACTAGATGAGATAACTGGCTGGTATCAGACGGCAGTCGGTCTAGTACCAACGATGGGGAATTTGCATCAAGGTCATTTAAGCTTGATCCAACGGGCGCGGCAAGAAAATTCTACGGTGATTGTGAGTATTTTCGTCAATCCCCTGCAATTTGCTCCTAACGAGGATTACCAACGCTACCCCCGGACTTTAGAGCAAGACCAAAAACTTTGCGAACAAGCTGGAGTAGATGCCATTTTTGCACCGACTCCTGAAGAGATGGCAGTTCCCCAGAAGAGTATACAAGAATCAAAGGTTACACAAGTTATACCCCCATCTGCTATGATGACAGGCTTGTGTGGTCGTTCTCGCCTGGGTCACTTTCAAGGTGTCGCTACGATTGTTACCAAGCTTTTCAACTTGGTACAGCCTGACCGTGCCTACTTTGGTCAAAAGGATGGTCAGCAACTGGCAATTATTAAACGCTTAGTAGCTGACTTAAATTTGCCAGTAGAAATTGTTGCTTGTCCAACAGTGCGGGAAGCGTCGGGTCTTGCCTTCAGTTCTCGTAATCAATATTTGACTGCAACGGCAAAAGAACAAGCGGCAGCATTATATCGCGGCTTGCAACGGGCTGAAGCTGCATTCATTGCAGGCGATCGCAATAGCAACAAGTTGATAGCAGTGGTACAGCAAGAAGTGGCAATGGTCAGCACAATTTTAGTGGAATATATTGAATTAGTTGAACCGACTACGTTGATGTCTTTAGAAAAAGTTGAGGAGGAAGGAATGTTGGCGATCGCAGCTCGTCTTGGTTCTACACGTTTGATTGACAATATCATCTTGCGCGATCGTCAACCCATTATCGCCATTGATGGCCCAGCCGGGGCTGGAAAATCGACAGTGGCGCGGCAAGTGGCAGCAAACCTGGGTTTAGTCTATTTAGATACAGGAGCAATGTACCGTGCTGTCACTTGGCTTGTACTGCAAAAGGGGATTGCTATTGATGATGAGTGTGCGATCGCTGAATTAACTAACCTGTGTAAAATTGAACTTACTCCTACCCAGGATTTACAATCGTCCGTGCAGGTTTGGATTAACGGTACTGATGTTACCCAGGTAATTCGCACCATTGAGGTAACTTCTCTTGTATCTGCGATCGCAGCCCAAAGCGCTGTCCGTCAAGCACTGGTTAAACAACAACAAAGCTGGGGTAAAAAAGGTGGTTTGGTCGCTGAAGGACGAGACATTGGTACTCACGTTTTCCCCGATGCCGAAGTGAAAATCTTTTTAACTGCTTCTGTCAGTGAACGCGCCCGTCGCCGCCAGGAAGACTTTAACAAACAAGGCCAATCCACAATCAATTTAGAGCAGTTAGAACGGGATATTGCCGAGCGTGACTGGAAAGATAGCACACGCAAAGTTTCGCCTTTGCAAAAAGCAGCAGATGCCATTGAAGTTCAAACTGATGGCTTGGATGTGTCTGAAGTCACGGCACAAATTGTTAACTATTACCAGCAGCGTTTATCTCAGTGCTAATCACCGCTATTTACTGTTAACTTTTTAGTTTCAAAGGGTGGTGGGTGAGTGATTATTCACTTACCATCCTCAAAACAATATTTAAAAATAAGATAATTTCATTAGTAATTTATTAAGCATTAGTTTTTAGATCATTAGCTTATTTAAGTATTAAATCATCTCGCTTTCGACTGATTTACCACATTGCAATTAATCCTACTAAAGATAGAAGTATTAAAGCTTTAATTGCTAAATGCTAATTACAGATTGGACTTTCGCTACGAGATATTAGCCATTTTTATTTATAACCGTGAATTCATAGCGATTTGACTTATCAGCGAAGTACTTTGTTTGCATCTTCACTTTATCTTCACTTTGGTAGTAGAATGACGATGTTAAGTTTTATGTTCCATCATTAAAGACATAAAACCTTAAAAATAAAAGCTGTTAATTTTCCAAGCTTCTGCAATAGCTTGAAACTGGAAACCGGTAAAGAGAGGATTTCACACAATGGTATTTGTACAGCCCCCGCTACCCTTCGACAAGAATGCTTTAGAGCCAAATGGCATGAAAGCTGAAACTTTCGAGTATCACTATGGTAAGCATCACAAAGCTTATGTAGACAACCTCAACAAGCTGACTGAAGGTACAGAACTTGCTGATAAGTCTCTGGAAGAGGTGATCAAAATTTCCTTCCAAGACTCCTCTAAGGCGGGAATCTTCAACAACGCTGCTCAAGTTTGGAACCACACCTTCTTCTGGAATTCCTTGAAACCAAATGGTGGCGGCGCACCCACTGGCGATCTTGCAGCCAGGATTGATAAAGATTTTGGTAGCTTCGACAAGTTCAAGGAAGAGTTCTCTAACGCAGCTGCAACTCAATTTGGCAGTGGTTGGTCTTGGCTGATTGATGATGGTGGTACGCTGAAGGTGATCAAAACACCAAATGCAGAAAACCCTCTAGCTCATGGTAAGAAGGCACTCCTAACCTTGGATGTTTGGGAACACGCTTACTACATTGACTATAGAAACGCTCGTCCAGCGTTCATCAAGAATTTCCTAGATAACTTGGTTAACTGGGACTTTGCTGCTGAAAACTTGGCTAAAGCTTAATTAATTGCTGGTTTAAACTGAGTGCGATGCCTCTTAGTAAGCTGCTCCATAAGTTAATTTGCAAAAGTTGAAGCAGAAAGTCCACCAGAAAAGGGAGAAATTATTTTTAGTTTCTCCTTTTTCTGTTTTTCAGTAGTCGGATGGGCATTATCTGAATAAAAAGTAGTGGTATGAAAATCAAATTAGAGCTTGTGATTGACAGAAAATACCAAATATGAATTGTTTAAAAACTATTTATTGTAGGGGCAATACCCTGCGGGTTCGCTGAAAGCGTTCTCGTCAGAGTAGCCGCTTTGCGTCTACATGAATTGCTTTTATAACGCGGATCTATTTACTATTAAAGAATAATTAATAAAAACCTGAAACCAAACATTTACCTTATACACAACATGATTCTTTTGTACAGGGTGTAATTCTTAAAAATATAAAACATTATGGATAGCAAAGAACTAGCACAATACATCGAAGCAACGAATAGCATCAGTAAACCTTGGGTATTGGTTCAACTGCGCCTCAAGAAATTGCAAGAGCGTCGAGCCACCATTACAAACGATGTTTACGCCAAAGAATTAGAAGATATTTACCAAGACTTGATGAATTTGGGTGAATGGTGGCGTGGTATTGAAGATGAGGTATTTTAAAGTGAGGAGTTATGACTTCTCCTAACTTTTAACTCTTGCACAGACGCTATTAATCGCATCTCCATTCCTAACTTAAAACGCAACCTGATGGCTCAAGCTCTCGATCAAGTCGATTACGATACTCTCGATGCCGCAAAAAGACGCTTCATCGAAGCTGCAAAACGCACACTCACCTTTGCAAGTGCCTATGGTACCGTCCCCTCGTCGGGTCTTGGAGCAAGTGCTAACGCTTTCAGCTTCAACCTTGCTCCATTTATTCAAGCGGGCGCTCCAGAACTTTCTCTAACACTCGTCCCTGAAGGACTAGGAACGGCAGACGATACCCGCCCTGACGACCTTTCCGAAGAAGAACTTCGGCGATTTTGGTGGAATATCGGTATCAAGATGATCTCGTGTTTGACAAACGACGCGGCAACATCAGGGATGCAGACTCTACTTCTTGGTCTTTATCTGCCATCAAGTACTCCTGAAACCATCTTTACCCCCGCTTTCCTTGATGGGTTTCTGGATGGAGTCGTTGAGGGGTGCAAACGAGTGGGGTGTGTCTATCTCTCCGGGGAAACTCCTCAATTGAAAACTAAGATGATTCCAGGCCGGCTCGACATTGCGGGTTCGGTTTTTGGCGTGATGCCGCCTGGTGTCGCTCCTATTGATAGCTCGCGTCTGGATGCCGGAAATACTATTGTTCTTGTTGAGAGTTCTGGCCCCCATGAGAACGGGTTTACCCCACTGCGAAAGCTTACTGAGTCTCTCCCTGATGGCTATAGAACAAAACTTCCCAGTGGGCAGGAGTTTTGGGAAGCGATGAATGCTGCGTCCTATCTCTACACGCCACTTGTACAGGCAGTGCTTGGCGAAGGAATTCGCCCCACCGCGATGGAAAATATTACTGGTCATGGTTGGCAGAAGCTGATGCGGTCGGTGAAGCCACTTCGGTACGTCATCAAAACAATGCTCCCAGTGCCGGAGATATTTACTTTTGTCGAGGGTCATCTTGAGGGCGGGGCAGAGACGATGCTTTCCGTGTTCAATTACGGAGCCGGATTTGCATTCTATACGGAATCTGAGCAGGATGCAGAAAGGATTGTCATCCTCGCAAGAGAACATCAGCTAACGGCTGTGATTGCCGGCAGGGTTGAAGCGTCCCTTAGCCGCGAGGTGGTAATAGAACCGCTTGGGGTGACGTTGAAGGGAGATTCTTTTGGAATTGCGCGGGGAGTATAATTGCAAGCGTAGGCATAGCCCGTCGTAGACATCGCTAGTTTTTGGAGAGCTATTGTAAACTCCACTCATGCGATGCCTGCGCCTGGCTTTGCCTACACTGAAGTCATTCCTAGATGAATTGAAGAAGAATTCAGAATTCAGAATTCAGGAGTCAGAATCAAGACGCTCGCGGACTCGCTAACGCTGCGCTATCAGTGGGGGTCTTAAACCCCTTGATTCAGACGCTCGATGACTCGCTCTAAGCGAAGCCATGCCGTTGGCGCAGCCTCTCGTAGAGAAGGCTTTACGCTCCGCTATCCGCCAGTCACACAAAATTCATTCTGAATTCTGGCTCCTGACTCCTGAATTCTGTTTCGATAAAAGTTAGTATAATTACTGGTATTTATATTTTTTTAACACGTGATATATATTTAAGTCCCAGACTAATTTGAGAAAATCATTCTCCTAAGCCTTTAAAAACAAGCTATTTAGCATAAATAGTATAGGCGTATTTATAAAATTTTATATGCAATATTTTTTACTACTTACATTTAAAGTAGTTCAAACTACCCATGACTACTGAGGTTAAGATTTGCTAACGTAGTCTTAACATATTGAAAAATTTGCTGGAAAAGCTGAGAAAGTAGCCACCAATACACTAATTTACAGTGTTGGAAATTTCTCATCTGTAAATAGGGCGTTTTAGTGTGTTAAGGATATATATTTTTATTCAGAGGGGGTTATGGCTGTAAATTTGGCCCGGACTACTGCTTCGGCAGAACTTTTGAAGCAAGTATTCCAGAACATTGATGCATACAGTTGTCCAAGGTTATTCAACTTTCACATGCACACTGTCCACTCAGATGGCAGGTTGCAGCCGAGTGGATTGATGGAGCAGGCGATCGCTATTGGACTAAAAGGATTGGCGATTACTGACCATCATGGCATTATGGGCTATCAAGCGGCCCTTGCTTGGTTAGAAGATTGGAAGTGGAGTAATCCTGGTGCAACAACTCCTTACCTGTGGAGTGGCGTAGAAATCAATGCTAACCTTCTGGATATAGAAGTTCACATTTTGGCTTACGCTTTTGCTCCAGAACACCCTAGCATGAAACCCTATCTGCAAAGAAGGCCGACTACAGGCCAAGAATATCAGGCAAGTAACGTGATTGCCGCTATTCATCAAGCTGGGGGATTGGCAGTTCTGGCTCATCCGGCCCGTTATAAGCGATCGCATTTTGACTTAATTCCAGCTGCATCCCAAAAGGGTATCGATGGTGTGGAAACTTTCTACGCCTACAATAACCCTAACCCTTGGAAACCCAGCGTATTGGAATCCGAACAAGTGCAAAAGTTGGCTGATGAATACTTTCTTTTCAATACCTGTGGTACTGACACCCACGGTTTGAGCCTGCTACAACGCTTATAAAGATGAATCAGTTTTTTTAACTAGTCGCGGAAGTCCCTACCTTCTCTGCGAGACGCTAACGCGAACAATGTACTCATAAGGTGGGGATAAGGAGCGGGGGATGAGGATTGCATCTGGGATTGATTTAAAACATAAGTAAAAACAAATTCCAGATGTATGACGAATCCCCAAAATTTTCAGGTAAACTAAAAATTGTCTTGACCATCAATGCCATAAGCGAAAACCAAGCTAACAGGTATATGTTGCAAGAGAAAGATTTGGGTCTTGGGAACCAGGACTCCTGCCCTTGGAGGGAATGTAAGACCAAAAAAACTACGAAGTAATTGATGGCTATTCCCGATGAATTGGGAAGCCCCGTCCGTCTTACGGCGGGGTAGTTCACATCTCCTGGTTCAATCTGCCAGGAGGTTATCTTTTTTTAGATGTCCAATAATTAATTTATTTTAGAGTTAATTTCAAGAGATTGAGAAGCTATCTTGATTGTCTCTTTGGCAGCTTTTTCTTTACGTTCACTATAGCGGTCTGTCAGGTAATCAACTTTGTCGCGCAATAGCAAGGAAAACTTGTAAAGTTCTTCCATGACATCGACAATGCGATCGCGGTAGGGTGAATCTTTCATTGTGCCGTCTTCATTAAACTCTTGATATGCTTTAGCCACTGAGGATTGATTGGGGATCGTGAACATCCGCATCCAGCGCCCAAGAATTCTTAATGTGTTGACAGCGTTAAAAGACTGCGATCCGCCACTCACTTGCATGACAGCCAAAGTTCTCCCTTGAGTCGGGCGAACGGCTCCGATAGTAAGCGGAATCCAGTCGATTTGATTTTTCATTATGCCAGAAATCTGACCGTGCAGTTCTGGGCTAGACCATACCTGCCCTTCTGACCACAGGCTTAATTCACGTAACTCCTGCACCTTTGGGTGGGTGTCAGGTACGCTGCCGTAGATTGGCAGTTCGCGTGGATCGAAAAACTTCACTTCTGCCCCAAATTCTTCAATGATGCGTGCTGCTTCTTCTGCTAAAAGACGGCTATAGGAACGCTCACGCAAGGAGCCATACAAAAACAAAATTCTGGGCGGATGGTCAAATGTCGTCATGGTAATTGCTTATTCTCCTCCAAGTCTTGCAAAAATGTGCTTTGGGCTTCTCGCAATTCAACATCAGGATTTGCGTGGTGGATTTTCTGAATTGCGTCGTTATATAGCGGTTCCCGAATGGAAGCAATACAGTTTGACCTCTCTCCTAAAAGGAGAGAGGCTTTGAATCTTACTCCCCTTTCCTGCAAGGGAAGGGGCTGGGGGTTAGGTCTGTATTGCACTCAACAGATAACCGTTATAAGACGAGCCAGTATCATTCCCATTCGATGCTTCCCACTGCTGTAATGAACTACAACAGCGTTACCAATACTTTTTTGATTGTCAATAAACTTTATTCACAGACTCAATCAATTGACTCACCCGTTCTTTAATCTCATCGCGGACTCTAGGAAAAATTTCCGGTTGTTCTGCTGGATCGTCTAACTGCCAATCTTCAAATACTTCCTGCATAACCCACTCTGGCGGCAAATTCACGCCACAGCCACACAAAGAAATCACTACATCAAAGTCTTGTGCTTGAAAATCACTGAGGGGTTTGGAGTGTTGATCGGTAATGTCGATACCAATTTCTTTCATGGTGGCAATCGCTTCTGGTCTGACTTGACTTGCTTCTAACCCAGAACTAATCACTTCAATTTTTCCCTTACCAAGGGTTTTAGCAAAGCCTTCCGCCATTTGAGAACGCGCAGAATTCTTTTTGCAGACGAACATTACACGTTTCATCGTTCAACTCCTCCGAATAATTTGACTAAATTTAAAAGGTTCTCGATTCAGATGGCGAAAAATAACGTTTTTCAAACCAAAAAGCCACATTCACCAGACCAATCAATACAGGCACTTCGACAAGAGGCCCGACGACGGCGGCAAAAGCAACACCCGAATTAATCCCAAACACTGCGATCGCAACTGCGATCGCAAGTTCAAAATTATTTCCTGCTGATGTAAAGGCGACACTTGCGGCTCTAGAATAGTCCGTCTTAACGCGCCAAGCCATGTAAAAGCTGACCAGAAACATGATGATGAAGTAGACGATCAACGGAATTGCAATCTTCACTACATCTAAGGGGATCTGAACAATCAAATTCCCTTTCAAGCTGAACATAACAACGATTGTAAATAACAGAGCAATCAGCGTGATCGGGCTGATTTTAGGCATAAATTCCTCATGATACCACTGCTTACTTTTCACCTTTACTAAGAAGAAACGAGTGAAAAATCCAGCTAAAAAGGGAATGCCAAGATAGATAAATACACTTTCAGCAATCTCGGCAATGCTGACATTCACAACACTACCTTGTAACCCAAATAGTGGCGGTAATACAGTGATAAAAAGCCAGGCATAAGGACTATAAAAGATAACTTGAAAGATGCTGTTGAAGGCAACCAATCCAGCCGTGTATTCTGTATTGCCTCGTGCCAAGTCACTCCAGACAACTACCATTGCAATACAACGGGCTAATCCAATCAGAATTAATCCCGTCATATATTCTGGATAACCGTGTAAGAAAATAGCCGCCAGAGCAAACATCAAAATTGGCCCAATGATCCAATTCTGAATTAGTGAAACACCAAGAATTTTTCCGTTGCGAAATACATCCCCTAACTCTTCGTATCGCACCTTGGCTAGGGGCGGGTACATCATCAGAATTAACCCGATGGCAATTGGTATATTAGTTGCTCCCACCTGGAACTGGTTGATAAACGCTTCTACTCCAGGAAAGAAATAGCCTAAGCCAACACCGATGGCCATTGCTAAAAAAATCCATAAGGTTAGAAAGCGGTCAATAAAAGAGAGGCGTTTTGCAGTTTTTTTGTTCATTACAATTAACCCCATACATGAATGCAGGAGCTTAGAGCAGGAATTTCAGATTATTCAATCCAACATCCAAAATTGAAAATCTAAAATTTGGTGAGTTATATCAAGAGTATATACCCATCATTTCAAAAAAAATTGATTTGTCAATGCCTATAAAAGTAAAATTAAACAAAATATTACAAAAAAAATTGATGAATATTTAAGTTTCGCAGGGGGGACGAGTCGGCAATATTGGGCTAAAACGGCGGAATTCTGCTAGATACTGCTCTAAAGCAACAAATTGTGGCAGATTGAGGCTGTAGTAAATCCAGCGCCCTTCTTGACGAGCGCGAACCAAACCCGCTTCTTTCAGGGTTTTGAGGTGAAAAGACAGTTTAGACTGAGTGGTTCCCAGGTGGTCGCATAGGTCGCACACGCATAGTTCTTGAGAGCGTAGGAGTTCTAAGACCTGAATTCTTAGGGGATCGGATAGGGCATGAAAGCCAGCAGCGATCGCATCAGGAGTAAAAGTGCTATTAGGAGCCATCAATTTTTTTTGAAGTATTTATGGTAAAGTCTAAATCATCGCCAATCAATTGGCATCATTGCATTGTGAATGATGCTTGGCATTTACGCCAATGAATATAGTTTGCAGAATGGGAATGCAATCGTTTTTTTGATCCCCCTTGTAGAGACGCGATTCATCGCGTCTTGTATTTATCAGTTTTGTACGTATTATAAATTTATCCAAATCCAGCAAATCCGATCGCTAAAATAAAAAAGCAAGATAACGAAGAAATGCTTAACTCAACTATATTGATTTTTGGTTTATCAGAGAAATGGGTTTAAAACCCCGTGCTTCTAGCACGGCTTTAATTATTTGTGTTTTTTACAGAATACTTGGTAAAATGTAAGGATGACACAAAAAGCTTTCAAGTATCGATTCTATCCAACACAGGAGCAAGAAACCTTGCTCAGGTAAACGATGGGATGTACTCGTTTAGTTTACAACCGTGCCCTTGCTGCAAGAACGCAGGCATGGTATGAGCATCAAGAACGAGTTGGGTACATTGAAACTTCAGCAATGCTCACTAGTTGGAAAAAGCAAGAAGACTTGCAATTTCTTAATGACGTTAGTAGTGTGCCATTACAGCAAGGCTTACGACATCTGCAAACGGCATTTAGTAACTTCTTTGCAGGGCGGGCTAAATACCCTAACTTCAAGAAAAAGCATAACGGTGGCAATGCGGAATTTACTCGTGCTGCTTTTAAGTTTAGAGATGGCAAAGTATTTCTAGCTAAAAGTCCTACAGCATTAGACATTTGTTGGAGTCGGCAGCTACCGCAAGGTGTTGAACCATCAACGATTACGGTAAAACTTTCGCCATCTGGACGATGGACTGTTTCAATGTTGGTAGATATTGAAATTAGCCCATTACCTGAATCTTTAACCCAAGTTGGTGTTGATTTAGGCATCACCAGTTTGGTTGCGTTGAGTACGGGCGAGAAGATTGCTAATCCCAATGGCTTTAAAGCAAAAAAAGCGAAATTGCGTAAAGCGCAAAAAGCATTAAGCCGTAAACAAAAAGGGTCTAACAATCGCCACAAGGCAAGGCTGAAGGTCGCTAAAATTCATGCAGAAATTAGTGATGCTCGTAATGATTTTCTTCATAAATTGACAACCCGACTGGTTCGAGAAAACCAATTGATCGCAGTCGAAGATTTGTCTGTGAAGAATATGGTTAAAAACAAAAAACTCGCTCTTTCAATTAGTGATGCTAGCTGGTCGGAATTGGTCAGACAGCTTGAATACAAGTGCGATTGGTATGGTCGTAACTTCATCAAGATTGATCGATGGTTTCCTAGTTCAAAACGCTGTGGGAATTGCGGACACATTGTTGATAAACTGCCTCTAAATATCAGAGAGTGGGATTGCCCAAAATGCGGTAAACACCACGACAGAGATATCAACGCTAGTAAGAATATTTTGGCTGCGGGACTCGCAGTTTCAGTCTGTGGAGCGAACATAAGACCTGACACCCTTAAGGTTGAAGGGCAGTTGCAAAAAACCCTTTTGGGAAAGAAGCAGAAACCTAAGTCGTGAGTCTTAGGAATCCCCGACCGTTTACGGCGGGGAGGATGTCAAAGTCGATTCTTAGTTGGGATCACAATCATTGAGAAATAGGGTACTTTATCTGGATCAACTTCATCCAAGGGTATGATGCGTTGCTGTGATGTTGATGCCCGCTCAATATATCTTGCCCGTGATGCTAGCCCTAATTTATGCAGAATATCTCGTACTTTAGTAAAGTGACGACCTAGCTTCATAATTGCTGCTGCATCAGTCATCAACAAATGTGTAGTCAGTTCTTCTGCTGGCAATGGAGCGGGTAAGACTGTGAGAATATCGGTGTAGTAGGTGAAAGGTACACCCAAAGCTACCGGACAAGCCATCAGCGAGGAAACTCCGGGGATAACTTCTGTTGGGTACTCTTCAGATAATCGTGTGAAAACGTACATAAAGGAACCATAGAAAAATGGATCGCCCTCGCATAGCACTACCACATCTCGACCTGCTGCTAAATGGTCGGCGATTGGTTGAATTTCCTTGTCATAAATAGACTTGGCCTTTTCTGGTTCTAAAGCGCGGGGGAGGTGAAATAACACCTCGATTTGATTACCAGGAAGATATTGCGCCACGATCGCTCTAGCGACACTTTCTTTATCTGTGGCTGATTGATAAGCTACCACAGGAGCCGCACGTAATAGCCGCAATGCTTTCAGAGTCAATAATTCGGGATCGCCTGGGCCGACACCAATTCCATAGAGACGACCTTTGATTTTGCTCATTATTCTTCCTCCGTTGCCAGGGCGTTAACTGCGGCGGCTGCGATCGCACTTCCACCGCGCCGACCGTGTAATGTTAAAAATGGTACATTCCTGCTATCTGCTGCCAGCGCCGCTTTCGATTCGGCTGCACCGACAAACCCCACTGGAAAGCCTAAGATAATCGCAGGTTTCTTAGCTCCCTCATCGAGCATTTCTAAGAGTCTGAATAGTGCTGTGGGCGCATTACCAATTGCAATTACCGATCCCTCCAGGTGCGATCGCCATAATTCCAATGCTGCCGCCGACCTTGTAGTACCCAGACGCTGGGCCATTTCTGGGACTTCCGGCTCGTTGAGGGTACAGATAACTTGATTGTTTGCAGACAAACGTCGCCTAGTAACGCCATCAGCAACCATCCGGCAATCGCATAAAATTGGCGCTCCTGCTGCTAGCGCTGCTCTTGCGGATTGCACTGCTGTTGGTGAATATCCCAAGTCAGTAACAATATCCGTCATTCCACAGGCATGAATGAGACGCACCGCAACTTTTGCTACATCTGGCGGCAGCATATCTAGGTTTGCTTCTGACCGGATGATTGCAAAAGAATTGCGGTAAATTTCGTTGGCATCTCGGATATAGTCTGGCATTCGATTTGGGATTTTAGATTTTGGATTGATTTGTTAATTAACCGCAGAGGCGCAGAGAACACAGAGGAAGAGAAGCAGGTTTCTAAGTATTTATTAAAGGATTTACGCAAAATACCTCTCAAACTCTATATTTTTCCGTGTTCTCTGTGCCTCTGTGGTAGCCTGCGGCAAGCCGCTTTGCGTCTACAATTTTTCTGCATATCGATTAGCAAATTCCCCAAAGGACTCATCAGAATTTAGGCGTTGAATTTGATATACATCTAGCATCCGCTTTATTAATGCAGGTAGTTCCGCAAAAGTCACATATTGATATATTTCCCGTCCAAATTTATGCTCACTGTCACCAACATAAACGTGATAACCTTCTACAGTTCCATTGCCATCCTCAATGCTGACACCGAGCAAAGTAATATCACTCTTGCTATGCTGGGCACAGGATTTTTCGCAGCCAGTAAAATGGATATTAACTGGGCAATCCAGAGTAACGCGAGTTTCAAGATACTCTGCTAATGCCAACGCATGACTTTTAGTGTCCGTGGCAGAAGAGGCACAACCTTTGTTTCCAGAACAGGCAATTAATGCACTCTTGATGTTAGTTGCTGAGGTATCTAATCCTAAGAAAGCAATTTCACTTTGGACATCACCAACCCATTGCTGAGGAATATCTGTTAGCAGCAAATTTTGCCAGGGGGTTAACCGAAGAGTGCCGCTACCATATTTTGCTGCTAAATCTGCCAAACCTTTCATCTGCTTACTCTCCAAGCGTCCAAGAAGTAACACCAGACCAATGTAAAATAAGCCTTGCTGACGTTGGGGATGGATGCCAATATGCTGATATTTCCTCTCTCCTTGCAAAAGATTAGAGAATTCCTCCCCCTTCCCTACCCTACCGTGTACACACAAATCGGAGTTACTTTGAGATCCGGGTTTTACCCCCCTTAATCCTCCCTTGGAAAGTGGGGAAAGAAAATCTAGTTCCCTCCCCTTTCCAAGGGGAGGGTTAGGGTGGGGTAATTCGATAACTTGTGTGTACACCGTAGCCTTCCCTACCAGGGAAGTGGGTTGGGGGGTTAGGTCACTGCATAAAAGAGAAAAAGGTAGACGCTGCTGAACTTCTTGCAGATAATTTTCACAACCCAAAGTATTCAATAACTCTAAGAGACGTAGCCGACGCTTACTTGTAGTATTAGTATGAGCTAGATAGACCTCTGTTAAAGCTGCTAAGACGGGTAAACATTGCTCTGGTGTTAACAAAATCCCCGTATCGCTAGGCGGTTGACCCTTTGCGCCAACACTGAGATAGAGACGGAAGTAAACATCAGCATCGACTAAGACAGCAGCAAATAGGATATCATTCAAGCGATCGCACACCCGAATTATTCCACCACCATCAAAGCAAACGCTAAATTTTGCCGAGAGTCCCGAAAGCGCCGGATGTGCAGCAATATAATTATCCCAATCTTGCACAAACGGGCGAGTGTCGATTAATTCTTGAGGGTCAATACCAGCAGTTGGGCTGGTCATAATATTACGGATATGGTCTACAACAGAATTGCGAGAACCCAATCCCATATCCTGTAGATACTGCAAAACCTCACTATTTATCCCCGTGCGAATTTCGCGGACTTGTAGGTTAGCTCGATTAGTGACATCAACATAGCCACCACCATGCTGGTCTGCTATATCTGCGATCGCACGGCACTGCTGACTACTAATAATTCCACCTGGTATTCTAATGCGAGATAATATACCATCGGCGGCGGGTGTAGCATAAAACAAGCCAGGACAAGTGGCAAATCCAGAAAGCAAACTTGGAACTCCTTCCCCGTGCAACGCAGGGAGTAGACGGTGAGTGTGACATCTTGAGAGTTGGCATTCTGACTTGGGTGATCCCATCACAGCTGCGGCACAGTCCCGGAATTTCACCGGAGTTTCCCAACACCAAGCTTTAATAATTTAGCACGAGAAGGTAGTTAGGAAATTTAATGTGTCGCGGAAGTCCCCACCCTCAATGTACTCATACTCTTGGGGATAGGGAGCGGGGGATAAGGATTGCATCTGGAATTGATTTTTTACTTGGTAAAAACAAATTTTAGATACTTCGACTACGCTCAGTACAAGTGTATGACGAATCCCCAGAATTTTCTGGTAGGATATTGAAGTCTTGACCATCAATGCCATAAGCGAAAACCAAGCTAATAGGTATATGTTGCAAGAATAAAGATTTGGGTCTTGGGAACCAGGATTCCTGCCCTTGGAGGGAATGTCAGACCAATAGAATTACGGAGTTCTGGAGGCTATTCCCGATGAATTGGGAAGCCCCGTCCGTCTTACGACGGGGTAGTTCACTAGTTGGAGTTGCGATCGCAAAATCTTGCGTCTGTTGCTAGAAAAAGCGATCGCTAATTTGGCTATTCAAAAACATAATTTTGAGCCACTTTCCAATAGCGCGAGAACCGTTTCAGGTCAATATAGCCATCATAGTCAAAAAATGGTTCGACCTCTAACGTTTCCACTGCTATAGAACCCTCTATTTGATTGCAGATATCATCAAACCGGGGACTGGGACTGTTTGCTGTGACGACTAAATTCGCATCATGTTCTTTCGCAAAAGCTAAAATTTCTTGTCCCACATCGCCACGACGAATAACAACGGGTAACTCTAGCAAGCATTCGTAAATAAACGTGAGGCGTTTAAGACTCAGTTGCCATTCATCTATCAAAGCCTCATCCCAAACCCAGATAGCTGGGGCATCGGGGTATTTTTGTAGTCCGGGGTTGTATGGACTGAGGCAGTCTCCATGCACCCAAACAATTGGTTTAGTCATTTGTCATTTGTCATTTGTCAAGAGTTATTATTATCTTCCTTGTCCCCCTTGTCCCGAATTTCTCACGTATTGTGTGGGGGGTGTGGGGAGAAAGAGGAGGAATTGAATAACTGCACATCAATGAACGCTGCATTGCCTCCCACACCTCCCACAACTCCCACACTCCCCACACCCCCCACACTCACGCTCATTTCTCACTTGTGAGAAATCCAGGCTTGTCCCCCTTGTCCTCCCCTACTCCCCCTGCTTCCCTTCCCTTTTTTATCACGCTGCCAACTTTGGCTATTGGCTTGTTTACTAAATTCTCCTTTGGGAAAAAGTCGCTGTTCTAATTCTTCATAGCTGCCTTCAAAATCACAATGACCGTAAAGCGGACATTGCTGGCAATAAATGCCTTCAGTGTAGCGTTCTAAGTTCTCACGATTGAAAAAATACGGTTTCTGACTAAAGGTGCTGGCAACCCACTGCCATGACATATTATTGCTAGCAGGATCACCATCTAAAAGGTGTTCAAGAAACCACTTAGCTCCTGCTTGCCAACCAATACGCCGCCAATGGACAATGTAAGCCGCTAGCCACATTCGTGCGTGGTTATGTAGATAGCCAGTTTCTTTTAAATCATGGCTAAAACTGTCGATGCAAACCCTACCTGTGGTTCCTTGTCTGATATCTTGCGGTAATTCAGGTAAATATTCAGCCACAGTATAACCAGTTTTGTACTCTTCCTGGTCTTTCCAGATTTCATCCCCTAACTTCACATACAACCGTTGCCAATAGTCGCGCCAACCTAACTCATTAATTAGTTTCGTAGCATCGTTTTTTTGCTGTACCTGGTCAAGGACATAATCTCGAATTTCTCGCAAACTCAAAACGCCATAACGGATATAGGGCGAAAGTCGCGTCACCGCACCTGTGAAAAAATTACGTGTTTGTGCGTAATGTACCGGGTCGATTTTTTGCAGCGCTTCTTGTGCTGCTTTCCGTCCCCCCACTGTTTCGCTGATGTGGTCATCGCGTCGTGCCGCATCTGGGAATTGTTCGCGGAGATAGGCTACCAACTCATCGCGGTTGGTAAATTCGCGTTGCATATCTTTAGACATTGTAAGCAAATTATGAATGGGTGCGTAGGCGTAGCCCGCCACAGGCATCGCTCAATAGCTCAACGTTATGTACAATTCTAAAACGATCGCAATCTCTCACACCCATCATGACCAACATTCCCCAAATCGGACAACCAGCGCCAGATTTCTCTACTCCTGACCAAAATGGCAATTCAGTCACTCTTGACGACCTCAGCAGTCAGTGGGTTATCCTCTACTTCTACCCCAAAGATGACACACCCGGTTGTACCACCGAAGCGAAAGATTTTACCGAGTTGTATCAAGACTTCGGCGAACTGGGAGCGAAAATCTTAGGCGTGAGTCCAGATTTGGGTAAATCCCATTGTAAATTTATCAGCAAACATAACTTGTCAATCACCCTCTTGAGTGACCCAGAACATATTTTGACAGAAGCCTACGGTGCTTGGCGCTTAAAAAAATTTATGGGAAAAGAATATATGGGTGTTGCTCGTTCAACTTTTCTCATTTCACCTGATAAAATTATTGCCTATACTTGGCCGAACGTAAAAGCCAAAGGTCATGCTCAGGCAGTTTTAACTAAATTACAGGAATTAGCAGCCACGTAAAATTCTCAGTGAGTCTTAATAAATGTCAGCAAAACTTCAATAAGTGAGGAACTATGGCTATTTGCGTGTAAGTTTGCCAAAAAATGGTCTTTTGTTGTTTATGATTCAAGTCAAAGAGTCTCTTCAGAACAAGAATTGTTAACGTTATGCCAAACAAAACTAGGTTTTGTTTAGTTAGATAGTATTATGTAGAGTTGCATAAATTATGGTTCAATTTATCCAAGCACAAAATATTGGGCTTGCCTATTTGGAGGAAAAATTTAGTTTACAGCTAGCCGAAGATGAGGTATTCTTCACGGAATGGTTTGAAAATTTACCGGAAATTACAGATTTAGAAAAGCAAGATTTAGACAAAATAAAACTTCATTTTCTCCGCTTAGTCAAGCGTCCTCCTTTGTCAGAAGAAACGGTGAAATTAGTAGTTTTATCTCCTTTACTCAATTTAGCTGGATTTTATGATGAGCCTTTTTATATGAGAGGCGAAGAATCAATAGGAATTTCTGCGGAAGATGAAGGAGAAATCATTAGAGGTAGAATTGATGTTTTAGTTATTCAAGAACAATTCTGGTTGTTAGTAATTGAATCTAAAAGGTCTAGCTTTTCTCTTTTAGAAGCCGTACCTCAAGCACTTGTTTATATGTTGGCTAATCCTAATCAAGACAAACCTACTTTTGGATTAGTAACAAATGGTAGTCATTTCATTTTTATAAAACTGACTAAACAAAATATACCAAAGTATGCGTTGTCTGATGAATTTACACTTTTGAAACGGAAAAGTGAACTGTATCAGGTTCTAAGCGTATTAAAAAATTTGAGTCAAAGTTTGAGTTAATAATTATGTCTATTCGCCCTATATACCTTGATTGCCACGCTACTACACCCGTAGATGAACGGGTATTAGCGGCAATGATCCCTTACTTCACAGAAAAGTTTGGCAACGCATCTAGTATTGGTCATGTTTATGGTTGGGAATCAGAAGCTGCTGTCAAAGAAACACGAGAGATTTTAGCAGCAGCAATTAATGCCACTCCCGAAGAAATTGTTTTTACAAGTGGTGCAACGGAAGCTAATAATTTAGCTATTAAAGGTGTTGCCGAAGCTTATTTTAAAAAAGGTCAGCATATTATTACTGTCGCCACTGAACATAATGCAGTTCTTGACCCTTGTAATTATTTAAAAACTCTCGGTTTTGAAATCACTATTCTCCCAGTTAAAAAAGATGGACTGATTGATTTAACTGAGTTAAACAAAGCTTTCCGTCCTGAGACAATTTTGGTTTCGGTGATGGCTGCAAATAACGAAATTGGCGTTTTACAGCCTTTAGCAGAAATTGGGGAACTATGCCATGCTTACAACATCATTTTCCACACTGATGCAGCCCAAGCTATTGGTAAAACTCCCCTCGATGTGCAAAAGATGAAAATTGATTTGATGTCGCTAACCGCACACAAAGTATTTGGGCCAAAGGGGATTGGGGCGCTGTACGTCCGCAGACGCGATCCCAGAGTGCAACTAGCTCCCCAGCAACACGGCGGCGGACATGAACGGGGAATGCGTTCTGGGACATTGTATACACCGCAAATTGTCGGCTTTGGGAAAGCTGTAGAAATCGCTTTGGCTGAACAAGCGACAGAAAACCAACGCCTCACCCAGTTAAGACAAAGCTTGTGGAAACAGCTTTCCCAACTTGAAGGAATTCATCTCAACGGCCACCCTCAACAGCGATTGGCGGGAAACTTGAATATCAGTGTTGAGGGGGTGGATGGAGCCGCACTTTTGCTAGGATTGCAGCCAGTGATGGCGGTTTCTTCGGGATCTGCTTGCTCCTCGGCAAATACTTCACCCTCCAGTGTTCTGACAGCACTGGGAAACCCCCAACAGCTAGCTTATGCCTCAGTGCGGTTTGGTATTGGACGGTTTAATACCCAAGAGGAAATTGATATTGTCGCCAAACATGCGATCGCTACTATTCAAAGTTTACGCCAGCCTTCTTCTATGGATTCTCGCGCAGGAAAGCAGCAATTTGATCTAGCTCCTGCTGATTGAGGCGAAATTCTCCAGCAGCGATAACTCCTTCCACCTGCTTGGGATTGCGTGCGCCAACGATCGCAGCCGTCACCGCCGGATTGTTTAAAGTCCAAGCGATCGCTACCTCTCCGGCGGAGCGATCGTGTTGCTCACCAATGTGCTGCAACACCTCGACTAACTTCAGGTTACGAGATAGACGTGGCTCCTTAAACTCATCACTCTTCTTACGCCAATCATCATCTGGTAAATTGGCAACTCGCTCAGATGTCATCTTTCCTGTAAGCAAGCCAGATTGCATTGGTGAATACACAATCACACCGATGTTATTTTCTTTACAAAAAGGCAGAATCTCGTTTTCAACATCGCGCTTAACCAATGAATAAGGCGGTTGTAATGAGGTAACTGGTGCAATCTCCTGGATACGCTTCAACTGTTCGACATTGAAGTTTGAAACCCCGATGTAGCGAACCTTCCCTTCATCCTTAAGCTTGGCAAGAGTCGTCCAGCCTTCTTCAATTTCTGTAGCAGGGTTAGGCCAGTGGATTTGATAGAGGTCAATGGTTTCAATGTCAAGTCGGCGCAAACTGGCTTCAACTTCCCGCCGTACAGAATCCGCTTTCAGACTACGACCAATTTCGCCCTTTTCATCCCAAATCATTGAGCATTTAGTGAAAATATAGGGGCGACTAGATCGACCTTTGAGCGCCTTAGCAACAACTTCTTCAGAATGTCCCAGACCATAGATAGCTGCGGTGTCAATCCAATTAACGCCGAGATCGAGAGCGCGAGCGATCGCTTCAATTGATTCTTGATCGTCTTGCGCTCCCCAACCAAAAGCCCAGCCACCTCCACCAATTGCCCAAGCACCAAAGCCAATCGGGGTAATGTGAAGCTCCGAATTACCAAGTTGTTTAGTTTGCATATCTATCTGATTCAATGATTTTTGAGTCAATTGCTAGTGTAAGCCGCAAATATTTTCTCAACCGCTATCTGCGGTGTGAATCACTACTAGTAGATACACGACAGTCAATCACTACTTCTGTAGGATTACTAAATCCTAAATGTTGTATTGAGACATACTACATATACACTAAACTTGCTTAAAGATAGTAAAAGTTGTCAGCAAAAAAATTGTAGGTTGGGTGGAGGCTTTGCGTAACCCAACATTCTGATATATGTTGGGTTGCGCTTCGCTTCACCCAACCTACGTTTAATGCACTATTATTTTAGTCTTGCCATGCCACTACACACACTATATATACTAAATTTGCTTAAAGATACCCTGATTAAAGTCAATGCTGCTGACCCTGGTTTCACAGCAACTGACATTAATCAATACCAAGGATACCGCACCGTTGAGCAAGGAGCGATCGCTACAGGAAATGGTTTTAGCGGAGGGCTTTTTGACGAAAATGGCGTGCTTCCTTGGTAGGGGCATTGAGAATTGGGCATTGGGAATTGAACATGAAGAAGAGACAAGGGAGACAAGAGAGAGACTTGTTCAAGAATTCCCCCTTGTCACTCTGCCCCCTGCTCCCTGCCTCAATATGGATTTGAATCAATTCGTCCCCTTTTGACACTCCTGAGATAGTACCCAGAGGTTGGTCTGTTTCTTAAGTTAAAGGTGTCGCCACTGCGAACTCTCCAAATTTTGTAATTAGAAAAGGTCAAAGGCGTTCGGGGTTCGCATACTTCCGGTATGTGATTACCAAGTACAAAGTACGCTGCTCCCCTACCCATAACTTTCACCAAACCGTTTTTATCCACAAGAACTGATGTACTTTCGCTAACCGCTATACCTAAAACACTGCTAGATACACCATCCTTAATTTGACGAGCAATGAAAGCCATAATTCGGCCCATTCTTTCCCGCCTATCGAAGTGCGTATCTACGATAGTTCCTTTTAAATTACTCCAATTGAAAAAGTTGTAGGTAAAGGTGATATCCCGGTAAGGATCTTCAAGAGCGTCTCTAGTTTCAATGCCTTTTTCTGAAGAAGCGCAAGCATCATAGACACAATCACTTTGGATCATCGCACCCGCACTAGTGCCACCAACACCGCCTCCCTTAAGGTAAACTGACTTAACGGCAGCCTCAAGCTTGGTATCTTTCCAATTGCGGATGTACTGGCATTGGTCGCCGCCAGCAAAAAAAATCACATCAGCATTTCTGACTTTTTCATAAATTTCAACTTTGTTTGCTTCTTGTCTATTGCGAATCAGAAGAGTTTCCACAGAGTTTACGCCCTTCATGGCAGAAATTAGCCGATTGTAATCGTGATTACCATTCGTGCGGAGAACTACAACATTAACCTTAGTAGCGGTGTTAGTACCTCCCCTAACTTGGTTAATCATCCACTGAATAGCATCATCAACATCGGGGCCACCCCCACCTAAGCTGAGGACTGGACCAGCTAAGGTGGGGCGGACATCAGAGGAAGGAGACGTGGAGGGGCGGACATCAACAGTGTCACCCAGAAAGTAGCGTTTCCAGCTTGCAATAAAACGGGTTATTAGGAAGGTTCCCATCTTCAACAACTTGATTCCTGTACTTTTCAAGCGCCTTGCTATGCTTGGGAATGCCTTTGTCATACTAAGCGTCTGGAGCAAACTGCAATTATTGCTAGGCTGTTACGCACTTTAATTGCTTATTTATTCGTGAAATTCGTCCTTTATCATTAGTCATTTATCAGTTGTCTTTTATCAATAACTAATGATAAATGACAGTTTTAACGAAAAAATGTGCAATTTAGATGCGTACTAGCTTAACTCTGGCACTAGAGAGGGTAGAATTTCCAGCGTACAGGGCTTGTACTGTTTTTTAACGCCATAACCCAGAGTAATTATTGATTCTCTATTCTAAGTAAGTTATTACGTATTAAATTTAACATTTGTGATAAAAATCAGGCGTTACTGATTAGATACATGAATCTTGGTATAGAGACGCGAAAGAATGACGGTACATTAACGTAGCCCAGTGCAATTTCACGTCTCTACAAAAGTTTTGAAATCACTAAATACCGAAAATCTGTTTAGACTGTGACTTTTGAACCGTCAAATTTTGTGAAGGTGAAACCATTGAATATTTCGTTGTAACCCAGTCTCTCATCCCTGAGAAGGCTAATAGCAACCTCTTCTCCCAAAGCCAAACTAGCTGAACCATCCGAACGCCAATGAATACCACCGTGACCGCGACCAATTGCATAGTTAGTTGCCAGTTTATTCAACTCTCCACCCACAGTTAGGGGTGGGCCACTATAAGGAATTACTTTTGTGGGATCGTTGGGATCGGGCACTACTGGATCGGGGATAACAAAGTTTTCATCAAAAAATGCTTTCAATAGTGTGACATTAACGCCAGCATTAGCAGCCGCACCACCCGTATACGAGGAATGGGTTGGTGATCCTTCTGGATATGCTTGGGGCAATAGATAAGTGCCAAAAGTGCTAAAGGTCTGAGCCAAAGCTTTGGAATTAAAGACCTCAGAATTAATCGGATATTGGGTTTTATTGACAATGTTGTTGTAAACTAGCCCACCGTAAGCTTCCGGGCGCAGAATGCGGTGTAAATAATACTTCTGCCAGTATGACGCTCTAATCACACGTGAACTACCCAAGTTAAGCAAAGCTTGTAAATGTCCTGCTGCAAAGGTTGCATTAGAACCAACTTGGGTATTCGATCTGACGTAGGGATTGCCTGGATTCAAAGGTGTACCGATGCTACCAAGAATCAAAGAGGCTCCAAGGTATGTAGGGCCGCCAATATGGGCATACTCACCTAAATCCCGAACTGTAGCTATATAACGGTTTTTGGGATCGTATTTAATAGACTTCCCAGAACTACCTCCATTCTGAATAGTCAACCATTCCTGGAAATCGAGTAGAAAATCATTACCAGGAAGAGCAGTACGAATCAGTGGCGAAACAGACTGAGTTCCCCAAGGAATAGTCCGCAACAAAAATTGTGAGATGTAAGGGCCATCTAGTACCCCTGGTGGAATAACATATTTTGTAGTTATACCTGAAGTGTAAAGATTGACGTAGTTGACGCTACCACGAAATAGAGTCTGAGGGGTGACACGGCCATTTTGTTTTGGCCCTCGGAAGGCCGAAAGGTTGTTGAGGTCTTCAACGGCTGCTAAAACTTTTGGGTTGTCAGTATTGTTTTGGAGCTTGGAAAGAGGTACATCTCGGAGTAAAGCTTGCCAGTAGAGTTCAACTGCTTCAGCAGCTCGTTCTGCACTAGCTAGAGCCGGTGGTGGTGGCACTGCTATCTGCGCTGCATTGATTCCTTCTAGACTAATTGCCAGGGGGCCTTGAGGATTGACCAACTTTCTGCCGCCACCCAAGATGATATTTTCGTAATCATTTGGATTTTGGGTTGTCAGTGCTTTGGTCAAAGAGTTGTAAGCTTCCAACTTAACTTCGCCAAGCCCATTATGTGGTAGTCCCCTACTGTCAGAGCCGATTTTGTTGGCATAACGCTCCTCATCGCCGTTAGTGGGATGCGGCGGAATGGGAATACTTCGTTCAACTCTGGCTGCTTCAACACGGACTCGATAGGCTTTATCAACAAAACTGTTGTAGTTGAATGGTCGATTATACCGCCTGTTAATATCTTGAGCTTGTACAACATCTCCTCCTTTCTTTGAGGAGAAAGGTGAACCGAAAACTCCTGCAACGACGCTAGCAGCACTAAATAAACCAGCGCGGCCGAGAAACGAGCGTCTGCTGGCGTGACTACCAAAAAAACGTTTGCTATTTACACGGGGTTGTTTCAGCTTCTCTATTTCGCTATTAGCCTGAGTATCTTGCTCGGAACCTTGATGAGAATTAGGATCTACTTGCATGAGATGTTCTCCACTGGCAAAAATATAGTTATGAGTGAATACATGAGCATCTGAAAGCTAGAACAACTAGCCATACATAAGACACCCAACTCCAGAGAAGCAGGGCAATTTAACCAGATTTAGGATGAAATCTGTGGTTACTCTACTGGAAGGTAACTTGCATAGAAGATGATTCTCCTGAAAGTCATATAGACATTCAGTCCTGGTATGATGCCTTCATCAGATGGCTGGCTGTTATACTTCTGTACTTGTAATCAGTCTGATAGCAGCTTTTCGGGGTTAAAGCACAGCTAAAACCACCGCTTACTTCTAGTTAAACCACTAAAATACGATAAGTCTATCGACTTGCAGTATTTTATGGATGTTAAATCAGACTTTCTCACAATCGGTAATGAAAATCAAGAGTTTTTACAAGAAATTTAGCAATAGCGTGAAAGCCTTATAGGAACATACGGACAGCGTTATCTTCTATGCTTGAGGCTGAGGATGAAACGCGACACGGTTGGTTTTGATGAAGTATTCAGAGGCGATCGCTGCTATCCAAACTACATTTAGCCTTTATTTGGCTGTGGAAGTAAGCCCAACTCTGCATAAATTGGATATAAAACCTTTCTTATTTTCGGTAGTTGTCTACTAAAGAAATATGCTCCTATAATGCAACAAATCCCGCCAAATAATAAAGCATTGGTAACACCAAGATGACCTGCTAATACCCCAAAAAATAAATTACCAAAAGGCAGGATTCCTAAAAAACCAGTTGTAAAGATGCTGGTTACTCTACCTCTTTTATCTTCATCAAGAAGAATTGATTGCATAAAGTTATTAAGAGAAGCCAGAGTGAGAGTATTATTCATACCTATAACAAACATAAATATTAGACAAACCTCTAAATTTGTTGACTGAGAAAATACGATTAAACCTAAACCGAGAATTGCGGCAGAACTTGCTATAATCCTTCCTAATCCGATGATATTTTTTCTGGAGATGAGATAAATACCTGAAACTATAGAACCAAGAGCCGAAGCTGTCATCAAAAAACCCATAGTTTCAGCATTCCCCTTCAAAACTTCTTGAGCAAAAATCGGGATTAAATTCACATGGGTCATCCCCATAAAGCAAATAACAATTTGTAAGATCAATAAATATTTAATGGGTAAAAAATCGTATGCATAAACAAAGCCTTCTTTAAGATTTTTCCAAATTTGGTGTTTTTGAGTTGACGAATTATTGATAATTGGGTTTACTTTGATAGTTAAAATTGCAGATACAAAGGGTAAATAGCTAATGCTGTCTACTAAAAAACAAGAAGCCGCACCAGATCGAGCAATCAGAAAACCTCCAATCATAGGACTAACAAACTTTGCTGTATTAATCAAGAATGAATGCGAAGCCATCGCACTATAAGTATCTGATTTTTGATCCAAAAGTCTGGGAATAATTACCTGTCGTGCTGGTAAATCGAAAGCTTTTACTATTCCCTGAAGCGTGCCAATAAAAATAATCCATGCAACATTGATGTTGTTGCTAAGAGTTAGAAAGGTCAGGGTAGAAGATAGCAAAATTGATACTAACTGAGTAGCTAGTAGAACATATCGTAAATTCCAGCGATCTAGTAATACTCCTACCAAAGGAGTAATAATCAAACCCATAGCTTGATTTGTAAATCCAGCCACACCAACTAATACAGCCGAATTAGTTAATTGATAAACTAGCCATACCAAAGCAATTTGAGTCATCCAAGACCCAAAAAAAGATAAACTTTCTCCGATAACAAAACAAGAAAAATTGACAGATTTAAGCGCAGGTGGAATTTCAAAATTAACAAATTTTAGTTTGTCTTTTTGGAAGTTTCCTCTATTACTTGGTAGCATGATTGTTTCCCTATTTTGTCAAAATAGACTTCAATGGCAAATATGAACTAGTGGTTTGTAGTCAGGGCTAAAGGCTTTGAAATTTAGTGATTTATCGCTCACTACAAACGTTTTGTAATTTTTTTAAAACTTACGCAAACAATAGTCAAAACCCTCATTCTCTGGTAATGGCAATTCATCTAGGAGCAGAGCGGCTACTCTACGAGTTCTCCAACGGAGTACCCGCAGGGTATTTTGCGTAAGCCCTATTTTTGACGAATAGCAGACTTACATATCACCAGCCCTAAAATAATATTAGAAAAGCTTAATGTTAGCAAGACATAAATTTTGTATGCTTAGTATTTAAGCAAAAAAATAGAGTTATGGTCAATACAGTTGTATTAAAAAATACTAGTAACGCGATGTGCAACTTATTCTTAGAACCCCACTTCCATTTCTCTCCCCGAAAGGTCGAGAGGCTTTGATTCTTGCTCCCCAACGCTGGGGGCTAGGTTTGAAAGAAAGTTGCACACGGCGCAATAAATCTAATTTTCTAGCAAAGTTTAAGAATTTTTAGGATCGAACCACTTATCATATAGCGATTGATAAGTGCCATTTTCTTTAAGATTCAGCAGAGCCTGATTAATTGGTTTGCGGTAGGGACTGTTATTAGGCAGAATAATTCCGTAGCTTTCTTCACGCAAGATACTGCCAACAATCTCTACCTTCCCTTTGCCTTCATTGGCAGCATAAAAGAGGAGTACAGGTGCATCAAACACCACAGCATCAGCTTTTTTTGTTTGCAGAGCTTTGTAAGCTTCCTCAATTTTGGGGACTTCTAAAACTGAAATATGATGTTCTCGCAAGAATGTCGCCGCTGTGCTTCCCGCAGTTGTAGCCACTACCTTGCCAGGTAAATCGTCTATACTCCTGATATCGCCCTGAAGTTGCTGCACTGTTAATGAAGTAGTCGCACTGGCTGTAAAGTAGGCGACAAAAAGGACTCCGATAAACATCCAGACTATAGCTATAAAACGTCCCAGCACTCCCTTGGGCATTTCATCGGCTTGAGTCGCTAATGTGGCTGCTGCCCACCAACAAGCTTTAAAAATACCAGGAAAGTATGATTCAGAAATCATCCCTTCTTTGTGATTGCGCTCGGATAGCCAAATAATGTGGGCAGCTACGACAATTAGCACTAGGGCAATGCCTATTACCTGCAAGAGGCTAGTAGAGAAAAACAATTGCAAAATATTTGGAAAAGCACTGTTTTTACTCTCTAGGTTGCGTACCATAATTTGCAGCCCACCAGCAAAAATGGGTAATGAGAAATCAAAATTTTGCTCGCGTTCGGCTGTAATCGAGATAGCTGCAATTCCCAAGTTGACTTTGTTGTCCTTAATAGCAGAAATCACTTCTGGCACACTGGAATATTCAATAAATTTAGACTCTATACCTATTTGGGTAGCGATGCTGCGCCAAAGATCGATACTGAATCCTGATAGCTCACCTTTGTTTGATAGCACAAAGGGCGGTATAACTCGTGTAGCTACTAATAACGGTTGTTGGAGTTTTAGGGATTGTTGGGGTTGCGGTTTTTGGGCCAGTCCTGGGGATGCGATTAACAACAATGCCAAAATTGCACTTACTAATCCTATGCAGGTATACAGCGCTATGGAACGCCTAGTTTTGTTTTTGTGGTTATGTCTGTCAAAATAACCAATCTGGCTTTTTCTTCCAGTTATAAGTTGGCGAAATTTAGTAGCGATCGCATTTATCATCAGAATTATCTTGAGGTTGTATGCAAAGCATATTTATGATGCCCACCCCAGATCAAATATCACATTCATCATCCCCCTAAAACAGATTTTTTTAAATTTAGGGGGATGAATATGGCTAAAGCTAAATTCAAGTCGTACTACAATTTGATGGTAACGGTCTTAACTTCGGTATATTGCTGCAAGCCATATTCGCCTAGTTCTCGCCCAATACCAGATTGCTTAAATCCACCAAAGGGTGCAGCAGCATCAAATACGTCGTAGCAATTTACCCATACAGTACCAGCCCGGAGATTGTTAGCGATCGCATGGGCTTTGGTGATATCCTGAGTCCACACTGCGGCGGCAAGCCCGTACATGGTGGCATTCGCCCGTTGAATGACTTCATCAATATCTTTGAACTTGATGATGCTCATCACTGGCCCAAAAATTTCCTCTTGGGCAATCTTCATGTCATCGCGGACACCAGCAAAGACTGTGGGTGCAATAAAATAACCTTTGTCGCCAACTTGATTACCACCACATAGCATCTCGGCCCCTTCGCGAATTCCAGATTCGATATAGCTCATTACTCGATCGAATTGGTCTTTGTCTACCTGCGGCCCTTGTTCTGTTTTGGCATCGAAAGGATTACCGACAACCCGCGCTCTTGCTCTTTCTACAGTTCTAGCAACGAACTCGTCATAACATTTTTCTTCGACAAACAGCCGCGAACCAGCACAGCAGCATTGCCCTTGGTTAAAGAATATGGCATCGTGGGAACCTGCGATCGCTGCATCCATATTTGCATCAGCAAAAACGATGTTGGGACTCTTACCACCCAATTCCAAGGTGACACGCTTCAGGTTACTTTTGGCGGCAGCTTCCATAATTAGATGACCGACTTCAGTGGAACCAGTAAAGGCCACTTTGTCAATATCTCTATGATTTGCGATCGCAGCCCCGGCGGTTGGGCCGTATCCTGATAAGATGTTCACCACACCGGGCGGAAAACCAGCCTCAATAATCAACTCGCCTACCCGCAGCGCTGATAATGGTGTTTGTTCTGCTGTTTTGAGAACTACTGTATTACCAGTTGCTAAAGCTGGTGCTAATTTCCAAGCCTGCATTAACAGGGGAAAATTCCACGGGATAATTTGACCAACGACACCCACAGGTTCATGGCGAGTGTAGCAGAAGTATGGCCCGTTAATCGGAATAGTTTTACCTTGTACTTTGTCAGCCCAACCTGCATAGTAACGGTAGCAGGCAATGACTAAACTCAAGTCACCGAATGAATCTTGTAATGGCTTACCGTTGTCGAGAGTTTCTAGCCGCGCCAACTCATCGATATTCTGCTCAATTAAATCAGCTAACTTGTAAAGTAACTCGCCGCGACGGGCGGCAGATATCTTTCTCCATTCTCCATTAGTGAAAGCGTTGCGGGCTGCTTGTACTGCTTTATCTACATCTGGGGCATCTGCTTCTGAGACTTCACAGATTACCTCACCTGTAGTTGGGTTGATTGTTTCAAATCGGCGTAGGCGTAGCCCGTCGTAGACATCGCTGACACTATTTACCCATTCATTATTAATCAGCAGCCGAGTTTGACCAATTTTGACCTGTTCTCCTGGTACTGTTGCTGTAACCATCAGGCCCTCCTCAAGCTATAAAACAATTTGCTTTAATCTACCTATTATGTTTCTAGCTGTACAGCACCCTAGGTAGATTTGTTTATTAGCCGCCTATTCTAGCATAGTAGTAAGAGGTTGAGATCATTACATTGTGTTTTTGTTTTATTCACTGATTTAACTTGCCTTGGCAAGACAAACCTCTATCTTTTGAGTAATAGTTTTGAGTTCCGCTTTGAGCGTACAGTTGGAATCACACTTGCTTGATTTTTCTCTCACGTGCGCTTTTTAGCCTTAGCAAAGTGAGCAACGTGGATGTAGACGATTTTAGTCGGCAAATAGAGATATTGCGCTCACGGGTGATGAAATTATTGCAAAGCACTGCAAGTGAGCGGTATTCGCAACAAGAGCTAACAACAGAAGCTTTTGCAGAACTTCAAATCGCCTTAGAAGAAATGAGAATTGCCTCTGAGGAACTACAAGCAACACGAATCGCAGTAGAGAAGGAGCGTCAGCGCTATCAACAATTATTTGATTTTGCGCCTGATGCTTACTTGGTAACTGATACTTATGGGTTATTCGCTGATTCGCCAAGTTCGCGCGCAAGAAGCCCTTCGTGGAGAGAAGATTCTGGCTGTAGCACTGACGGCTTATGCTAGAGATGAAGAACGCAACCTGGCTCTGGAAGCTGGATTTGAAGTTCATCTATCTAAGCCCATCGAGCCAGATAAGTTGGTGAAAGTAGTGGCGAACCTAGTTAAAAGTGGCAAAGAAGTTTAACGCACAAGTCTGAAAGTTGTTTAATCAGCCATTGTGTGGGCGTAGCTACTTGTAAAGATCACTGAAGTAGCAAAGGCGAAAGCATAGCCAGCAGTATAAATTGTCTACTAAAGTAAAAGACCAGAGAAACATAAATGTCTCTCTAGCCTATGGTACGCATAAATCATATTTAAAGCTTTCAAATAATGCCTGTAATAATACTTAAGATATTTATATAACCGCGAAGTTGTTACTTTTGCCGTCTCTGTGTTTCATATTTACAGAATAAGTTTTTTGAACCAGGTTTTGCTTCACCCGATCAGAGTAATTATTGATTACCCAGATGGTTCACCCGATTGGGGGAAGACGATAAGCAACGATCAACTCAGATTGATAAGATGAAGAAAAAGTAAAAATTTTTGCTATGACTATTTTTGATATTGCTTCTCCCCTAATTGCGATCGCCCAAAAAACCCGCAAAGCTGCAAGTAAACTGGCGATTCTCTCCACTGAGGCAAAAAATCAAGCAATTATTGCGATCGCGCAAGCTTTAGAATCAGCTAAAGATGAAATTTTACAAGCAAATGTTGCCGATTGTAAAGCTGCTGATGCTGAAGGAATTCCCAAACCCCTTTATAAGCGCTTGCAGTTGGATGAACATAAATTAAGAGATGCGATCGCTGGGGTACAAGATGTCGGTAAGCTAGATGATCCTATTGGTAAAGTCCAGATTCACCGCGAACTTGACACTGGCTTAATTCTCAAACGAATTACTTGTCCTTTAGGTGTTTTGGGGATTATTTTTGAAGCACGTCCAGAGGCGGCGATTCAAATTGCTTCCTTAGCAATAAAATCTGGAAATGGGGTAATTCTCAAATGTGGAAAGGAAGCGGTGCGTTCTTGTGAAGCAATAGTCAAGGCAATTAAACAAGGATTATCACAAACTGCTGTTAACCCAGATGCGGTACAGTTGCTGACAACTAGAGAAGAAACTTTAGAACTTTTAAAATTAGATAAATATGTGGATTTAATTATCCCTAGAGGTTCTAATTCATTTGTCAAATTTGTACAGGAAAATACTCGTATTCCGGTACTAGGTCACGCAGATGGGATTTGTCATCTTTATATAGATAAAGCTGCTGATATTTCTAAAGCAGTTCCGATTACTGTCGATGCCAAAGCCCAATATCCTGCTGTTTGTAATGCCATTGAAACTTTGCTAGTTCACCAATCAATTGCTAGAGAATTTTTACCAAAGGTTGCCGAGGCTTTGCAAGAACGCCACGTAGAATTGAGAGGTGATAAACGCACCTTGAAAATTTTACCTAACATTGTAGCTGCAACAGAAACCGACTGGGAAACAGAATATAGCGATTATATTTTGTCGATCAAGATTGTTGACTCTATAGAAGATGCGATCGCTCATATTAACGAATATGGTTCTCGTCATACCGATGCGATTATTACTGAAGATTCAACATCTGTTGAAACTTTCTTTGGACTAGTAAATTCAGCCAACATATTCCACAATTGTTCTACCCGCTTTGCTGATGGCTTCCGCTATGGTTTCGGCGCAGAAGTAGGGATTAGTACGCAACAAATGCCTCCCCGCGGCCCCGTTGGTTTAGAAGGATTGGTGACATATAAATATCAAATGGTTGGCGATGGTCATATTGTAGCTACTTACACTGGCGCGAATGCTAAGGCTTTTACTCATCAGGATTTTTAGATGAGTTTTTAATGCAATAAGTGCAAAAACAAATCATTTGTATTTGGCGAGTTTGAAGTACTATTAAAGCCTTCTTTCTGCAAAGAAAGAGGCTTTCTATATATAGCGGTTCTCGAATGTAAGCAATATACTTTCACCTCTCTCCAAACCTCTCTCCTAAAAGGAGAGAGGCTTTGAATTTTACTCCCCTTACCTTGTAGGGAAGGGGCTGGGGGTTAGGTCTGTATTGCACTCAACTGAGAAGCGCTATAAATAATTCCACTAATTTTTCATGATTATCGGTAAAAACACAACAATTGTGTAGCATCAAGTGGATTGTTATACAGGCAATCAAAGCGAGTAAAATTGTATTTTTGTGAAATCTCATCAAAAGTTTTTTGAGTTTCAGGAAAATCACTTGAAGAAATATGATTTGATAACATTAAATACTCTTGGGAAGTAATTAAAGACCAGTCTTTTTGTACATTATCTAAGTAACATCTAAGATATGTTTCTCGATCTTCTCCTTCTTTACGAACAACATCAATGAGAATAAAAACACCGTTAGATGTGAGGAGATGCTTAAGCTGACTAATAATCGAGTCCTTTTCTTGAAGGCTTAAATGATGGAGAACAAAAGAGCTTAAAATTACATCGAAGCTATTTTGCTGACTTGACATCAATTCAGGAACAAATTGGGAAATATTTCCTTGGGTAAAGGTTGTGTCGCATTGAATTTTTGCCATGTTATCCTTAGCAATCTCTAGCGCAGGTATAGATAAGTCTATCCCTTGGTAGGAAGTAATCGTGCTATTTAACAAAGCTTGAGAAGTAAAGCTAGCATCGCCGCATCCCAAATCAAGCATCTTAAAGGGTTGTTGAAAGTGTCCAAGGAGCAACTCGCGCAGTGTAGAGTAAATTTCACGGTGTCCCATGTAATTGTTATCGAGTATTTTTTGGTAAAGTTTCCACTGCTCGTTAAAAAACTCTTGAGGCGGGAAAAGTTCTTCTTCGCTACTTTTAGAAAGCTTTATATCTAACATTTTACTTATTTCCTTAGCATTTATAGTTGATAGGGTTTCGTAAAAAACCACAATATTTTCATATTATCCACTAAGTTGCTATCTAGTACGTTGTTGCTCATAGCATTTTCTAGGTCAACGACTGAAGAACCTTAACTTTAAACTAATGCTTTGAGTAACGCCTGAAGCTTAAGTTGCACCTCTGCAAATTCTTTGTCAGGATCGGAGCCAGCGACGATACCAGCACCAGCATACAATCTTGCGCGATCGCCATCGATCAATGCTGAACGAATTCCCACAATAAACTCACAGTTCCCCTGAGAATCTATCCAACCTAAAGGTGCAGCATATAAACCCCTCTCAAAGCTTTCGTAACGACGAATTTCAGCACAAGCTACATCTTGTGATGCACCCGCAACGGCTGGCGTAGGATGCAATTGTCCGACAATCTTTAATGGATGGATGTTAGTAGGAACTATCGCACTTATAGGTGTCCATAAATGCTGGATATTAGATAATTGTCGTAGCCGTGGTGCTAATATTTGAGGTGATAAATCTAGCTCAGATAGACGTTGAGTTATAAAATTAAGTACTAGTGAATGTTCATGCTTTTCTTTTTCACTATTTAGTAAGCGATTGGCATTAGCTGCATCTTCAGCAGGGGTTTTACCTCGTGGTGCAGAACCAGCTAAAGCATCAGTTATTAACTGTTGATTATTAATACTAATTAATCTTTCTGGACTTGCACCAATAAAATTCTGTCCTTTACCATTACTTGTAGAAAAAATATAACAATTGGGATGATTTTGTCTAAGATTATTTAAGGATTTAACTAGGCTAAACTGGTTGCTTGACTTTACATCTAATATATCTGCTAATACAATTTTGCTTAAATGACTAGACCGAATTTTTTCTAAAGCAGATACTACTGAACGTTTAAATTGAGTAGCATTCGTGACAGATTTCTTATATAAGGTTGCTGGGAAGCAATCAATATTAGCAGAGTAATATTCTAAAGATTGGATAAATTCAATTTTATTTTGCAGATTCTCCAACAACCTTTGGATATTTGCATTTTCATTAATAATTATATTTGTTACTAATATACAACGCTGATTTTTCACAGCTACTTGCCAACGTGGAAGAAAAATGGTAGCAGATGGAAATGGATAATCCACTTGGGCGTTTTTATCAAAAAAGCTGAAATAAGAAAAAAAGTGAGGCCCAGAAAAAGGTTGATTAGCGTTACCAAAATTAATTATATTTTTTAGACAAGATTTGATAAAATATTCGGCTTGAGTAAAACGATCTGCACCATCAATCTGTAATTTTGCTACAGAATCAATTGCTGCGATCGCTTCCCCTTTAGCTCTGTCCTCAAAGTAAAAATTTATTTCATTTGCTTGTGTAAGTTGATCCAATACAAGTAAAGGATCAACTAAATGGATCTCTTGAGAGATACTGACAATTTGCTTGCCATTATTTTGGAGGCACTTTTCTTGGACTGATAGCAGAAATTGATATAAATCTTTGCGCTCTACAAACAAGTTGCTACGACATGGTGAAACTGTCATGGATCTATAGTAAATTTTTTTTAAGTTAACTTCCTAAAGTGTAATTAATCGTGGTCGTATTTTTACAGGTAACATATTAAGTTGCCATTTCACCAGCGTAGGATTTGCTTTGTTTATGGTGTTCCTAGACCATGATAAGACAGTTTCAGCCTAAGACTGCAATGTGAGAGTGAGTGTTAACAACACAAGGCTAACAACCCATAGTAAAAGTGACAATTGTTTGTATATCACTCATCTCTAGCGTCTCTTTAAATCATAAAATCTAAAGTGTGAGTAATATTCTGGTAATTTAATTAATCACAACTGATGACTACCAAGCAAATTTTATATCCCAACACTAAGTTATGGATGGCAGCGATTAAACCGCCAATGTACAGCGTTGCCATTATGCCCATTTGGGTAGGAACAGCAGTCGCATTTGCTGAAACTAAAATGTTTAATGGTGCAGTATTTTCTACTTTTGTAGCTGCGGCAATTTTAATTCTTGCCTGGGAAAATATCAGTAATGATGTCTTTGATTCCGAAACAGGTATCGATCAAAATAAGCACCATTCACTGGTGAATTTAACTAGCAATAAGCCATTAATATTTTGGATAGGAAATTTGTGTTTAGGTTTGGGGTTGCTGGGCATACTAGCGATCGCCTTTTGGCAACATGACCTAACTGTCATCGCCATCATTCTACTATGCTGTGGTTTGGGATATATGTATCAAGGGCCTCCCTTTCGCTTAGGATATCAGGGTTTAGGCGAGATTCTTTGCTTTTTTGCCTTTGGCCCCTTAGCAGTGGAGGCAGCCTATTACAGCCAAACGCAAACTTGGTCAATGACAAGTTTAGCAGTTTCAGTGATTGTTGGGATTGCCACAACCTTAATTTTGTTTTGCTCACACTTTCACCAAGTTAAGGATGACATAGCCGCAGGTAAGCGATCGCCTATCGTCCGTCTCGGAACCCAAAAAGGGGCCCAACTCTTAGTTTGGTTCACTGCTAGCATTTATCCCCTCACCTTGCTATTTGTGCTATTAGGAATTTCTCCAGCTTGGACATTACTGAGTTGGGTAAGTTTACCCTTCGCTGTCAAATTATGTCGCCACGTCCAAGAAAATCACAACCAGCCGGACAAAGTTAGTAACTGTAAATTCATCGCCGTAGCTGTGCATTTCTGGGCTTGCTTGCTGTTCGGCTTGGGATTTATGCTTTAGCAATTACTAATTGATGCGTTATCAATTTAAATTTCGTCCTTATCAGCGAAGATTTTTGCGATCGCTTACCACCAATCACGGTAAGTGGGATATTCGTGAAAGTATTATTCTCCGTCTCACCGATGAATCAGATCAACTCGGTTGGGGAGAAATCGCCCCCATTAGCTGGTTTGGTTCCGAAACCCTAGAACAAGCCTTAGATTTTTGTCGCCAACTCCCAGAAGAAATCACAGACGAGATAATTTTCTCTATTCCAGATAAGTTACCTGCTTGTCAATTTGGCTTTGAGTCAGCATTAGAGTGGGGGAGCAGGGGAGCAGAGGAGCAGAGGAGCAGGGGAGCAGAGGAGAAGAATTTAAATTTATCCTCGGCACTTCACTCCTTGCGCTATAGCGGCTTATTACCATCTGGGAAAGCGGCTTTAAATCAATGGCAAACGCTATGGCAGCAGGGATATCGCACATTTAAGTGGAAAATTGGTGTGAATGCGATCGCTGATGAACTAAAAATTTTTGAGTCACTGATACACACCTTACCAGCCTTTACCAAACTGCGGTTAGATGCCAACGGTGGACTCAGCTATGAAGAAGCTAACTTATGGCTGCGGACTTGCGACAATCTCAAGGCAAATCCAGAACTACCCATAGAAATTGAATTTATCGAACAACCGCTACCTGTTGAGCAATTTCAGCAGATGTTGGAATTGAGTACGAGTTATGAGACTGCGATCGCTTTAGATGAATCTGTCGCCACACTTGGGCAACTCGCCGCCTGCCATCAACAAGGTTGGCGAGGAATTTTTGTCATCAAGCCTGCGATCGTTGGCTCGCCATCTCGTTTGAGAAAGTTTTGCCACCAGTATCAAATTGATACTGTATTTTCGTCAGTATTTGAAACTGCGATCGCTAGACTTGCAGCACTCCAACTAGCAGCCGAATTATCCCAAAACGATAGGGCAGTTGGTTTTGGTATCGACCATTTTTTTGAACAAGAAGAAACGTGGTTTCAAAGTTTATGGAACGACCTTTAGACTGTCTTAATAACCTAACTCAGAATGATTGGCTTATCGGTTATGACAGCCGTCAATTTAATCAAATAGCTCAAGAATTATATTTAGAACTAACACAACTCTCAGCGTGTGGAACACTACCAAAAATCATCTTAGCCGAACGCGAACCATTAAAGTTTCTAGCAAGTTTTATTGCCGCTTGTGCAGCTAATTGTCCAGTTTTTCTTTGTAACCCCGACTGGGGAACACAAGAATGGCAACAAGTCTTTGATTTAGTACAGCCAAATATTATTTGGGGAGAACTTCTACACACTCCCACTTACCCAGTCCCGCAGTCCCCAGTCCCCAGCCCCCAGTCCCCATTCATAATGATTCCCACAGGTGGTTCATCAGGACAAATTAAATTTGCCATTCATACTTGGGAAACTCTCGTCTCATCGGTACAAGGATTTACAGAATACTTTCAAATCAAACAAGTAAATTCATTTTGCGTGTTACCGCTATATCACGTTAGCGGTTTAATGCAATTTATGCGCTCTTTCACCACCGCAGGCAAACTGGCTATTCAACCATTTAAATCCGTAGAATCCGGTCAAATATTAAATATTAAACAATCAAAATTTTTTATATCTTTAGTACCAACACAGTTACAACGCCTCCTGCAAAATCCAGAATTAACTGAATGGCTATCCCAATTTAATACAGTACTTTTGGGAGGTGCGCCAGCATGGAACGAACTACTAGAAAAAGCCAGATTTCACCACATCCGGTTAGCACCTACCTATGGTATGACAGAAACCGCCTCTCAAATTGCCACCCTCAAACCGGATGATTTTCTCGGCGGTAAAATTAGCAGTGGTCAAATTCTTCCCCATGCAAAAGTAACTATTCGCAATCAGCAAGGCGAGATTTTAAATTTCAATCAAATCGGCAATATTACCATTCATGCTCAATCTTTAGCCCTTGGTTACTATCCTAAAACCAGAGAAAATCAAACTGATTTCCAAGTAGATGATTTAGGCTTTTTAGACGAACAAGGACATTTAAATATAATCGGACGTAACAGCGACAAAATTATTACAGGTGGAGAAAATATTTATCCAGCAGAAATTGAATCAGCTATACAATCAACTCAAATGGTTGCCGATATTTGTGTCATTGGCATTCCAGATAAACACTGGGGACAAGCCTTAACAGCGATTTACATTCCCAAAAAACCAGATACCTCTGCCTTAAAAATCCAAATCTTACTTAAAAACAAACTCAGCAAATTTAAAATCCCTAAATATTGGATTCCCCAGCAAAACTTACCCCGCAACTCCCAAGGTAAAATTAACCGCCAACAGTTACAGCAAATAGCCACAGAATTCCTCCAAAATCCCATCACATAATCTCTCTCGACTTTCTTCTCTCTGCGCCCTCAGCGTCTCTGCGGTTAGTTTCCAACCATTCGACTATCTCTTCGGGTAATTCCTGCTTACTTCTACTACTTACATCAATACAAACATGACGAGTAATAGCCTTAGCAACTACCACCTCACCCACTGTAATTTCGTAAGTAATTTCAAACTTATCAACACCTATTTTTTGCGGAATTAAACTAATCAACAACTTGTCCCCAACAAACATAGGGCGCAAAAAATCAACACTAGCATGAACAATGGGAAACCCCACAGACGGATTAGTAAAAAAATCTTTGAGATTAATACTTGATGCTTCTAAAGATTCTTCATAAACTTCATGGCAAATACCCAAAACATTAGCAAAATAAACTACCCCAGCAGCATCAGTATCTTGAAAGCGAACCGTGCGTTTATAAGTAAAAGGCATTTTTGACAATTGAATATTAAAAAACAGCAGGTTTATCCCCTGCTTTACAAACTAATTTTATTGCAACTAAGATAAGTCAGTGATAAAAATTTAATTTCCCCAATTCTGAGTTAGTATCGATTTGTTTAGCCTCATTCAATGCTTTGGGGTTGAATATATGGTGAGAAAAGGCGATCGCTTCTACATTGACTCTAACGGCGGAACCTCAAAGTCATTAAACGAAGAAACATTGTAAGACGAAGCGGCTAGGGCTTTCACCAGCTTACCGTCAAGAGTCAGCAAAGTAGCACCTACCTGCTGTGAAAGTGCAACATAAGAGCCATCGTAGGCGGAGATTCCATAATTTAATGCGATCGCAACTGCATCCGCCATCAAATCAGCCGTGGAGACAACACGCAAAGGGAAAGCTTTCAGACTAGCTAAATTCCCCTGAATCAGAGAAACATCGTAACTACCTGCACGAGCATACTTCCACAAAACGTTTGCACACTCAATGTAAAACAGGTCAGGTACAAAGATTTCTGTCTGGGGATAGGCAAGGTGAGCAAACAGTTGATTAACCTTAGCTGTTAGCGGATCAGGAATAAATTGCTTAACGGACACACTGGCATCCACGACGCACCTAAGAGGAATTGTCATCTGTCCCGATCTTCTCTAATCATGGCAGTGCTGTCAGGCCATTCGATATCAGTTGGTAGCTTTTCACGACGAAGACGGATTTCCTCTAGAAGTTTTGGGACATTCTTTCGTCTTTCTTCTTCTGTTTGCTGTGCTTCAGTTTTTAAAGCCTGTTCTAACAGAGTTATAACTTGGGCGTTAATTGAACGGTGTTCAGATGCGGCTAACTCTTGCAGTTTTGCGTACAAATCATCGGGTAAATTTCTTACATAAAGGGTAGCCATCGCTTTACCTCAAAGTAGAATTTATCAAAATGATAGCATAATGCAAGCAAAGGGTGAAGGGAGCGATCGCTTTTACTATACCCACTAAGAAGAACCATCATTTGTTACAGTTTTCAATAAAATAATGATACACTGCTCCATAGCTTATACATATACTGATATATGGTCATATCAGTAAAAAGTTAAATAGGCTTTCTATAGCTGAATTTAAAAATACGTTTTACGAGGTAACTATTCGAATACATGGATGACATATTTTTGAAGCAAGCTGATTTTGAAAGAATTTTTTCATCTCACTTAAAAATTAGTACATATTCGCAAAGTATAGAAAGCTTGTTTAGAGAAAGAAACTTAAATAAAATTAAATATGACCCCTACTACCAGAGAAACTATGTTTGGACTCCTGAGAAAGCAACATTTTTTATAGAGAGTATTTTACTTGGAACAGAAATACCACCAATAATACTATTTGATAGCGGAAATACAAAAGAAGTAATCGATGGGAGACAAAGATTTGAAACAATTCTGCGTTTTCTTAAAAAAGACTTAAAGCTGACTGAGAAAGGTTTATATGAGCTAAAAGAACTAAGAAAAAAATCATTTCAAGATTTGAGTATTCAAATTCAAGACCTGTTTTTTGATTCTAAGCTTAGAGTTTTTGAATTTGCAGTAGTTAATGAACCTAAACTTGATAGCGATTTAGAAGATAAGATTAAGAAAGAAATATTTTCACGATATAATTCTGGGATTACACCTTTGAAGAAGGCAGAGATTGATAATGCTGCATATCTAAATGACCCTGTAACTAAATGTTTTAAGGACTTGCTAATTAATGACGTAGTGCTAGCTGAGAAAACATATCAGCTTTTTTTAAAACATACTAAAACAGAAGATAATATTAAATTTAAAGTTCAAAAGATTCTAACTTTTGTGCGTAAACAGCTAATCCTTAGTATGCTTCCCATTAGAAGTTATGCATCTAGCCAATCAAGAACCGAAACTATTGATAAGCTTTATGAATTGATAGCTTTAACTTCTGATCCTAAAGATTTATGCACCAAACTTATCAAGAGATTTGAGTTGGTTGAGAAAGTAAATTCAACTTTAGAATCAAGGGCAATAAGGTCTAATAGGTTAGTTTGTGAATGTCTTTTATGGGCATTTTCAGTGTTAGAAAAAGAGAAGGTTTCTAGAAGTAATTTTGAAAGTGTTTCTCTATCTATTGAATTCTCAAATTATATAGCAAAAAATATAGCTATTTTTGCTCAAGAAGGTTCACATTTTTATGCTCCTACTCTTGAGAGATATCAAACTATAGCAAATTTCTTTAGCAAGAAACTAAATACTAATTTTAATAACTACTTAGGTGGTGGCAAACCCAAAATTAACGCTTCTAGTCAAGATGACACCTTAGTTAAGGTAAGCCAATTGGAAACATTAAGAACAACAAAGCCAGATCCCCAAAGAGTAACTATTGACGGTTTTCTGTCAAGAATAAGGAAGAAAAGACTACTTCTACGCCCACCTTACCAACGCTCGGAAGTTATTAGTATTCCAAAAGCATCTGCTTTAATAGAGAGTATTTTGCTTGGCATACAGCTACCGCCAATATTTATCTTTAGTCGAAGTGATGGAGTATGGGAAGTTATTGATGGACAGCAAAGACTACTTTCAATTCTTGCATTTACCGGAGGATCTTATATTGATGAAGAAGGCAATGAACAAAAATCAAAAAATGATAAGTTTCCGTTGAGGCAATTAAGAATACTTAAAGATTTAGAAAAATGCAAATTTGATACTTTTGACGTAAATCTGCAAGATAGAATTTATGATTTCCCACTCCTAGTAGTAGAAATTGAAGAGAGGATTAACACTCAATTTCAACCTGTGGATTTATTTATTAGACTTAATAATAAACCATTTCCAATCTTAGAAAATTCCTTTGAAATGTGGAATGCTTGGGTTAAGAAGGACTTGATTGATGATATCAAAAAGAACGCTGGAAAGCATAAAAGCTGGTTCTATATTACTATCGCACGCAATAAAAATGATTATGGCGATAGAATGCAAAATGAAGAATTATATACATTATTAGTTTATCTAGACTACCATAAGACAAGCGGTAAAGGTAAGTCCACTGGTGTACTTAATATACATATCAAAAATAATTCTGTAAATGCGAGAATTAAAGATAAGAGAGATGTGACAAAATTACTTCATAGTGCATCTACGAATGTAGACTCTTTGCGTTCGTTTCGAGAAAGTATTAAACATGTAGAAAGCTTCATCAAAAACCTAAGATTGATTCTCCTTGACAAAGATATTGATGATGGTGATGTTAATGATTTTTTGAGGGAGGAGTTAAATTCTATCTTTGATGCTGGCAGAAATTTACCAGTTCTTGTCAGAAGATTTCAGGACTTCTACATGCTTTGGCACATTTTATCTGACTTGAATTACGAAATGGCTAAGTTTCATAGAGAGGAAATAAAAAAGAAATTAAAAGAGCTTTTTCTCTATATGAAAAAACCTAGTAATGCTGATTTAGATATAATTATGAAAGGCTTTAATGAAAGGCTAGAAATTATCAAAAGTGATTTTAAGAGAGAGGATAGAAGACTTCGTTTGACAGAGGAAGAAAAAAGGTTATTGATTAAGAGTCAGGGAAATAAGTGTGCCTTGACAGGTGCAGGAATATACTATGGCGATGAGTTACACTATGATCACATCAAACCATTAGCAGTTGGTGGTTCTGACACTATTGATAATATTCAGGCAACTCATCCAGATGCAAATAGAAAGAAGGGTGCTTATTTCTCTTCTGATTCAATATAATGCATATCTACATAATGCATCTCTACGAATTTATTGGTGTATTACTGTTTCATTACACTAAATTTCAAGCCAATTTGCCATCATAAAATTGTTTTTGCGGTCTTAGGAACTACCCACTTGGAAAAATTTAAGGCTTACTGACCCATTACAAAAGCTTATTAAGCTTACTATGTATGTTTTGTAATGGTTTTGAGATGAACTCAAATTTGATAAAGAAATCAAAGCCACTCTACAGTAAAAAATAGCCAAAAATACTCAATCAACTTTCATCTCAAAAAACCTAATAGTTGATTTACTCAAAAACACTTGTAAAATCTAATTTTTCTTCAACGGAGAGGGGGAGATTCGAACTCCCGGAGGTTTTAGCCTCATCCGATTTCAAGTCGGACGCAATCGACCACTCTGCCACCTCTCCAGTAAATCTGTCAAACTTGTGCTGATCCTAGTTTCAGACGCTATTCAGGCGCTTTTGTTGGTTAGCACTAAACTTGACAGATCATACTATACCCTATTATCTACGCAGATTGCACTACTGGATGCGAATGTCTACGACACAATCCGCGATCGCTCGTACAAAATTTCCCCTTTAGCCACCTGAAAGTCATTCCCCACCCAAACTAGGGAAACTTGCGAAACCACACCCGCCTCTAGGGTGACAATGGAAAAATTACGCAGCTTCTCGCCGTCATTTTCCACAATCCTGGGGACACTAGCCGCATTTAAGTAAATTGTCCCCTCTGGACTTCTAAAGATGGGTTTGCGCTGCACCTTCTTGGTATGGCGTAAATCTCGGTGCATGTGACCAAATGTCACCAGAGGAATAGTTTTACCAGCAGTCAAGGCTTGAGAAATCGCCTCGCCCAAATCTGGATCGCCAAAGTCGCCGCCAATTGGATGCCAGTCTTTGCCGCAGGGGTCTTCGGGGCGATCGCCTAACCCACTAGGCCCGTTGTGACCCAAAAATATAATTGTCTCGTAAGCGGCGCTTTTGATCGCTTTCACGATGCGATCGGCGGATTCTTCCAAACTCGTCACACCGTAACGTTCTTTACAGATTTCCGCGAATTTCCACTCTGGGCCACCCCAGGTAAAGGGACGACCCCCCACTACAGTTAAATTCCAAGCGGGAAAATCCAACTTACCGTAACCGACATGGGACGGGCCTAATAAATCGAGTTGTTCCTGTACCCAGTCTTCCTTAGAGCGGTCATAAGGAGCCTTTTTACGTCCCCATTCGGTGGCGGTGTACCAGGCATCGTGGTTGCCCATCACGGCTGCTTTGGGAATATCGAGGGATGCGATCGCTCTGACCACTTCCACCGATTCATTGCCAAAATCCCCGACAAACAGCACTAAGTCAACACCCAAATGCTTGAGTGCAATGCCATCTTCCACTTCCCATTGGTCGTGAATATCTCCAACTACAGCAATTTTGAGGTTTATCGATTGAGTTTTCTGACTGGTCATGCCACTTTCCTTGCCGTCTATCTCCAGGATATGAAACTCAGCCCGATTTGGACACAACCCCAAAATATCAACCGTCCACTATTTTTGGTAAAAACTACTATAATTGAATCCACAGGACATACATTTGCAACATAAAGCACCCCTAAACTGTGTTTACTACTGCACTAGCTCAACGAGAAAACACCCAACTGGGTGAACTACCACTAGATTTGTTTGCCGCGATTCAGAGTCTCAAAAAAGAACTCAACGCCGTTATCCTGGCGCATTATTATCAAGAGCCAGATATTCAGGATATTGCCGACTTTATTGGGGATTCATTACAATTAGCAAGAGCCGCCGAAAAAACCAATGCGGATGTGATTGTCTTTGCTGGTGTTCACTTCATGGCAGAAACAGCAAAGATACTTAATCCCGATAAATTAGTACTTTTACCAGATTTGAATGCTGGTTGTTCTTTAGCAGACAGTTGTCCACCAGAGGCGTTTGCAGCTTTTAAAGCAGCGCATCCAGATCATCTGGTGGTATCTTACATCAACTGCTCTGCTGATATCAAGGCGATGAGCGATATTATTTGTACTAGCTCCAACGCTGTGAAAATTGTGCAGCAGATACCAAAGGAACAGCCGATTATTTTTGCCCCCGATCGGAATTTGGGGCGGTATGTGATGGAACAGACTGGACGAGATTTGGTGCTATGGCAAGGTAGCTGTGTTGTCCATGAAACCTTTTCGGAAAAGAAAATTGTCCAGTTAAAAATTGCCCATCCCGAAGCAGAGGCGATCGCACACCCAGAATGTGAAAGTAGTGTATTACGCCACGCCAGCTTTATTGGCTCCACAGCCGCTTTACTCAAGTATTGTCAAAGCAGCCCCACCAAGGAATTTATCGTTGCTACGGAGCCGGGAATCATTCATCAAATGCAAAAACTAGCTCCTGACAAGCATTTTATTCCTGCACCGCCGATAAATAACTGTGCTTGTAACGAATGTCCGTTTATGCGATTAAACACCCTAGAAAAGCTTTACTGGGCAATGAAAAATCGCACTCCCGAAATTACCATGTCAGAGGATATTCGCCTTGCTGCACTGCGACCAATGCAACGAATGCTGGAGATGAGCGTGTAACCAGTATTTTTTATCCATAAGGTAGAGACGCAGTTTTGTTGCGATCTCTACCCACAAGTTATTTTTTCTAACCACTTGCTAATTATAAAAGGTGGTGCTAAGATTTTAAATCGTGAGACAAATCGGGTCGGTGTCCGAGTGGTTAATGGAGACGGACTGTAAATCCGTTGGCTAGCGCCTACGCTGGTTCAAATCCAGCCCGGCCCACCACTTACGAAGTTATAAGTTATAATGTCTGGGTAAGCATCAAAACTCCCAGCATTTAACTTCTAGCTGGAAAATCGGAGTTATATTTCGCCCGTGTGGCTCAGTGGTAGAGCACACCCTTGGTAAGGGTGAGGTCACGAGTTCAATCCTCGTCACGGGCTTTTTCCAGAGATACTTAGCAGTCCTAAAACATCCTAGATTGTCCTAAACGTGTCTTAAGCATAGGACAGTCTAATGAGGGTTTGCTAGATATATCTCAAATCTTTAACTTAGGGGTAGACCTGTAAAACTTCTAGGTGTCCTTAGATTCCCTTGCTGGCGTGGGTAAATCGAAATATTTCCCAGGCTATCGAAACATTTCGACAAAGGATTAATCCAGGTGGTCTTGGTACTGATTAACAATGTCTTGGGAGTCATCCTGATAAACCTGTTTAGTCTTGGTGCGGTTGGATGGCTTAATCCTTCTCTGACCAGTTTGGGATTGTCGGGCTTCTAAAACCTGCAACAGTCTTATTTGCTTTTCAGTTGTCAGTTGATGAAATATCTCTTTCTGCTTGGCATTCATTGTGAACTTGGCAGGTTGTTTGTTAATCATTGTTTTGTTCCTCCGGTCGGTTCGCTCATTTCACAAATAGAATAGCCAAATAACAGCCTGAAAGTGTAGTCTGCAAAGGTGTTCACTAATAATTGAGGCGGCTAGATAACAGTTGCAAAACACTACATCAGAGCGAGTAGATGATCTTCCAGTGATCATTCATTGGTTGTTACAAATGCAGATCCAGTTTCTGCTAGACCTTGAATTACCAATGTACTGTCGTTTCACATAATCAGCCGTATTCCCTTTTTTTTATCACCTATTTCACCAACAATTAGTATTATTGGGCGACCTTGAAGTATATATAATATTAATTCTAATCTTTGCCTTCTTAATTTTTTTATATCCCAAGGTGATTCTGTTAAAAAATGGTGTAATACTTGATGATTATTTAGTCCTACAATTTTCGCTATTTCTGGTAGAGTTTTACGTTTTACATCAGAAAGACATCCTATATGTAGGTACTTAAAAGATTCAAAACTTCTAACTTCTGGGAATAGGTTTTGATACAACTGGCAATATTCATCCACAAATTTGACTGTGGGCACGGGTGGGCGAGGCTCAACCATACTCTCTGTCTCAGTTTTTGCGATCGCACTTAATTATACTTTAGCGAGAGTGATAAAAAAGGGTTAATGGTTGAGGCAAGAGTTGTGAGGACAGCCTACCAATACAAGCTACGACCAACAACAAAACAAGCCATTGAGATAGACAGATGGCTGTCTATGTTATGCGCTCAATATAATTTCTTGTTGGCTGATAGATTTGATTGGTATGAGCGCAATCGTTCATCAATTAATGCCTGTCCTCTTATCTGCCATATACCAGAATTGCGGGACAACCCAGACTATTATTCACAAAATAAAACGCTACTAAATCTCAGAAAAACTCATCCTTGGTACGGTGAAATTTACTCGCAGGTGCTACAGGATATAGTTAAGCGAGTGAAAGTGACGTTTGACCGTTTTTTAAAAGGTGATAGCAACGGAAAACGAAGTAGACGACCTCGGTTTAAATCTCGTGAATTTTGGTAATTGCAGTCAATCCATCGGGTACGTCACAAGATTGTTCCAGTTGTGGGGTAAAAGTTTCTAAAAAGCTGCATGAAAGATGGCACTTGTGTCTGTGTGGGTGCAGTCTTAATCGTGACCATAACGCGGCAGTAAATATAAAGAATAGAGCCGACGGACATGCGATTCTTAAAGCTCAACGCCTCCTAAGCAATAGCCGGATTGGTTGAGAAGCCCACACTGAAATTGGAGTACCAATTTCAGTGTGCGGAGTGTGTCACTGTTCACGGATTTTGTTTGTGAACACTATTTTTTATTCTAAAATTTCCTCACTTTTAATTGTCGGCTGCTACAGGTAGACGAATAGTAAATGTACTACCTTGCCCTGGCTCAGATGTTACATCAATTGTGCCTTGATGTGCTTCGATAATACAGCGAGATAGATATAGTCCCAAACCGCTACCAGAGCGCTGGTGTTTACCTTGGCGAAATCGCTCAAATAATATTGCCTGGTCTTGTTTAGAAATTCCCGGCCCCGTATCTTGGATATCAATAGTCACATCTTCTGGAGTGAGATGGCAATGAATATCTACAGAACCTTTGTCTGTAAATTTGATAGCATTGCCGATAATATTTGTTAAAACTCGCCGCAGTTCTAAGCGATCGCCCATGACGGTGCTTGCAGTTTCATCTCGCTCTATATTTACAACTAATCCTTTTTCTTCAGCTAAGGGAGTTAATTCTTGGGTAACTTCACTAACTAGTTCTTCTATATTGCAGGGAGCAATTTTTAAGGTTTTACAGCCCGCTTCATGACGATAAACTTCTAGCAAGGTATTTACCATTTCCAGCAGGTCTTGATTACTGCCGATCATGGTATCAATGATTTCTTGCAATTGTGGCGAAACTTCGCAAAACCTGCCTTCCAGCAATAATTTTAAGACGCGGTTGGAGGCTACTAGCGGTATACGTAAATCGTGAGTAAAACGCGAGACAAAATCTGCCCGCAGGTTAGCCATCTGATCTCGTTCGTCGATGCTATGCTTGAGGCGCAAGAGCGATCGCACTCGTGCATGTAGTTCATCAGGATCGAATGGTTTACGAATAAAGTCATCTGCACCAGCATCGAGTCCTTCCACAACGCTAGACTCATAGTGAGCCGTTAGCAGCAGAATAGGGATAAATGGCAACGCCGGATTCTGTCGAATGCGTCGAGTAAATTCATAGCCATCTATCTCTGGCATCATCACATCTAAGAGAATGATGTCTGGTGGTGACTCCTCAACCATAGCCAGAGCAATTTTGCTATCTTCCACCAAGCTAATTTCATAGCCCTCATCTTCTAGGACTGCTTCTAAGACCAGTAGATTGTCAAAAACATCATCGACAGCGAGAATTTTATCTTTTTTGACACTTTTAGTTAAAGACATGGCTGAATAAAAAAAAGAAGTGCTTGGCTATCGCTAGCAAATCTAGTAATAGCTTACTTTACCAGCGCTGAGATTATTAAGGATTCACATTTTCCTTTAAAGTTTCCCGAATTGAGTATCTTGTTTCCTAGGTAAAAATACTGCTAAACAAAGCAAGTTTAGCATTAATTAGTTTAATGGTATTATTTTCTACCGAGTAGATTATTCGTTTACTTTTCCAAACAATATTTGTGTCTGGATCTTAGGTTAAGGTCGCTTAATCTATTGTATTTACCTTATCATAGCCACTGCAAGGGCAATTCTTTAATAGTTATCGGCTCTTTATTGCTAGCGGATTTTCAGTGAAAAATTGTCCAACATAAAACATCTATCATCTGGTGAATGTATAAAAATATTTTTTAATTGAATTATATTGCCGCATGGAAACTCTTGCCTAAGAAAAACTTCCAAGATAAAGTTATTTATGTCTAATGGTAGATGAAGTTCAGGAAAAATACCAAAAGCATTGCTTTTTGTATAAGATACCGAATAGAAGAACGAGATTATTTTAATCTGTACTCTAGATAGATAACAGTAAAATTAAGCAACTATGAGTGAAATCAAGATCCTCGTGATCGAAGATCACAACCTTACAAGAATCGGCTTGCGGTCTGCCTTACAAACCCAGCCAGAGTTTAACATTGTTGGTGAAGCAGCCAATGCAGCCGACGGCATCAAGCTTCTGAAAACTCTCAAGCCGGATGTTGCCACTATTGACATCGGTTTGCCTGATATGGATGGTATTGAGCTAACACGCACATTTAGGCAATATCAAGCAGAGAATGAAGATTACACCACAAAGCTGCTAATTTTAACGATGCAGAATAGCGAACAGGCAGTTTTAGCCGCTTTTGCAGCAGGTGCAGATTCTTATTGCATGAAAGATATCGAAACTGAGAAACTAGTTGAGGCTGTGCAAACGACATACTCAGGTAGCTCATGGATTGATCCTGCGATCGCAGACCTTGTACTACAACAAATACGTCAAGATTTTCCCGATGGTAGCAAAGGCGCATCTGGAAAAAGAGTTTTGATTGAAGGTATTGACCCAGATACTGAGAAAAGTATAGTCAGCTATCCTTTAACTCACCGGGAAATGGATGTTTTAGAGTTGATTGTCGCTGGGTGTGACAATGCAGAAATTGCTAAAAGGCTATATTTAACAGTCGGTACTGTAAAAACTCATGTTCGAGGTATTCTCAATAAACTTTGTGTTGCTGACCGGACACAGGCTGCCGTGCGTGCTTTGCGAGCTGGATTAGTACCGTGAGCAAGTAAAACATCTTTCTTCCCCAGTGCCCCAGTCGCCATTTTCAAGTCAATTGTCTTTGAGTCAAAGCGGTTAACTGGGACAAATATTTATGGTTAACTGGGATAAATACTTATGAAGAAATTGTTACAAAGTTTAGTACAATGACATCATCCCAAATAAGTATTTTTTCTCATATACATGATAGCGGATCAATTTCCCTGGCTTACCGCGATTGTCTTGCTGCCACTCGTTGCTTCCTTGCTCATCCCTGCGCTGCCCGATAAAGATGGCAAGCTCGTGCGGTGGTATGCACTGGGTGTAGGTATTGCAGACTTTGCCTTGATGTGTTACGCCTTTTGGAAACATTACGATGCCAGCAGTGCTAGTTTTCAATTGGTAGAAAGTTATGCCTGGATGCCTCAGTTGGGTCTGAACTGGGCGGTATCAGTCGATGGACTATCAGTACCACTTGTGCTGCTAGCAGGATTTGTCACCACACTCTCGATGTTTTCGGCTTGGCAAGTTGATCACCGTCCTCGCCTCTTCTATTTTTTGATGCTGGTGCTGTATTCTGCACAAGTAGGGGTGTTCGTTGCCAAAGACTTGCTGCTATTTTTCATTATGTGGGAAGTAGAGCTGATTCCCGTCTACCTACTAGTCTGCATTTGGGGTGGACAAAGACGGCGTTATGCGGCTACGAAATTTTTGTTATATACCGCAGCTGCTTCTATATTTATTTTGGTCGCAGCCTTGGCAATGGGGTTATACGGCGGCGGTGATATGACATTTGATATAACTGCCCTCGCAAGTAAAGAATATCCCCTTGGTCTACAACTGCTACTTTATGCAGGGTTATTGATTGCATTTGGTGTCAAGCTTGCTGTTTTCCCGATGCACACCTGGTTGCCTGATGCCCACGGCGAAGCATCTTCTCCTGTGTCGATGATTTTGGCTGGTGTATTGCTAAAAATGGGTGGATATGGACTAATTCGCCTGAATCTTGAGCTACTCCCTGATGCACACATTTACTTTGCGCCAGTTCTAGCCATTCTAGGTGTTGTCAACATTATCTATGGTGCATTAAACTCCTTTGCTCAGACGAATATGAAGCGGCGTTTGGCTTATTCGTCGATTTCTCACATGGGGTTTGTGCTGCTTGGGATTGCGTCGTTCACTGATTTGGGAATCAACGGTGCGATGTTGCAGATGATTTCGCATGGTTTAATTGCATCAGTGCTGTTCTTCTTAGCTGGAGTTACTTACGATCGCACCCACACAATGGTAATGAAAGATATGGGCGGTATTGGTCAAGCCATGCCCAAAGTCTTTGCCCTATTTACAATCAGCGCGATGGCATCTCTAGCACTTCCCGGTATGAGCGGTTTTGCTGGCGAACTATCGGTATTTGTTGGCATGACAAGCAGTGACGTTTACAGTTCAACTTTCTGCACAGTCACAGTTTTTCTAGCCGCAGTTGGAGTTATCCTCACACCTATTTATTTACTCTCCATGCTGCGAGAGGTATTTTATGGTGACGGTGCAGCACTCATCTGCGACATTAATAATGCAGGCTTGGAAAATCAAGAAGATGAGGGAACAGTTTGTTTTGGTACAGACTGCCTCGTGCCAGAAGATGCAGTCTACGAGGATGCTAGGCCCCGTGAGGTGTTTATTGCTGCCTGTTTTCTGCTGATGATTATTGGTATTGGTTTCTATCCCAAGATGGCGATGCAAATGTACGACGTGAAAACTGTGGCAGTCAATGCTAATCTTCGCCAGTCTTATGCCATAGTCTCGCAAACAAATCCTCAGATTTATGCTAAGGGTTTATTGGTTCCGCAAATTTCAGAGGTTGAGGTAGCGCCCGTTTTGGGGACTTTGAAGTAAGCTTTTTGACCAATAGACTTGTCGAGGAAGAGGCAGGGGGCGAGGGGAGCAGGGGGACAAGGGGACAAGGGGGAATTTTACCGAACAAGTCTCTCCGTCTCCCACATCTTTCCTTGTCTCTTCTTCATGCCCTTTCCCCTCTGCTCCCTTGCCTCTTTTTCAACTAGCTAACTTGTTTAGAGGAGTTTCCCTAGAATTTTGTGGGCATGAAATTAATATTGCTCGCTCTACTGTAATATCAACGTTGTAATATCGCGTGATTTCACTAAACAATGCCACTGCAAGCCCAAATAAAAAACTTCAGGAAACGTTGGTTTCCTCGGATTCTCAAAAGAACTTTAATTGTGCTGTTAGTGCTGGGGCTATTGTTAGTGGGATTCGCCACCTACACTGTACGCCAATCATTTCCGCAAGAGAGTGGCACAATTCAACTACCTGAACTCAAAGCTGAAGTAACCGTCCAGCGCGATAAATGGGGAATTCCCCACATTTATGCTGCCAACTCTCACGATTTATTTATGGCGCAAGGTTATATTCACGCCCAAGACCGTTTTTGGCAAATGGATTTTTGGCGACACATCGGTTCTGGGCGGCTCTCAGAAATGTTTGGTTCCTCTCAGGTTGACACTGATAGATATCTGCGGACAATGGGTTGGGCGAGGGTGGCGCAGCAAGAAATTCAGGAAATTAATGCAGAGATGAAGGCATACCTGGAAGCATACTCAGATGGTGTCAATGCTTATCTGAAAGAGCATCAAGGTAACGCCCTGAGTCTAGAATACACTGTGCTAAAATTCCTCAATCCTGGGTATAAGCCAGAACCTTGGCAAATATTGCATTCTCTGACTTGGGGGAAAGTGATGGCTTACGATTTGGGTACAAATTTCCAAAGTGAAGTTGAACGTGCCATACTACTTAAAACCCTTACTCCCACTCAAGTAGAGGAACTTTATCCACCTTATCCTCAAGACTTGCCAGCGATTTTACCTGAGTTCCAAAAAGGGAAAACAGTAGAGGATGAAAATTCTGACGAGACACAATTCACCGCTTTTGGTATTGAGGAGGTAATAGAGTCAATTACCAAGCCGATGATGGCTTTGGAACAACTCATAGGGCCTACGGGGATAGGCATTGGTTCCAATAACTGGGTGATATCCGGTGAGCTTACAGATACAGGTAAGCCAATTTTGGCAAATGACCCCCACTTAGGTGTACAAATACCCTCTATATGGTACGAGGTTGGTTTGCACTGTATATCTAAAAGTGCAGAATGTCCCTACAACGTTACTGGCTTTTCTTTTGCGGGAATGATTGGGGTAATTATCGGTCATAGCGATCGCATTGCCTGGGGTGTAACTAATGTACTATCTGATGTGATGGATTTATACATCGAGAAAATCAATCCCAAAAATCCCAATCAGTATGAGGTAAATGGCAAATGGGTTGATATGAAACTCGTGCAAGAAACGATTCAAGTTGCGGGGAGTCAGCCGCTTGTGCAAACGGTGCGCTATACCCGACATGGGCCGATTCTCTCTGATGTTTCACCCAATCTGAAGGAGTTCCAGCCAAGTCAGCTGTTAGAAATACCTCAAAACTACGCTATGGCCTTGCGCTGGACAGCCCTAGAACCTTCGAAATTAGGGTATGCTATTCCCCAAATCAATCGCGCCCAAAACTGGCAAGAATTCCGCACTGCTGCTAGTAATTATGATGTCCCGGCTCAAAATTTAGTCTACGCTGACGTTGATGGCAATATTGGCTACCAAATGCCTGGTAAATTCCCCATCCGAGCCAAGGGAAATGGACGTTATCCCGTTCCTGGTTGGACAGATGAATATGAGTGGCAAGGCTATATTGACTTTGAGAAGTTACCCAAAAGTTTCAATCCGTCTCAAGGCTATATTGCTACTGCCAATAATTTAGCGATGCGTAAATATCCTTACTTAATTACCGCAGATTGGGTTTATGGCTATCGGGCACAGCGCATCGTTGAGATGATTTCACAAAAAACCGAACCGATTTCCCTAGAAGATGTGCAGCAAATACAGGGCGACGATCGCAATCTCAATGCACAAATATTAGTACCGCTACTGCAATCTATCACTGTTGATACTCCTCGTTTGCAAGCAGCCCAAAAACTTCTAAAAGATTGGAATTTACAGTTGGGAATGACATCATCGGCTGCTGCCTTGTTTGAAGTATTCTGGAAACACTTGCTAAGAGACACGTTTCACGATCAGTTACCTGAGAGATACTTTCCCAATGGGGGCGATCGCTGGTATGCTGTGGTAGCAAATTTAGTAAAACAGCCCAATAGTTCTTGGTGGGATAATCGCAACACCCCAAAAGTTGAGAACCGAGACGAAATCTTGCGGCAATCCTTTACAGAAGCCGTGGATGAACTAGAACGGATTCAAAGCAAAGACCCGAAAAACTGGAATTGGGGCAAACTACATACTGTTACTTTCCGTAATGCCACCTTGGGTAAATCTGGGGTTGCACCGATTGAAGGTTTATTTAATCGTGGTGCATTTGCGACGGCTGGTAACGGCGAAACAGTGAATGCTAACCGATGGAGAGCAAATAAATCCTTTGAGGTGACAGATATTCCTTCCCTGCGGATGATTGTAGATTTAGGAAATTTAGATAAATCAGTTGCAATTCATACACCCGGACAATCAGGCCATGCTTTCCATACCCACTACAACGATATGGTTGACTCTTGGCGCAATATTGAATATCACCAGATGTTATCGCAACAAAAGAATGTCACAGATAACACTGCTGCGACATTGAAGTTAATTCCCAAATTGGGTGAATAAACTGCAACTCGACTAGAGAATGTTAAATTTTGCTACTTAAGTGTAATTACATACACGTTGTCGAAAAAATGAAGTATAAAGTAACAGGGCAACAGAAATCAAGATTATTTTTAGAAAAAACTATTTTCGCTGGCCATCTATTTCTGCTGCCCAACTTTCCCAAAACATAGTTGGAGATAATAGGATTTATGCAACGCGTATTTAAACAAAGTTTTATGTTTTCAGTCACTACTGCGATCGCATTATTATTTGCAGGGTGTGGAGAAAGTAAAGTTGCCCAATGTAACAAAGTCATCAAGGTTGCTAATCAAGCATCTACTCTAGGTCAGGAATTTGGTAAAAATCCCAATCCGGCAAAAGGTTCTAAAGCTTTAACTGAACTAGCTGGTAAGATAGATCCACTTGCCCAAGAGATGAAAACCCTCGAAATTAAAGATGAAAAGTTACAAGGTTTTCAAGGGCGCTTTATCACACTCTATCAGAACATCAGCAAGGAATTGAATAATGCAGCAGGAGCTATAGATAAAAAGAACTTACCCGCAGCAAAGGGTTTTTTGGTATCTCTGAAAAAAAGTAGTAATGAAGAAAGTTCAATAGTCAAGGAAATTAATAGCTACTGTTCTGCTAAATAATCAATTCTGCATGGAATCTTGATTATAAAAATAGCAGTTAAATAGTCGGTCGATAACCACCAAAAACCGCAAAGCTAAAATTTTTGTACCAGCAATCCACATTTTGAAACCCGGCTGCTTCTAGCCAGTGAAGTTGAATCTCAAGGGTTGCCATGCGATCGTATTCCATGCGTTTTTGTGCAGCTTTAAGATCCTCTTTTGAGATACCCTTAGCACGGACAGAATCTAACCAGTGTTGACGATAAAGTTCTTCTAAATCAGGGGTTTTGCCGAGAACTTGGTCAGCGTTGACAAATATCCCTCCAGGATTGAGGACATCATAAATCCGTTGATAAAGAAGTTCTTTGTCAAAATCAGAAAGATGATGAATAGATAGGGCAGAAATTATCAGGTCGTAGGAATCACCCAAATCAGTCTCAATGTAGTCACCAATTAAGATGTTGGGAGATTTACCCATTTTGCTAAATCTCAACTTAGCTTTCTCTAACATCTCAGGGGCTAAGTCTAGTAAGGTAAACTCTGCATTTGGGAAAACAGATTGCACCATACCTGAGTAAAGTCCAGTACCAGCACCCAAATCTAGAACCTTTATCGGTGTGGTGCGTAGGCGTAGCCCGTCGTAGACATCGCTTGGGATGATTTCAACAGCTGTTTTGTAAAAATCATCAAAACAGGGAATTAGAATCCGACGTAAGCTATCGTAATCTCCTGCGGCAGCATTAAAAGCTTCTTGAATATTCATTTTTTAATTTTTAATATTGGTAGAACTTTCTGTTTTAACAACTCAATTAAAGCTGGTTCCATATACTCATATTCATCTGGTATATCTAAACAGATAATTTTTTTATCTTTAAGAAAAGGCTGAAAATTTTTTGATAGCTTGCTTTTATGAGGTTTTTCCATCACAAATATCATATCAGCCCATCGAATAGCCTCAGTTGATAATGGTACTTCAGCATGGCGATCTAAACCTGCCGAGTCTGTTTCAAATCCTTCATATTCAGAAAACACAGCCTCGGCAGTGGGGCTTCGCAATTTATTCTGGCTACAGATAAATAAGAGCTTTTTCATTAGATGTATCCATTTTGCTCTTCTGTCCAGCATCTTAAACTTATTCTAGTTGGGTTTAGGGTTAGCTGTAGCTCTACAGTTTAACAATTCAGCTAAAGTATTTTACTTTGCGATCGCACCACAGACAATCCCAAAACTACGCCAAGTATAAGCGATCACATCTTGTTCAGCTTCAGGAAGTTATATCATCTTTGCGTAGACGCAACGCGGCTTATGCTCCGCTATTACATTCTCAAGTAACTTGGTCAAAGATTTTTGGCTTCGGCTTTCTCTATCAATCTCAAACAAGCATGAATGGTTGCTAGATAGTAATAAAACATCCAACTGTACCAAATAGCTTGATCAAAACCTGTTTTCTGTTTTTCATTATGATGACGGATACCAAAGTTATTAGCAATATTGAACAAATCGCTCTCATCGTTAGAAGTAATTACCTTCTTAATTTTGACTCTAAGGAACTCTAATACATCTACTAAGTCCCTTATAGCATCACGCCTGTCATTAAGAGATGAACGATATCTCCGAAATTTGAGAATAGCTTCTTCCACTTTTTTTTCAATATTTTCTGGATCACATGTAGGTAAATTTGCTTCAAAAAGTAAATCTAGTCCTTCTTCTGCTCTTTCTAAAATTTCACCCTTTTCAGAGAGTTCATAACCATCTTTATAGTCGCAAAGAATATCATTTATTTTATCCCTAAATTCTTTCTGACCAACTTTTTTATCAAATGTATGATAGTGCCAACCACAATTAGCATAACTGTGATGGGAACCATCAATAGGCTTGGATATCCAATCATGTAATAATTCGATTACATCGAAGAAATCGTCTTCACTATAATTTAAGCACTTATCTTGGATCTGCCATAAGTTAGGCTTTCGCAAACTTCTAAACATTTGAGCTTCAATATCACCTCCTAATTTACCTGCTACTTCTCCCTCATCTACGCATTCATAACCGAAAGCCTCTTGAAAATAATCGTTGGATCTAAACTCCAAATATATATCTCGAAATAAACGACAAAGCATTGGCAAATCAAAGCGAACCGCATCTGGATTTTTACCTGTACGTGTAGAATAGTATCGTCGATTAACCATATTATTTTTTGGATAAATGCGCCTAGTAGTAATTAAAAGATTGGTTTGCTGGGAACAAATAACGCCTCATATCATAGCTAATACTTAAATCTATCGTCTAGTGAAGTGAGGAGTTAAACCATTGAGTCTACAGTCTTATAAGATGAAATACAGCACATTTTTTCACAAATTTTAATTTATTAGGTTTGCCTGAAGTGCATTGAGCAAAGATAAATGATCGCACTACTAAAATTATCCAATCTTTTTAAGATTTAATGTAGAGCGATCGCTTACAATACACTCAAATAAGTTTGCTCAGAATTCATCGGTAAAATCCGCAACTTCCGATTTTTAAGGTCTGGTTCTAACCCTAAAACTTCCATTGGCGTTACACCCAAAAGGGGATATGGTACTTCTGTGAGTTCCAGACAATCAAAGGTTCCTTGACGTTCTCCAATACTTAGTTCTACATCTCGAAAAATTCGCCCCTGCTGCACTCCAGCAGCAGTCTCTACCTGGGCTTCTCCACCTTGGACTAAACCTAGTTGACTAATAATGCTAGCAGGTAAACAAAGCAAAGTCGCACCCGTATCAACTAAAACATTATCCAGAGTATAAGAGCGAACTTCCCCCGAAGAAATGAAACCTCTTTGAGCTAAAACTTGATCAATTCGATTCGTGACAGTGAGGGTAACTATTACTTGCCCCATTTGCTTACCCTGAAGATTTGGTAGTATCAGCTTACCCATTTCAGCAAACTCCTGAAAACAAAATATTTTTGAGAGATGCCTTAAAATACAAAGACGCAAAAACGCCTCTGCGCCTCTGCGTCTCTGCATGAGATACTCTCTACTTACACCATCTCTGATGATGCCTGCATCATCTGCTGCGGCTGCGGTTGGAACATGAACAACGAGTACACCACATCTCGGCGGATGTTGACCATCATATCCAAGAAGAGTTCGTAACCCTCGCTCTTATACTCAATCAGTGGATCTTTTTGACCGTAACCACGTAATCCCACCGATTCGCGCAAGGCATCCATTTGTTGCAGGTGTTCCCGCCACAGGGTATCAATGCGTTGCAAGATAAAGAAACGTTCCGCTTGACGCATCAGTCCGGGTTGAACTTGGTCAATTTGCGCTTCTTTGAGATCGTAAGCAATTCGCACCTGTTCATGGAGGAAGGCTTTAATCTCGCCGACTGTCATATCTTCTAATTGATTTGGTTGCAAGTCTGCTAGCAGATAGACGAATTCTTTGACTTTCTCAACCAACTTTTCTAACTCCCACTCTTCCGAGGGTAAGTCTATGTTGATGTAGTAGTCAACGATGTCATCCATCGTTTTTTCAGCGTACTTGATGACCTGTTCTTTCAAATCTTGACCTTCTAACACCCGGCGGCGTTCAGCGTAAATAGCACGACGTTGATTGTTCATCACCTCGTCATACTCAAATACCTGCTTACGGATGTCGTAGTAGTAGGTTTCGACTTTTTTCTGTGCGCCTTCCAAACTGCGGGTAAGCATCCCAGATTCGATGGGCATATCTTCTTCCACTTGGAAAGCATTCATTAACCCAGCAACGCGATCGCCACCAAAAATCCGCAGTAGGTTATCCTCTAAGCTGAGGAAAAATCTCGTGGTTCCAGGGTCGCCTTGTCTACCTGCACGTCCGCGCAACTGGTTGTCAATCCGCCGCGATTCGTGGCGTTCTGTACCAATTACGTGCAAACCACCGATTCCCACTACCTCATCATGTTCGCGGGTAGTAAATTGTTCGTATTCCTGCTTAACGCGGTTATAAGCTTCCCGCAATTTCAGAATCACAGGGTCGTCGATGGGAGCTTTTTCGGCAGCCACAGCCACCTTGTCTTCAGCTTCCAGTTCCGGTAAACTGCGATCGCCATACTCTCGTACTGCAATTTCTACTGCATCTTTGAGTAGTTTCTCTGTTTCTTTTGTCAATTGGGTAGGGAAGATTTCTGGTGAAGCCCGCCAAGTTTTGACTTTTTTGCCAGGGACAAAGCCTTGACCACCGCCATGTCCTGTAGGTAATCCGGCTGGTCTTTGAACGCCAAAGCTATCTTCATCTTCTGGCATGACGATGCGGGGCATGAAGTATTCCCGCAGCTTCAGACGTGCCATATATTCGGAGTTACCACCCAAAATGATGTCTGTACCTCTACCAGCCATGTTAGTAGCGATAGTAACAGCACCTTTGCGTCCAGCTTGGGCGACGATTTCCGCTTCACGCTCGACATTCTCTGGTCTGGCGTTGAGTAATTCGTGGGGAATCTCTAGCTGCTTCAGCAATCGGCTGAGAAGCTCGGATTTTTCTACACTAGTGGTTCCCACTAACACAGGTCTGCCGAGTTCGTGCATTTCCGCACATTCTTTGGCGATCGCACCCCACTTGCCTGGTTCTGTCTTAAAGACCATATCAGACAAGTCTTCGCGTCTTCTGTCACGGTTGGTAGGAATTACCGCAACTTCCAGTTTGTAAATTTTTTCAAATTCTGGTTCTTCCGTTTTTGCTGTTCCGGTCATTCCACCGAGTTTTGGATACAGCAAGAAAAGATTTTGATAAGTAATTGTCGCTAGAGTTTGAGTTTCTGGCTGAATCTCTTCGTGTTCTTTAGCTTCAATAGCCTGGTGTAGACCATCACTCCAACGCCGTCCAGGTAATACCCGACCGGTAAATTCATCTACAATTACTACTTCCCCATTGCGGACGATGTAATTTACATCCTTGAGGAAAAGTTCTTTAGCTTTAATCGCATTGAAAACGAAGTGTGCCCAAGGATCTTCTGGGTCAAATAAATCTGTGACTCCCAAAAGATTTTCGGCTTCTGCAAAGCCTTCATCTGTCAATAGCACGTTACGAGCTTTTTCGTCTACATCATAATGCTCGTCTTTTTTGAGTGTGAATGCTATTTCAGCAGCTTGCAGATACTTTTCTGTAGGTCTTTCCACCTGCCCAGAAATAATCAGAGGTGTCCGCGCCTCATCAATTAAAATCGAGTCTACCTCGTCAATTACGCAATAATTGAACGGACGTTGCACCACATCTGCCATTGATGTCGCCATGTTATCCCGCAGGTAGTCAAAGCCGACTTCGCTGTTGGTGACATAAGTGATATCGCAATCGTAGTTTTTCTGGCGTTCACTGGGAGTCATGCTTGACTGGATTAGCCCCACACTCAACCCCAAGAACCGATGCACCTGTCCCATCCATTCAGCATCCCGACGAGCCAGGTAATCGTTTACGGTGATGACGTGTACACCTTTACCAGTCAGGGCATTTAAATAACTTGGTAAGGTTGCTACGAGCGTTTTACCCTCACCAGTTTTCATTTCGGCAATTTGCCCTACGTGCAAAATGATACCGCCAAGGAGTTGGACATCAAAGTGCCGCAAGCCTAACACTCGCCGTCCTGCTTCCCGAACAACGGCGTAAGCTTCTGGTAAAAGGTCATCCAGGGCTTCACCTTTGGCGAGTCGTTGTTTAAATTCGACAGTTTTACCTTTTAGTTCCTCATCGGAAAGAACCTTAATTTCTTCCTCTAAAAGGTTAATTTCAGTAACAGAAGGTTGGTATTTTTTAAGCTTACGAGCGTTGGGGTCGCCCAACAAAAGTTTTAGCATGGCAGATTATAGAACTGAATCAAGGGGGATGGGGATTAAAGGTTCGGCATTGATTATAAACATTTAACCCAAACCAACCGTCTTGGTTGTGGATGGGTGTCAAATGAGAATTACCTCAAAAACAGGAGAAAAACTAGCCAATCATTTAGTAAACTGATTGGTTTTAACTCTTATCTTATATTTAGTCTTTCTTCATAGTATCATTTTGCCCCCAGATGGGGCCAGAGAGGGAGTGGGGGAAGTGTGGGAGGTGTGGGAGGATGGGGAAGAAATCTGACCCCGCACACTCCCCACACTCCTCTGCCTACAGTATTGTGAGAAATCCGGGCTAACTCCTGTAGAGACGCAATTAATCGCGTCTCTACTCCTCACTTCCATTCTGCTGTCAGGTGGCGGAAATTGAAGTCGCTAGCGCTGGGATGACAGCTGACACAGCTGCCAACCTGGACGGGACGTGGTAACTTAACTCCTGGATGTAAAGCTTTGAAATAACGCGAGTTACTGAGGCGATAGGGTGTTTCTTCGTCGTCTCGCTGCACACGCGAGAAAGTTGAAAGATATTTCCACACCAAAATGCGCGGCGGATCGACTAAAGGCTGTAGTTGTGCGCCGTAGTGCTGCGAGTCTTGCAGGAGATTTTTCCAAGTTTGGGTGGGTAAAACGGCTGGTGGTAAGGCAATGTGGCAGGTGGAGCAGTTTTCCAAATACAGCTCTTGCCCAAGTTGGTACTGTGCAGGTACTACGTCAACAGTGCCAATTTCGATGGGGGGAGTAACGCTGTGAGCGTTAGTTGCCAAGGCTAGAAGCCATCCCATAGCTAGGCTCCACGTTACAATTACCAGAAGTAAACCGAAAAATTGGCGTTTGAATTCACGTTCGGCACTTTGCTGTAACCCTTGGCGATCGCCATCGCGAGTTTTGCGCTTAACAAAAATTGACATTCCTCACATTCCCAAATATTTAAAAGTGGCGCTTGTGCTAATCATAGGACTTACGCAGTATTGGTAGTGTTTCAAATTTTGTGTAAGTAGTTTTAGTAATGGCAAGCAGCTCTGCGTTTATACATCTCTTAAAATTAATCACAGTGGCACACCCCTGACTGTGTAACGAAAAATATCTTGGTAGTTTTAACCTTACTCAATAAAAAAATCAGCCAAAATATCTTAGATTTAATTTGCACTAATATCTTCTCGATCCGACCTGGAATAAATCGTCAATAGCAAAATACTTGTAGTTTCTGCATCAATCCTGTTTCATAACTCACTAATTTGTTTTCTATCTTATTTTGTAAGATATCCTAACATTTGAAATCCAAGCAAGAGAAGGGAATTTAAGTCTATCCCTTCCTTTAATACAGGGTTGCATTGGATTTCAGATTTTGTTAGTAGTATTTCAAGAGAAAGCAATTAGACCAAGATTGGGAAACAACCCTTATTTACCTTTTTTACCTTAAGGAATAGAAACCGATCGCAATAATCGCTCAACAACAGTTCTTGCATTCCGCCCTCCTCTAGGAATAAGGCGATGGCAAAGAACGTGAGGGACGAGAAACTTCACATCATCGGGAATGGCATAATCACGCCCTAATAGAAAAGCAAGCGCTTGGGCAGCCCGTTGTAATGCTAATGTGCCACGCGGACTGACACCAAGAGCAATTTCCTCATCTTGGCGTGTTGCCCGTACCAATTCGAGGATGTACTGTTGCAAGGAAGTTGTTACTTTTACTTGAGAGCAGATGTAACGCAATTCCTGTACTTCTGCCAAGGTAATACAAGGCTGCAAATCAGCAACCTTCACACCATTTTGGAGATTTTGCAGCATCAGGAGTTCTTCTGCCTCCGAAGGATAGCCCAAACTTAGCGACAACATGAACCGATCCATTTGCGCTTCCGGCAGGGGAAAAGTACCTTGATACTCGATCGGGTTTTGAGTAGCAATGACAAAGAAGGGCTGAGGAACTGGACGAGAGACACCATCAACTGTTACCTGATGTTCTTCCATAACTTCTAGCAAAGCTGACTGAGTGCGGGGTGTAGCGCGGTTAATTTCGTCAGCTAAGAGAATATTGGTAAAGACAGGCCCAGGAAGAAAAGTAAATTCGCCGCTTTTTGGGTTCCAGATGTTAGTGCCAGTAATATCAGTTGGCAGTAAATCGGGGGTACATTGTAGGCGTTGAAACTTACCATCCAGTGAACGAGCTAGAGATTTAGCGAGTAGGGTTTTACCAACACCAGGAACATCTTCTAGCAGGGCATGACCACCACCTAGCAAGGCTACTAGCACTAAGCGTATTGCTTCAGCTTTGCCAACAATGGTAAGAGCCAGATTTTGTGTTAAAGCGTCAATTTTTTCTCTCATGCAGCGCGGGGAGTAGGGAATTGGGAATTGGGAATTGGGCATTGGGAAGATGAATTAATAACCCATGCCCCATGACCTATCTATTGTTCCCACTCAGCACTCAAAATTTCTTTAGCAACAACACAATCGAGTTGAATTTGTGTTTTTAAGGCTTCTAGAGAAGCAAATTTTTGTTCAGGGCGCAAAAATTTAACTAGTTCCACAGCCAGTTTTTTGCCATACAAATCACCAGACCAATCGAATAAATGTACTTCCGCAGATGAATAAGTACCATTTACAGTTGGGCGGTTGCCGATGTTCATTACACCCAAGCTTTCACTAGAAGCAGCATCTGATGTTTCACTAAGAGTAAAAACACGGACAGCGTAAACTCCTTGGCGAGGCAAAAACTTTTCTTTTGGTAGTTGGAGATTGGCGGTGGGAAAGCCAATTGTTCTACCCAATTGTTGACCTTGAACTACAACACCAAAGAGAGTATAGGGGCGACCTAGTAGTAAATTTGCGTTTTCGATGTCGCCTTGCTCAAGGGTTTGACGGATCAATGAAGTGCTAATGCGGGCATCTTGGGTTGGATTAGTACTGAGGCAACTACTTTGGGTGGGCGAGTCACCTGTATAAGTTTGTAAGGGAACGATAGTAACGGGGATATTGTGTTTGGCGGCGATTAATTGCAAATCTTTAGCAGTGCCACTGCGTTTTTCGCCAAAACAAAAATCCTGCCCGATGCTAATTCGCTGGCATTGCAGTTGCTGGACGAGAATTTTCTGGACGAATTCTTCGGGGGTCAAAGCAGATAATTCTTTGTCAAAGGGTAGTAATACTAGTTGTTCTACCCCAAGCGATCGCAATTGTTGGACTTTTTCATCCAGTGGCGTTAACAAAGTCCGGGGTTGCCCCGTGAAAAACTCCTGTGGATGGGGGTCAAAGGTGACAACTGTTGAGTAGGTATATTCTTGATTTGTTAGTTGTTGATTTTCCTTTGACTGGGGACTACTGGCTACTGACAAGCGATCGCTAGGGTGCAAGACTGGTTGAATTACCCTTTGATGACCAAGATGAACACCATCAAACTTGCCAAGGGCAACAGCAGTCGGCGTTAGCAGCCCTTCGCTAGAAGAAGCAACCCACACAGAACACCCATTTTGAGACAAATTTAGCACGTGGATTCTGAGATTTTAGGTTTATTTTAGCTATCAGCATGAAGCTACCTTATGGTAAACCGCCGACAGGAGGACAGCTTTTCTAGTACCAACTTGTCATTTGTCTTTTGTCATTTGTCATTTGTCTTTTGTAAATAACCAATGACTAATAACCAATACTTCTCTACGAGAGGCTCCGCCAATGGCTTTTTTACGAGACGCACTCGCATTCGCGGTAGTTGAATCTCGACTTCTCCTAACGGAGACGCTACGCGAACGCTCGATTTCCGCGCAGTCGAAACTCTGTACAAGTGACCAATGACCAATGACTAATGACCAATGACTGCTGAAAGCTTCTGATCACCAATCTAATCTAAAATCTCCAATTCCTGCGATCGCAATCTTTAGGTAGAAAACTTACTAACAGGAAAAGATTCTGATAAGGCTACTGAGGTAGGAATCTGAAGTACCATTCCTTCACGTGCCATAATAGCACCGGGAAATTTCTCAGAGGCTTGTTGCCCTACACAATCCAAAAAGTCGTCATTGTGGGCGGGGTCGTGATGGTAAATTACCAAAGTTTTGACATTAGCAGCTTGTGCCACTTTCACCGCTTCTTGCCAGGTAGAATGTCCCCAGCCAATTTTTGGGGTTTTTGGGGAGTGGTATTCTTCATCTGTGTAGGTGGAATCGTAAACCAGAATATCAGCATTACGAGCTAGCCACAGCACATTGTCATCGAGTCGGTCAGGAAAATGTTCGGTATCAGTAATATAAGCAGCAGCACCACCACGCCAGTTGACACGGTATCCTACGGCTTCTCCTGGATGGTTTAAAGGTGCTGTTTCTACGGTAACTTCATCGATGTGGATTGGTTGCCCCGGTCGAATGTCGTAGAACTTTAAATTGGCTTGCATAATCTGCAAGGGTACGGGAAAGTTCGGGTGTAACATTTGATCGTTGAGGCGCTGCTCTATGGTCGAGCCATCAGGTGCGATCGCGCCGTAGATATGAAAGTCATTTCCCTTGACAAATCCTGGGGTAAAGAAGGGAAAACCCTGCATGTGATCCCAGTGAGAGTGAGTAAAAAATATGTGACCTTCTAACGGCATTTGGCGCAACCAAGATTGCCCTAAAACATGTAGCCCTGTGCCAGCATCGAAAACTAAGCGTTTATCGCCCGCTTGCATTGATATGCAAGGGGTATTACCGCCGTAGCGAACGGTGTGTGGCCCTGGACTGGGGATGCTGCCGCGAACGCCCCAAAATTGTACGGTAAATTGATTCTCTATCCTAGACATGGGTGTTGCTTGCTGGACTGAGCGGGCGATAACTGGAAAAATTACTACTTAAATTGTCTAAGTCTATGCTGTCTCACCGATTGTATTAGAGGGAAGATTTCTTGGTAAAACAGCATACCCTGTTTCTGGCTGATTGTGTAAATGTGGATGAAATACTGTCAGGGAGAATTTTCTAGCTTTTGGGGTGAATGTGTATCGGTTATTTCAAGAGTGCCCCTACGTTATAGCCTACATTTTTCTCTGATGCATTTAAATAACTCCAGTTTTATCCTGATATATCAAATGATTCAGGGAAAATTGAATTCCCAATCAGACAATTTATCTAGTCCAGTTGCGTAAGTTAGATTGTATTGTAACGGAGTTATACTGATGTAGTTTTTACTTACAACCTGCACATCTGTTGGTACATTTTGAGGCAGATTTAATCCAGTTGGAGGTTCCACATCCTCAACTACTTCTCCGGTTAACCAATAGTACGTTTTTCCACGAGGATCGACTCGTTTATTAAACACATCAATGTAATGCCGTAGGCCTTGACGGGTAAGTGTCACTCCAGCAATTTCTTCCCACTTCACAGCAGGAATATTAACGTTGAGCAACATTAAATCTGGTAGAGGTTTTTGGGCTAACTGGTCTACGAGAATTTTGGCAAACTTAGCAGCAGGTTGAAAGTCTTTAGATGTGTGACTAATAAGACTTAGGGCCACGCTGGGAATACCTTCAATTAGACCTTCCATTGCCGCCGAAACAGTTCCAGAATACAAGATTTCAGTCCCCAAATTCGCACCTTGATTAATGCCAGAGAGAACCAAATCGGGAGGTGTATCTAGCAAAGCCCACAGCGCTAATTTGACGCAATCTGAAGGCGTACCATCGCAAGCCCAAGCTTTGATAGCAGGATGAAAAATCCCTTCAACAATTTCGGCGCGAATGGGTTGGTGTAAAGTTAATCCATGTCCAGTTGCCGATCGCTCTCGATCTGGGCAAACTACACTAACATCATGACCTGCTTCTGCCAAGTAGTTGGCTAGGGTACGAATCCCCAAAGCAGAAACGCCGTCGTCGTTGCTAATTAGTAATTTCATGGTCATTAGTCATTGGTCATTGGTCATTAGTTATTAGTTATTTGTTATTAGCCATTTGTCAATGTCTGAGGTCACAAGCAGCAAAAAAATATTTATACTCACTAGACAGTGTGGCGGAATTTTGCCTACCTTTAAGACTAGTTGCTCAATCCTCAAGTCTGGTTAAGTTAAGATGTTAGCTGGATTTACGTGTCTGCTAGACTAGCCCAATCGTCTATAACTGATAAACAGAGATTTGGTTTCAACCCTCACCTTTAGCTGATGTTAATGGTATGACTGTAAGTTTATTTATCGACCGATTCACAGCTTTTGACTATAGACTAATGACTAATGACCAATGACTAATAACTAATGACTAGCAATTTAGAAGCTCAACTTTTAGCACTGCGGCAAGAAGGAGAAAAAGCGATCGCAGCCGCCGACACCCTAGAACGTCTGGAGGAACTCAGAGTTAACTATCTGGGTAAAAAAGGGGAACTGGGGGCGCTGTTGCGAAGTATGGGGCAAATGAGTGCAGAGGAACGGCCAAAAATTGGAGCGATCGCCAATACAGTCAAAGAATCCCTGCAAACTAGTCTAGACCAGCAACGTGTCGCCCTGGAAGCCGCACAAATTCAGGTACAGCTAGAGGCGGAAACTCTGGATGTAACTATGCCGGGAATTTACAGCCCCCAAGGTCGCATTCATCCCCTCAACGGCATTATCGACAGGGCGCTGGATATCTTTGTTGGTATGGGCTATACCGTGGCTCAAGGGCCAGAAATGGAAACAGATTACTATAATTTCGAGGCTCTTAACACCCCGCCAGATCACCCTGCCCGTGATATGCAGGATACCTTCTACCTGCCAGATGGTAATCTTTTGCGGACTCATACCTCGTCAGTGCAAATTCGTTACATGGAAAGAGAAGAACCACCAATTAGGGTTGTGGCTCCAGGACGAGTTTATCGGCGAGATAATGTAGACGCGACGCACTCAGCAGTTTTCCATCAAATAGAACTTTTAGCCATTGATGAGGGGCTAACTTTTACAGACCTTAAAGGCACAATTAAAGTATTTTTACAAGCAATATTTGGCGATTTACCTATTCGCTTCCGCGCCAGTTATTTCCCGTTTACCGAACCCTCTGCTGAGGTAGATTTGCAGTGGAATGGTCGCTGGCTAGAGGTTATGGGCTGTGGTATGGTCGATCCAAATGTACTTAAGTCTGTGGGTTATGACCCAGAAGTTTATACAGGGTTTGCTGCGGGTTTTGGTGTAGAACGCTTTGCAATGGTGTTACATCAAATCGATGATATTCGTCGCTTGTATGCTAGTGATTTGCGGTTTTTGCAGCAATTTTAGGGAAGTGATCGCTGTAAATAACAAGGCATTTACTAAATATCTTGCAAAAGTCAATTAGATGAAAATATAACCACAGATAAATACCCATGAATTATCTGTGGTTTTAAATAAGAAATCAGGATTGATGTATTTGGTAAACTATCAATATGTAACTTCTATTGAAGTGATATGACTGCAATCATTGGCAAACATTTAAGGCTTGAGGAATATTTGAATTATGATGATGGCACGGATAACCAGTATGAACTGGTGGCAGGTGAGTTAATTTTCATGCCACCTGAAAGCCCAAAAAATGTCCAGATATCTCTTTTTTTACTGGTAAATTTCCTCAAGTTCGTCCCAGTTAATCGATTAAGTAACAAAGTTGAAATTGTTGTTGCTGGTTTTCGTGCTACAACTCGCATTCCTGACTTAGTTGTGCTGACGGATGAACTTGCAACAGCTTTAGAAGGTGCAACGCGATCTACAATCACCTTGGATATGCCACCTCCGGCTTTAGTTGTCGAAGTTGTTTCTCCTGGCAAAGCTAACGAAGATCGGGACTATCGCTACAAACGTTCCGAGTATGCAGCCAGAGGAATTGCTGAATATTGGATTGTCGATCCACAAATGAACAGAGTCACCGTACTTATATTAGTTGACGGATTTTATGAAGAAACCAGATTTGCAGGAAATACTGCGATCGCTTCTACTATTTTCCCAGAATTACAGCTAACTGTAGAACAAGTACTCAACGCGGGAGAAAGCAATATCTCAAATATGCAGACGACCAGCGTCCCAGAGTAAAATATAGTCAATAATTCTTACCCAAAATTCATGCCATGAGTCAATGGCCTTTTTACCGCAGGATGCAATAATCGCAGAAGAAAAGCTAACCAAGTATGTGCTTGTGCCGTTGCCAAAAGACGATAAATCTAAATTTCTCGCTAGGGCTGGGTACACATTAGATAACTGGCAACAACTGGAATGGGATCTACGCACTCAAGTTTTAACGCAACCTGCCGAGGCGATCGAAACAACTCGTTATGGGCAGAAGTATGTCATTCGTGCCTGTCTGCGAGGGATTAATGGCGTTGAACTCAATGTTTTAACCATTTGGATGGTTGCAAACGATACAACCAAATTTGTCACCTTAGTGCCAGATCGAGGAGCCAACTTATGAAGGTACAGTACCCCCTATTTTCTCAAGTTGCCTTAGCGCAAGACTTACCAGAATACAACCTAAAGCGAGGGAATGTTGCAACAATTGTAGAATATTACCCCATGCCTGACGGGGAAGAAGACGGGTATAGTCTGGAAGGGTTTGATCTGCCCCATGTGACGATCGAAGTAGCAGCATCTCAAATTATCCCTATTGCCCAGTGGCAGCAAGAAGAAATGATTTTAGCCAAGTTACGCCAGTTATCTGAAGCGAGGCTGTTGCAATTACAAGACTATCTCGATTTTCTCTTGCAAAAAGAAGAGTCTGAGCATCAGAGTAGGTTACAATCTCCCACCTAAGTATTTGGCGAAAAAGTTTTTTGCGATCGCTTCTACCATTTTAATAGTTAGAAATTTTAGGACTTAGTAATGGTTTTTACTGATGGCTGCTTTAAAATTTACTGATATGTTTAACTTTAGATAGATGATGTTTGAAGTTATCGTTTTTTCACATTAAATATATCAAATAATAAAATAATAAAATTATGTGTAATGCGTGGAATCATGCACCAGGATGCAATTGTGGTTGGGGAGGTGGGTCTTATGGGGGTAGTGGCACAGTAAGTGTAAGTGCAGGCTTAGGTAATAGCCTAGCTAACGAAATCAAAGATGCTGAGACTTACCCAACAACATGTTGGTGGTGTGGAGAAATGGTTTTTTATCATACCAATGGTTTTGGTGATTCAGTTTTGTTTGATAGCTTAGGGTCTCCGTGGCGAGTACATTCTTGTTGGAAAAATTATTGGGATAAAGAGAGAATTCAGAGACAAGGTGAAAAGCACAGTAATAGTGTAGACAACTCGGTAATTCTGCGAACTTTAGATGGAAAACAAAAAAACGTCTAATTTTAGCAGGTGCTATTCAATCTATAAGTAAAACACAAAATTTTGTTACAGAAGAACAAGTAGCAAGTCGTCTAGGAATTTCACTGGAAAAGCTCAGGGAGGGATATTCTCACCTTTACTTTTATTCAGGGAGCTTGGGAGCTTCAAGGTTTATAAGAATTAAACTAGACTAATTTGAAATATAAACGCTCTTGTACAGGCGATTATAAGGGGGGTATTTTACGACTAAAATTCGTCTGCTAGGTTTTACTACGACGCAGTAAATAGCTACTATTTTTGTCTTTTTCAGCGTGTAAATAGTTGTCTATTATGACTCGTATGAAATTGTTGTATCTTTGCGTATGATTACTGTTACTTTGCATTGAAATTAAATGTATATTTAAAAACAAATGACTTTATAGTAAATATGACTAACGAACAGATAAACTTAGTTTTTAAGATTGTTGCTAAAATGGCTGAGAATGATGATACAAAGCCAATAGTCTATTTAGATATTCTTCAAGAAACAGATATCACGCATGAGAAACTTGAACAAATTTTAGTTTATTTAGGAAAAGAAGAATTCATCAAAATACGAGGTCGAGTTTTCACAGAAACAGATGTTGTATATATTACACATAAAGGTATAAATAAATCACTTTCTTTCAACAAAGGGTAAAAAAATTAACCACGACCGTGCAACAGTGATGAGCAGCAGTATATATTGCACTAGCAAACCACCCTCCTGCTGACCATAACTATTGGTAAACTAAAGGCAACGCCAGTTCTGCTGAGTGATTTATTCTATGTTCGCTGAAACCTCCTCACGCTACGTTACCCGTAACCCTGAAATATTGAGTGGAGAGCCAATTATTATAGGTACTCGGACATCTGTTCGTGCCATTGTCGGTTTGTGGCGATTGGGGATTATGCCAGAAGAAATCCTGAACCATTTGCCACATTTGACGCTCGCACAAGTGTTTGATGCCTTGAGTTTTTATCTCGATCATCAAACCGAAATTAATGAATACATTGAGCAAAACCGAGTACCCGATGAATTAATACACCCATCTGTAAAAGCTATATTGGGGACATCGTGACGGTTTTTGCTGCGCTTTACAGCGATGAGGATATGTCAGCGTTGGTTGCTAGACTGTTGCGATCGCGCGGTCTGGATATCACAACTGTTTCGGAACAAGCAACCCTCGGCAAAACTGACCGTGAACAACTTGAATTTGCAACTTCTGTAGGCAGATGTATTCTGACACATAACCGTGTCGATTTTGAGCGGTTACATCTCCAGTATATAGAGGAGAATAAAGAACATTTTGGGATTATCATTGTGCCTCAGAAAAACGCTTATGAAGTCGCGCAACGGATTGGCATTCTGGTAAGTACACTAACGGCTGATGAAATTAGGAATCAGTTGTTGTATGGATAAATCCTTCCAAATTAAAAATATCAAGGTGGTCAGTAAATAACACTAACCACCATTTTGAAACTTTATTTCACTATTCCTGAATGACCTGGGATATCTGCCAAAGGTTCAAATCTGCCGCCTAAGTATTTGGCAAGAAACTCTTCTGCGATCGCAAAAAAGTGCAACCGATTTTCTGGTCTAGCAAAACCATGTCCTTCATCTGTATAAAGTGCATATTGCACAGGTAAACCAGCCTGTTGCATTGCATTGACAATTTGATCGCTTTCTGATTGTTTCACCCGTGGATCGTTTGCACCTTGACCGATAAGTAAAGGTTTTTGAATCCGGTCTGCAAAGAATAAAGGCGATCGCGATTTCAGAAATTCCTCTTCTGTCTCCAAGTTACCGACACGATGAGAAAGCATTGCCTTCAATGGTTCCCAATAAGGCGGTATAGTTTCTATCAGAGTAATCAGGCTACTCGGCCCGACAATATCCACACCAGCCGCAAATACTTCTGGTGTAAAAGTTAATCCTACTAGAGTGGCGTAACCTCCATAAGAACCGCCCATAATCGCAATCTTTTGCGGATCGGAAATGCCTTGTTCCACCAGCCAGTTAACACTGTCAATCAAGTCATCGTGCATTTTACCAGCCCATTCCCGATTCCCAGCATTCAAAAATGCTTTACCGTAGCCAGTGGAACCGCGAAAGTTCACTTGCAGAACGGCATAACCCCGGTTAGCTAGCCATTGCGCTGTGGGAGAGAAACCCCAAACATCCCGCGCCCAAGGGCCGCCATGAACCAGCAGTACTGTTGGGAGATTCTGCGTAGGTATTCCCACAGGGGTTGTCAAGTAACTGTGGATAGTTAAGCCATCCCGCGCTTCGTAAGAAATTGGTTGCATTGAAGCTAACTGCAACGCTTCGAGTTTGGGTTGGTTGCTAAAAAGGAAATTGCTAGTTTTGGACTCTCGGTTGTAGGCATAGTAATAAACTGGCCCATTGTCAGTTCTATAAGCTACTAGCCAGGTTTTATCTTCCAAGTCGCGGCTAATTATGGAGAATTCTCCGGGACGCACCTTAGCGATTTCTTCAAAATCTGCGGCGATACTGCGATCGATTACCTGCCATTCCTGTTTATCTTTGTAGAAAGAAACTGCTTGAATAACTCGCGTCAATGGGTGAATAATTATCCCCACGACATCATACTGTTCATCTTCAGCAATAACGGTTTCTTGACGGCTATCTAGGTCAACAGCTAGCAGACGTTTGGCGTTAGCATCGTGATTCCCTTGAACATAAAGGGTTTTACCATCATCTGAGAAGCTAACAGAATTCCCTTCTTCTTCTGGCCCCCAGTGGCGGAGGATTTCCCACTGTTTATCTGGTTTCTGCAATAAGAGGTCATAACCACCATCGCGTGTACTAGCTGTCGCTGCACGTATTTGAAACTCAGCATCAGATGTCCAACTGATAATGTTACCGGGGTTATCGGTGTCGAACTCAACCGCACCATTTTTAAGGTTAATCCGGTAAACGTCAAACTTTTGGGGATTGTTTAAGTTCAAAGCTACCAGCACTTGATCTGGAAATTTTGGTTCCAGTTCCACAAGTTCGGCTTTTACACCCTGGAATGGCGTTAAGTCACGCACAATCTTGGAGTGAATATTAACCAAGTGGAGATGAAAGTTCTCGTCGCCATCCGAGTCTTGCATATAAATTAACTGGTCGGCGTTATAAGTCCAGAAGAAAATGCGGATACCGCGCTTTTTATCGACAGTTAGTATCTGGTCGTCTTCTTGTCCTATAGTTCGCAACCATACCTGCAAGACATTTTTCTCATCAGGGGCGATATATGCCAAGTACTTGCCATCAGGGGAAAGTTGTGGGCTAGTTTTTTCGGGATTCCCAAACAGGATTTCGCGCGGAATCAACGGTGGTAGGGAGGGCGCTTGAGCAGATGACATATTTTTATCCTCTACTTGACTACCCTATTGTCACTTGGTGGTGAAAATGACAATTCATCCAATAGGATGAACCTAGTACCGCAAGGCGGAAGTCAAAAGTCAAAGTCTTTTATACTCGGCGATGAGTCTTTTATACTCGTGAACGAGTCTTTGATACTCGGCGATGAGTCTTTTATACTTGTGAACGAGCCTTTGATACTCGGCGATGAGTCTTTGATACTCGGTGACGAGTCTTTTATACTCAGCGATGAGTCTTTGATACTCGTGAACGAGCCTTTTATACTCGGCGATGAGTCTTTGATACTCGGCGACGAGTCTTTGATACTCGTGAACGAGTCTTTTATACTCATTGACGGCAATTGTCGCAATGTCCGCAACGCAGGTTAGCTGCTTCTTTGTCAAAACCAAAGGCATTTAACAAAAACTGCCAACGACACTGCTTAGTTGTTAGGTATTGCTGCATCTGTTTCGCAGCGTGTAATTGCATCAGTGGCTGATTTGTCGCTTTTTGCCCAATGGTGTAATGGAAAGGATCGAGCCAGTTTAGCTGACCGTTGCTATGGAGTAAAGCTAGCGCCGTTGCACCTTCGGGAAATTGTCGAGTTACTGCACTCACTTCTCCCTGTTTTGGTAATTTTTTCACAAGTTGCTGCGCTATTTGTTGTTGCGATCGCATTTGTTCTTGAAAAAACTCCTGTCTTTGCTTATCCCCTGAATCTAACCACCCGGTAGGTTCACTCACCAACGTTAACGCTTCGGCGGGTTTCCCATCCCTTCCAGCGCGGCCAATTTCTTGCACATATTCAGATAACAGATGCGGCGCGTGAAAATGTGCCACCCAGCGAACATCACTTTTATTAATCCCCATACCAAACGCACAGGTACACACAACAAAGGGAATTTTGCCACTTAACCAGCTTGCTTCTACTTCACGGCGTTCAGTTGCACCCAATCCCGCATGATAACTAGCTGTGGCGTAACCCATCTCTGCTAACCATTGGGCTAAATCTTCGCTATCTCTCCGAGTGCGAACATAAACTAATCCCGATTGTTGCGGTCTATTTTGAATAAACTTTAATAATTGTTGTTTCCTACCTCTTGGTGTCCAAGCAATGCGAACGCTGGGATGTAAATTTGGACGGTAAGGATTCAAGCGGAAAATCTCTGGTTGCTGTAATTGTAAAACTGTTTGAATAATTTTTTGGGCTGAAGGGTCAGCAGTAGCAGTAAAAGCGGCGATACTAATTTTTGTTCCTGGTGGTTTTGATTTGAGCAATGCCGGACGCACCGCCCCTAATCTGCGATAAGCTGGGCGAAAAGTATCACCCCACTGTACTAAACAATGAGCTTCATCTAAAATCAAACCATTAATTTGCAATTGCGGGTGGCATAATCTTTCCCACACTGGGACACTGAGCAAAGTTTCGGGCGATAAATAAAGTAATCTTAGCTGTTGGCGTTCTAAAGCTTGCAGAGTTGCACGGCGTTGAGATGAAGACAATTCACTATGCAAAAGTGCTGCTTTTTGGTGGCTTTCTCGTAGTTCCTGAACTTGGTTTTCCATCAACGCCACCAAAGGCGAAACTACCAAGGTTAATCCTGTTTGTAGCAGTGCAGGAAGTTGAAAACAAATCGACTTCCCGCCACCTGTAGGCATAATAATCAGCGCATCTTTCTGTGCCAATAAACTGCTGACAATTTCTCCCTGTGGTGGACGAAAATCTTCATAACCCCAGATTTTTTTAAAAGCAGCGAGGACTTCTTGCCAAGATTTTGTTGTAGGCTGATTCATAATCAATAACTATATGCACCCATATCATTGAATGCTGAATATAGCTTCTGTTATCCAGCGAATGGTTCAGTAATTTCATCATCTGAGGTTGCAAACCACTGACCATAAGAATGAATTATAATTTTGGTTCTTCAGTACTTGTTATGCTAAACTATCAATTAAAATGCCAGCTTAATAAGCATCTTACTCGGAAGTTTTCAAAATTTCTAAACCCATAAGCCGAGCGCTTAATTAGTTTGAGTTTGTTATTGATACCTTCAACGACACCACTAGTCGTTCTATTATCAAAATAAGCGATTATCTCATCAAACCAGCGGATAATAGTATTGTTGCTATTGGGAAAATATTGTTTAGCTTTTGAGAGCCAAATACCCAGTTTAAAGACTGCTGTATACCAATTATTAGTCTTATTAAAAATAGTTCTAATTTTCTCTTTGAATTCATGCATTACTTTGAGAATAGAAGATGCCTCTTTTACTTGAATCAGCTTAGTTTTTTGCTCCTCATTCAAATCTGACTCGTTTTTCAGTAGAACGTATTTACTTTTATTAATTCCTGCTAATGTTTTTTCATGTTCTGCCTTTTTTGATGATGTTTTTGCTTTCTTTATTAACTGTTCGACATTCCGCTTTTCTTGTTTCCTCTGGGTATATAATTCCTTGTTTATCTGAACCATAACGTGAAATCTATCTGCAACGACTTGAGCTTTAGGCATTAATTCTGTAACTAAGTTTTTATATCCTTTCCATAAATCTATGCTGACTTCCTCTATTTGTTCTAAAACTTCAGTTCCCCATTCTATAAGGGTTTTCTTGATTACCTCTTGAGTGCGATCGCTTAAAATTGCCAGCAGCTTAGACGTATCTAAATCTACTAATACAGCACAGTAATTTCCCTTTCCTTTCACTAGAGCTATTTCATCAATTCCAAGTCTTTTTAAGTCTTCAGGTTTTAAATCACCGTTATCTTCAGATGCGTCTTTTAACATTCTTTCTATTTCATCTGTTGTCACTATACCAATAGAAGCCACACTACGTATGTCCGATTCTAATACTTCTTGTATTGTTTTATGTGCAAGTCGTTTTGTATAAGTTCTTTTCTTTCTAACAAAACCTAGGTCTTCACTGAAGGGTTTTCTGCATTTTTCACATTTAAATTGTCGCCTATTAATTTCTAAAAAAACAGATTTATCCTCGAATGGTAAATCTTTAACAATGTGTCGATGATTTTGATGCAATTTCTGACTTTTTATGCCACAGTCAGGACAAATACTATATGATTTAATTGATTCAGTTTGTAAAACAATTCCAATCCCCGCATGAAGACGCTGTGATATAACTTTTACATCTTTCAAATCCAGAAGCTCTGTTAGAATTTTAATTCCTCTTTTGTTGAGCATATCTGTAAATACACTTAAAAATATTATTGTTATATTTACAGCTAACAATATATATGGTTTCAATGTCAACCATATCAACGACTTTACTCATAACTTTATATACTAATTGACGATTTTTAACTCTGGATCACTAATTATTTAGCATAATAAGTCCTGAAGAACCAAATCTTTTTAATCAGAGAAATAGAAACAAGTTAGACCCTAAGTATAAAAAATGTAAATATTATTTACTTATGGCTATGAGGTATTTGACCGCAGGAGCAGATATGCCGAGCTTAGATAATCAAAGAAAAATGGAACAGTATTGTAATAAAATTATATCTGTGCTTAATAGCCAGCAAGAATATTTACAAATATTTGAGAAAGGAACTGAGATTATTGAAGAGCAGTTTCTGTATTTAAATATTAATATAGATAATCGTGACGTAATCACAACTGTAAGTTTTGTTGAACAGTTGAAAAAAAGACTAGAAAGTGAATTTTCAAAAATAAATTTTAAATAAAGTAAATTGTATAGAACATAACAAGAGCAAAAAAATAATAGCAACTTATCTCTACTAACAAAACAATAGAAAAATAAGCCTGTGAAAGCAGGGGTGTTTTCTATACTCTATACAATTTATTCTAAACCAATGTCATAACTTGCTCATATTCTTCTTTATGGCTTTGCAAAGCATCCCAAAGATCAACTTTTTGCTGAAGATTAAGCCAAAGTCTTGGGCCATTTCCTAAAGCTTTACCAAGACGTATTGCTATATCTACTGTAATTGAGCTTTGACCATTAATTATTTCTTGAATTGTTTGATTAGATACTCCTAAAATTTCTGCAAAATTTGCAGCATTAATATCTAAATCATCTAAAATATCTGCAATTACTTCGCCAGGATGTATTGGTCTTACTAATCTATCATCACTAATATCTTGCCAATTATCCATAATTAATACTTCTTATTTAATAATTTGATTAACCTTATTTAGCATTGTCTAGCCCATCAATATCATATAAACACAGAAGTTGGGGGTTAACATTCATTAAGTAGTACTTGGAGATTCTCAAAACATCTCCTAACTCACTGCATATTCTGTAAACTGTCTCATAAAAGGAGACTGAAAACCTAACACAATGTCTTCCTTGGGAACTCCCACAGCTACCAAATTAGCTGCAATATCATCTTCTGTACCATTCCACTGAAGCCAAATTTTCCCACCTTTAATATCAATATGAATAATACAACTATGTACCCAGTCTTGACCTTCCCACCCTACATGAACTATTTGATAATGGTCACGTTCTGTATCAAAAATTGTTTCAACTTCTATATTTCCGTTAGCTGGTTTTTGCTCACTATAATCATGTAATATCTGTTGTACAAGCTGGCGATATCGAGTTAATTTATCCATTGAAATATCACCTCTTGTTCTACATCATAAATAAGCATTTTCACTTTATTTTCTGCTATCATCTCTTTAGGAAAATCAAGTTGAAAAAATGTTTTGTAAGTTGTTAAAGGTACTGCTAAATACAAAACACGCTCCGGTTGCCGCCGTCGTAATGCACCTCTATAATTAATAAACTGTCCTAATGCTGTATGAAATTCTGAAATAGCAGACGACCTCTCTAAAAAACTTTTGACTTCGACTGCAATTTTTTGTCCTTCACGTTCTGCTGCAATCAGCTTTTGGGCGGCTAAATCAATCGAAAGGTTAACTCCTCCCACGCTCATTGTGAGTGGATCGTGAGTAATTTGCCAACCATCTTTCTGTAAAGCTGTTTTGACAACTTCATGAAAGACATCTTTAGCAGACATACATATCTATAATTATATATTTGATTTTCATTTAGCCGCATTCCATACACTTTGTCAAAACCGTTTTTTATGTAGAGACGTTCTATAAAACGTCCCTACATTTATGATTAGGGATTATTCTATCCCTTCAATCCGGTCTTCAACCTCTTGGTACAACTCGCGCAGACGATCTAAATTCTCCTCGCTAGTCTCCCAATAACCGCGTCCATTCACTTCCAACAAAGTTGATACAATCTTGCGGAAAGAATGGGGATTAAGGTTCAGCAAGCGTTTCTGCATTTCTTCATCTTTGATGAAGGTTTCGTTAGTATCCTCATAAATCCAGTTATCCACAGCGCCGGCTGTCGCACTCCAACCTGTTGTATTCACCAACCGCTTGGAGAGTTCGCGCACACCTTCGTAACCGTGAGACAGCATCCCCTCGTACCATTTGGGATTTAATAATTTGGTACGCGCATCCAAACGCACGGTTTCTGATAATGTCCGCACTTGGGCGTTAGCTGTGGTTGTATCTGCAATATAAGATGCTGGTTTTTTACCATCACCCCGCAGACTTGCCACCAGCTTAGTGGGATCTGAATCAAAGTAATGGGAAACGTCCGTTAAGCTAATCTCGGAAGAATCGAGATTTTGGAAAGTTGCATCAGCAGTTTTTAATGTACTTTCAAAAATCTGCCGTGATTCGTCCATAATTCCGGGGTTATCGGAATTGAAGGAGAAGGATTTCCGGTTGAGATACATTTCCTGCAACTCGGCTTCGCTATCCCAAGTGCTGTTTTCTACCGCCAAGTTGATATTTGAGGAGTAGGAACCAGAAGCGTTGGAGAAAACGCGAGTCGCTGCTTGACGCAGATTAATCCCCATTTCTTCAGCTTGTTGCAAAGCGTGTTTGCGAACAAAGTTCATTTCTAAGGGTTCATCCGCCTCAGCCGCCATCTTCACCCCTTGGTCTAGCAGGTTCATTTGGTTGATGAACAAGTCGCGGAATACACCAGAACAGTTGATTACCACATCAATTCTGGGTCGTCCCAACTCTTCTAAAGATATCAATTCCAACTTGTTCACCCGTCCCAAGGCATCGGGAACTGGACGCACACCCACCATCCACATAATTTGCGCTAGGGATTCACCGTAAGTTTTGATGTTATCGGTTCCCCAAAGGACGCAGGCGATGGTTTCTGGCCATTTTCCTTCATTTTCTGCCTTGTTACGTGCCAAAAGCCTATCTACGACGATTTTGGCTGATTGTACTGCTGCTGTTGTTGGGATGGATTGCGGATCTAAAGCATGGATATTCTTACCTGTGGGTAATACATCCGGGTTGCGGATGGGATCGCCACCAGGGCCAGGTAGGATGTATTCACCTTCCAAGCCTCTGAGTAATGCTCCGAGTTCGTTGTCGGCACAAACTTGCTCTAGGCAGAATTCCAAATACTCAAATAGGGGTTTTAGGGCGGCGCTATCAACTTTGGGATAACCTGCTTTATGCAATGATTCTACCCAAGGTTCTTTTTTGCCCATGTTGAAGAAATTCAACCGGGAAACTAAAGAAACTCGTCCTTCCGCGTCGATTTGCTCTTGGACAAGGGCGGTAACTGCTGCACGGGTTGCCAAGGTGATGTCTTGGAGTAACTGGACATCTTCTAAAATGCCTCTGTCGTTATTTTGGTAAATATCGTCAATTTTACGTCCAAGGCTGTTAGCGATAATTCCCGGCAAGCCTTGAATTCCTTCTTCTTGACGATCTAGACTAGCAATGTTGACCAGAGTTGCGATCGCTTCTTCTGCACTTGGGGGTTTACCAATGACGTGCAAACCACAAGGCAACAACCGCGACTCGATTTCCATCAGCTTGCGGTAGACGTTGCCAACAATATTATCCCGCTCATCGGCACTCATGTCTCTGGCATCGGTTTCTGGCAGGTGAATATCCTTATCCAGATTCACGATCCGGCATTTATCCATGATGCTGTTAACAATGGAAACACCGCGTCCACTATCTTTTAAGGTTTGGTAGGAAGCAATTAACTCGCTGAGTTCCTTCAAACCTTTATACAAACCAGCATTTTCTGCCGGCGGTGTCAAGTAAGAAATTGTTTCGGCATAACTCCGACGTTTGGCAATTGTCGCTTCACTCGGATTATTGGCTGCGTAGTAATACAGGTTGGGAATTGAGCCAATCAAGTTATCTGGATAACAATCACCAGACATCCCCATCTGTTTACCTGGCATGAATTCCAAGGAACCGTGTGTACCAAAGTGCAGTACAGCATCAGCTTTCCAAACTTGCTCTAGGTAAGTGTAGTAAGCAGCAAAACCGTGGTGAGGACTAGCTGAACGGGAGAATAACAGCCGCATCGGGTCGCCTTCGTAACCGAATGTGGGTTGCACACCGATGAAGACATTACCGAATTGCTTACCATAAATCAGCAAGTTTTGCCCGTCACTGTTGAGATGTCCCGGAGGTGGGCCCCAGTTTTCCTCTAGGCGTTGAGAGTAAGGGGTCAGCGCTTCATACTCAGGAACCGACATTTTGTAAGCAACGTTCAGTTCTGGGCTGTTGTACTGCGCCTGTGCGTCATGGATGACTTCTTGCATCAACGCTTCGGCGGATTCTGGCAATTCTGGCAAGTCGTAGCCGTTATTTTTGAGGGCTTTCATCACCTCATAGATGGAGCCGAATACATCTAAGTACGCTGCGGTTCCCACGTTGCCTTTATCTGGCGGGAAGCTGAAAACGGTGATGGCGACTTTTTTCTCCAGCTTCGGTTTGCGGCGGAGGTTAGCCCATTTTAAGGCGCGTTCGGCTACAGCTTCCACCCGATCGCGCAGTGCGATCGCTTTCCCTGTAGCCCCATCTCTACCCGATAAAATTATTGGCTCAATTGCCCCATCCAATTCAGGAATCGCAATTTGCAAAGCTACTTGAATCGGATGTAACCCTAAATCGCTATCCATCCACTCTTCTGTGGTTTGGAATACTAAGGGTAACGCCACCATGTAAGGACGATTTAAGCGTTTGAGTGCTTCAATTGCCTTAGGATGGTCTTGTCTGGCTGGGCCACCCACTAAAGCAAAACCAGTCAGCGATATCACTGCATCTACCAACTGTGTGTTGGTATTTGGTTCATAAAAGTAAGCCTCAACAGGCTTGGAGAAATCCAAACCACCAGCAAACACAGGTAGTACCCGTGCGCCTAGTGCTTCTAACTCCTGCACCATTGCCACATAATGGGCATCATCGCCTGTAACTAGGTGAGTGCGTTGCAATACTAACCCGACACAAGGAGCTAGGGGATCTTTTAGATCGCTAGAAATATCCTTACGAGCTGTATACCAATTGAGGTACTCTCTGACATCTTCAAACATACTGGGAGCCAAAGGATGCCAAATCCCTAGATCGGGATAAACCACCGGCTGTTCGTATGTAGAAGGTGCAAAATTTTGTTTTTCTAAACCTTTAAATACATATTTATCAGCTAGCATCAGCAAGAAGTTTTCCAGGTTTTCTGGAGAACCACCTAGCCAATACTGAAAACTGAGCATGAAATTTCGGGCATCCTGTGCCTTGTCCATAGGTAAAAACTTCAGCACTTGCGGCAGGGTTCGCAAAAGCTTCAGCATCCCATCTTGGAATCCCGCACCGGATTTTTCTTTGCGTTTCCGCATGAATTGGGCGATCGCACTTTTTGACTGACCCAACTGTGCTAAGGAAAAGCTGCCCATTTTACTCAGGCGCATTACCTCCGGCATGGAGGGAAAGACAACAGAAACATCGAGATGATCGCGGTGTGGTTCTACTGCTGCTACAACTTTCTGTGCTAAGTCTTCGATGAAAATGAGGGAAGCGATGAAGATATTCGCATTCTCAATTTCTCGTTTGAACTCCTCGTAATTTTCGGGGTCGCGGAGTTCCTCAATCAAGTACCCGCTGATTTCAATCGCCAAGTTGGGATTGTTCGCGTTAATCGTGCGAACTGCTTGCGACAATGCGCTCTGGTACTGGGACTCAAGCACGACATAGACCACCTTGATTAAACTACGTCCGCGTAAGTTATCAGGCGCAATGTGTCTAATGGTGGACTTGACGTGTGTGAACATGCTTCTTCGGCTCCTTTGATGCGTGTTCTCTGAAGGAAGTTCCTAGCGGCATCATCAGCCACAGGTAACTTGTGATCTTTAGGCAATATCTGTTTTTTATCAGAAAACGCTTGCCCAGTAGGCATTTTATCCCTTATATGACACAAATCGATATAAAAAACGAAATATTTCTTTGTAATTGTTGACTTTATATAAAAGTACTTGCTCACTAATTTGTAAACTTTTTGTAATATATTTTTATAGTTAAATAGCTATTTATCTATATTATTGCAGCTAAAAAACAAAACCCGCACAAGCGGGTTGTAAAATTTTGATGTTTGGCGAAATGCTTAGGCGTAGAGGATTGTAGACATCGCCTAATTACTATAATTTCTGAATTAAAATAAAGTTTAGCTTCTAACTGTTTCAAAATCTTCTTCGGATCGTTCTTATCTGCCTTCAGAAATTTTCAAGCAGCAAAACCTGCAACAGTTAAATACTGTATTTCTCCATGCCTTGTGCATTATTAAACTAAGGTGACTGATTTAACACCCACTTCAACCACTGCCTAAAAGAACTTATAGTATTCAAACGATTAACTCCAGGCGCACGGGTGGCGGCGAGTCCATCAACGGCTACTAATGCAGCATATTGCAAGCCCAAAAAACTATCAACTGCTGCATAAGGGCCACCTAAAGTAATAGCTCCAGCAGCATACATTTGACCTTTGCCACTACGCATTTCTACTAGTTCAAAATTGTTTGCTACAGTCAATCGTCCCAGATGATTTACTGGGAGATTGTAATGTTTTACTAAATCTGATATCAGAGGATTGGCATCTACTTTCGCATCCAGTCCAGTAGCATCAACAATAAAGTCAGCTAGCAATTTTATTTCCCCAAAGCTTTGTTCTCGGATATGAGTAATAGTCCGGTTTTGGGCATCTCGTTCTACATCTAAAACCTCACCAAAGGTAATTTGATACCAGCCTTCGCTGATGCCTTGGGCAGTAATTTGCTGCCAGTCCTGGCGGTCGGCGGTGGTAGTTCCACCCCAGTCTGCTAATAAACGCTTGCGTTCATCGGGGGTGGCTTTTTCTAACATTGCCCGAAGTTCGCCGCCCCAACAGGCTTTTGGCCAGTTAAAGGGTTGAAATTCGTAATGATTTTTGACTAGGCGCTGGGTATTTTGAAATTTGTTACCTTGAGGTTTTGGCGATCGCATTAAATGCAAAACTGCAATATTCCGATTTCGCTTTCTGGCTTCATAAATGCGCTGAATAATCCGCGAAGCCACAATTCCCCGCCCTCGAATCAATACCGTACCACCTTGTTGCTCTAGTTGCTCATAAACATGATCGTGTGCTTCATAAGCATTGACGACAGATTTAAAATCTTGATATTTTTCTCTATAAGCTTGCAAATCTGGAAGAAACTGAATTGCTGGATATCCAGTAGCTAAATGTAAATAACGAGTAACTAAAAAAGCATAATTTCCTGGGGCGCGAGAATAGGCTACGCAATATCTGCCATCATCAGTTTTGCGAATTGCCCTAACTCGTCCATAACGATAAATTTGATTCCAGCCAATGCGCTTCGCTTCCCGGTCTATGGAATCAAAGACATTACCCGCACGGGGTGTATAAGTTTCGGCAAATGTTGGTTCAGCAAATACTTGCCATAAATACTTCAATGCTGAGTTTATCTGTCCCTTGCTGCAATCACGCCAAGCTTCGCGCAAAGCATAACTAGGCCAGCCCCAAATATTATCAGGGCAAGAGTCAGAATTAGAACGCAGTCTTTCATATAAGGGAATTTGCGAATTCAAACAAAGGCGCTTGTAACGAGCATAAGGCTCTGCTTCCAATCCCAAAGCTACAATCTTGTCAGGACGCACACCACTAATTCGCAGTAAATCTGCCCAAACAAAGCTACCCAGTCCCGCCCCGATCGCTAGATAATCAGATTCATCTACTGATAGACCTGTAGCATGAAGCGCTTGGACGGCGACATTTTCCGATTGAAACGCTAGTGGCGGGAAATTACTTGCCAAGGGCGTTAGCGGCTGGGCTACAGGCAATGTGGGGTCTGGAAGATTGGTATTTGCGTTGAAGTGAATCGTTGAAGGGGGGCTGGTATCTGGTTCAGAGACGCTAGCACCAAATTTCACTGTGATTACATAAGGGCCAATTTGCAATGTATCGCCATTAGCCAAAACACTGCGCGTTTGTGGTTTACCGTTGACATATACACCGTTAACGCTGCCTTGGTCAATCACCACTAGCTGGTCTTGTTCCCAGTCAATTAGGGCATGGTAACGAGAAACCTCGTTACTGTTAAGCAGCATCCGAGAAACGCGCATTCCCCTAAGTTCGGCAGGTAAGCGAGGGAATTCTCGACCAAAAGCGATCGGTATATTCAACCTTGGTTCTCGCCGTTCTCCTGTCGCTGGTTCTTCCCAACTCAATTGAATTTGTAAGTCATTTGTCATTTGTCATTTGTCATTGGTCATTGGTCATTTGTCATTGGTCATTGGTCATTTGTCATTGGTCATTGGTCATTTGTCATTGGTCATTGGTCATTTGTCATTGGTCATTAGACTTGTTCAATGATTCCCCCTTGTTCCTAACTACCCGGTGCTACTAAAACACTCACAGCCGCAGCCAAAGATGTTCCACACCAATGACAGCCAATTTGTAGATTCTCTCCTGGGGAAACTTTATGACATTTGGGGCATTCTAAACCATAAATTCCTAGCGCTGGCGCGGGAGGTGTTGGTGAATGGTGATGATGGCCGGGATGCGGTGGCATTAAAATTGTTGCTGGAATGCTGCCTGTGGAAACTTTAGTAACGTTGAGTTTTATTTGTCCCAAAGAGATACTAGTACCCTCTGTTAAAGGCATTTCACCTTGAACTAATTGCCGTCCATCGACAAGGGGGGGATTTTGCGATCGCAAATTTCTGATATAAAAGCGCTGTTGCTGGTGATGAAAAAATATTTCAACGTGCAGACCAGATACAGTAGGATGACTCAAAATAATATCGCACCGTAGGGGATCGCGACCAATGCGGACAGTACCAGGATTTTGACTTGGCTGTTGTTCGTAAATGTTCTGAGTTTTATCTTGACCTGCATCGTGCCACTGTAAAGTTAGTGCGTTCATTGTTCTAACTTCGTAAATCGTATTTAGCTACTTCAACTTCCTTCTGTGCGATTCCTAACATGATTGAGCCGGTGGAAGCAAGTATTTAGAAAAAACTTCAACAAGCTTTATCTATCCGATGCTAATTTATCAGCGATGCGTGTAGTTTCTGGCAGCCGATATTTTGGCGTGCAGCGTAATACATAGTCAATTGCTGTAGGTAAACTAATGCGATGACCACTGGAGATGTAGAGAGGTTTTACCCCGGTGCGCGATCGCAAAACAGCCCCGACGGTTTCACCGTTATATATCAGTGGTTGGCTGCTGCCTTTGGTTTCTGCCAATTCCTCAAACTTACCTACCAACCTGGACTTAGCTACACCAATTGTTGGCATATCTATAAGTAACCCTAAATGGCTAGCTATACCTAATCTGCGGGGATGAGCAATTCCTTGACCATCACACAGGATAATACCTGGTGTTGTTTGAATTTTCTCCAAGGCATCGAGAACAGCTGGAATTTCCCGAAATGAGAGGAACCCAGGAACATAAGGAAAGGTAGTAGGACGGTGTGCTAGGCTCGTCTCAATTACTTGTAAATCAGGAAAACTCAGTACTGCGACAGCTGCACGGCTAATGGTTCCATCAGCTTCAAAACCCATATCCACTCCAGCAACGTACTGGATCGGTTCTTCTAGTTGATCCTCAGTAATTACTTGATCTCGCAGCTTTTCTTGGATAACTATGGCTTCTTCCAGCGTCGAAGGCCAAGCATGATCTCGATAAAATTTCATATTGAAAATGGGAATTAAACTGATTAATATTAATCCTGTTAATTTGGCAAGGGCAAAAACCGATGTTAATCCAGGGAAATATATTTTTTACAAAAGTCTGTGAAAGACTATCTTTATACTAAATATTTTAACCTAAGTTAGTTGATATTTTGCATCATAATGTTACTTAAGGCTTTTAAGAGGGAATTCTAAGAATGTAAGCTTATTTTCCTAGATTTTCTCTTTTAGTGGTTATGACACAGCCGAATATTCTGGAACTTGCAAAACAGGGAGATGTAGATGCGATCACATCTCTGATGAACCGCCACCTACACCCTAAAGGGATCACAGCAAAAGTTGCCTTTCAAGATGCTTGGTTAGAGGTAACACTAGAATCTGCCCAAGTACCAAATCAGCAAATTTTAGTTGCATTTATTCGCAAAGGGTTAACTGGTTTAGGAGCTGCATCTATTGAAAACGTGAAAATTTACGGACAACAAACGGGTAAGAAATTTCCATCTTGGACTAAAGAGTTTAATCTAAGCATAGTAGAAGATGAATTAGCAGCAGATAATGAAGAGTCTTCTAGTGAACCTCAATTTTTAACTATTTTTATTAATTTAAGTGGCGATACAGCACGGGGATTAACAAACCAAGATTTTGAATCTATTGCTAATAAAATAAGCTCTGATATTTTATCATCGTGTACTGACGTTTTTATTCAAAAAGTAAGTATTAGTAATGGTAGCTCTATAATTACAAAAGAACGTTAGTATTTAAATTTCCTGATGCAAAGGTGCAGAAAAAGAGTCTAAAGCAGGGGCTTATGCCAAAAATACAATACGGCAGATTTCAGGTAAATGAAGTACATATATAAAACCCAAAACTTTGTAGAGACGTAGCACTACTACGTCTCTACGTGTATTCGATTAAAGCGCAATCTGCTGTAGATCAAGGAAGTTTTAAATCTATAGCTCTAAAAATTTTATAAATGTTGCTTTTGCCTGTATATGGGGAATCTTAAGATAGACAATAATTTATCAGTTCTTCGCATTTATTGGTTATGAAACAGCCGAATATTCAAGAAGCTACTAAACAAAAACTACAAAACTTTTACTGGCCTTTATGGTTTCCTTATCCTAGCTCTTGGTTAAAAGCATTAATTTTGAATCTATTTTTGAGCTTTGTTATATTTATACTCAGTAATCCTGGAAAGTTAGGCTACCATATCACATACTTGGTACAAAGCCCCGAATTATTTGCCATATTGACAATACTGTTAATCCTATCTCCAATTCCTATAATTTCTTTCACTCATCACTTATTACACCTACTCATAAGTCGGTTCATATCAGAAATACAAGCACCAGAAATAGGTAGAACAAAAGGCTTATTTCCAGGAATAATGAGTTGGTGGGAAGGATTGTATGCTTGGCTTGTAATTTCAACTTCTGCACTCATAGCAGCTTTTTTCTCGACAATATTTTTGCCATTATTTAATATTAGTTACACCAAACCAGTTGAATCCTACACAGACATTGAAAATAAAATAATAGTAATATTTGGGCTATTTTATATTTCTAGTGGGGCACTAACTTATCAAATTGAATATTTGGTCAGACACAGAATAATATCTGCTTACTCTGGCACTAAAGAAACAGATATAAGTAAATCCAAGACTGATTTAAATAAAGATCAAGAAATTAATAGATTGCGCGGCGGAATGGGTTTACACAAAATGACATCCAATATTTTATCGAATGATGAAGAAACTCCAATCATTAAGAGTCAGTATAAATATCGTAATTTCAAAAAAACTTGGATGTTCGTTTTTTTGTATTTTCAATTGCTGTAGTGATATTATTATCTTTGAAATTTGGAGAAATTCTTCCTCTAACATCTAAAACCAATACACAAATACCATCAAAGTCTGTATTAGTTACACCCTCACCAGTCATTTCAGAATCTCCGACTGTGTTACTTCAAACTGATACATTCCGAGAAGCAGTAAGTAAAGCAATTAATGCAGCTAACCTTACTCAATCAGCAAAATCTCCAGATGAGTGGAAGACAGTTGTAAGTCAGTGGGAAACTGCGATCGCACTTATGAAAACTGTGCCATCTTCCAGCCCAAATTATGCAATCGCTCAACAAAAAATCATAGAGTATCAGAAAAATATCACCTACGCTCAGAAAAATGCCGTCGGTAGTAAGTAATGCGATCGCACCTCAAAATTAAGCTAGAAAAGGCAGTGCGTAGCTTGCCGCCGTAGGCATCGCTCTGATTTTCACCTATCCTGATAGAAATGGGATGTTCGACACTAATGAGGATAAATTATCATGCTTAATGGACTCAGGCAACAGGCGATCGTCAAACCTGGTGGTGTAGTAGAAATCTCTTCTCCAGAACTTCCAGCAGGTGCAACAGTAGAGGTGATAGTACTTCTGGAGTCACCCCCAAAGCATTCTGAAAAGCCCTTAACTAGCTTTATCGGTTCTGCTAAAGGCAGTTTTGCGACACCGGAAGAAGTGGATAAGTTTATTCGTCAAGAACGAGATGCATGGGAATTCTAGATGCTATTCAAGGCACAAAGGTATACCTAGATACCAACATTTGGATCTATGCTTTAGAAGGACATCCAGCATTTGCCCAAGATTTAACCCAGTTATTCCAAAGTATTGATCGAGGTAACTTGAGTGTAGTAACTAGTGAATTATCACTTGCTGAAGTATTGGTAAAACCTTTCCAAAATCATGACTTAGCTCAACAGACAACTTACCAACAACTGATTAGCAATTCACAAAATTTAACAGTGATTCCTGTCAGTCGTCAGATTTTAATTGAAGCTGCTCAACTTCGTGCCAGTATTAACATCAAATTACCAGATGCTATCCATTCAGCAACAGCACTGTTGACTCAATGTTCTACTTTTCTAACCAACGATCAGCGCTTTCGCAGTGTTCCTAAACTATCAGTAATTTTGCTTTCTGAGATTAATCCCCCCTAGCTAAAATTTTATAATAAAAAGTAATTTCGCCCCCGAAGCCAATTATGACAGAAGGAAAGACGCGGCGTAATTTCCTAATTACCAGCATTGCTGTAACTGGAGGTATTGTGGCAACTAATGCTTTACAGCAAAATAGTACTAACACCGCAACACCGCCAGCAACTATGCCAGAACGGATGCTGGGACGCACGCAAGTAAATCTTCCGATCTTCGGGTTAGGAGGAGCAGGACAAACGCCACTATCCTGGGAAGGAAAAGAGGGTAATGCTACAGCAATAATTCAAAGAGCGCTGGAACTTGGCATTCGCTACTTTGATACAGCGGCTAGTTATGGGCCGAGTGAAGATTATTTAGGTAAAGTGCTACCATCCCATCGCTCAAAGATATTTCTAGCCAGCAAGACTGATAAAAGAGATCGGGATGGAGCTTGGCGAGAATTGGAGCGATCGCTAAAACGTCTCAATACAGATTATCTCGATTTGTGGCAGTTGCATCACGTTTCTTTTTCCGAAGAACTCGACACCATTTTTAGTCCATCTGGCGCAATTAAAGCTTTAGAAGAAGCCATACAACAAAAACTGGTACGCTTCGCAGGTATTACCGGACATCACGATCCTCAAGTTATTGCCGAAGGCTTACGCCGCTATCCTTTCCACACTACACTCATACCTGTGAATGCCGCCGACAAACACCACCCACATCCATTTATCCCGGTGGTTCTACCAGTTGCTCAAGAAAAAAATGTCGGTGTGATTGCGATGAAAGTCCCAGCTTATGGTCGACTATTTAAATCAGGTGGATTGACAGGTATGGAGCAAGCTTTAGGTTACACAATGTCTCAGCCTGGAGTACATTGTTGTGTAATTGCGGCAGAAACTATTTCACAATTAGAGAATAATGTCAAGATAGCGCGGGCTTTTGTGCCTCTCAAAAAGGAAGAATTGACTGCGATCGCTCAACGCACTGCTAATATCTGGGAAGATAGTACATTTTTCCGTACTTGGACTTAGCCGAACCTTGCACATATTACAAAGTGTATTATTACTCACGCTGATAATATTGTTCCGCTTGCGACATCTTAAACTGTAGTAGCTTCTCGTCTCCCAACTTGTATCGCAACCTCGGCTTAAAAGGCGAAATATTCAAACTACGAATAATTTCACTCGCTACAGCTTTGGCTAGGAGCGGTGGTACAGAGTTACCAACTTGCCGAAATCCATGCCATTTGGTTACATGAAATCTAAACCAATCGGGGTAAGAATGTAATCTCGCCGCTTCCCTGACTGTAATACAACGGGGCGTAAATGGATGAATCGGTCTAGGAGATGTGAAAGAACCCCTATACTTATCTGTTCCGGCTCTTAAAGTATTGCAGACACCAGCAGGATGTAGCTTATGAAAACGACTAATTTTTTCTCTTTCACCTTGTTCAGTTTCCTGAAAACGTTGAATAGTTTCCGCAGAATGTTTTGTTCTTAAACTTGAAGTAAGGATTCGTAAATCATATTCACGTTTATAAGAATAATCATTTTTTAGGCATTTAAGACCGCGAAGTAGACAAGCATAATTACTAGGCTTTTCGTATTCTCCAACAACCCAATCTCTTGTTACTAACTCAGGATATTTTTCTATGTCTGGTAAATCTTTAATCGCATCCCAGACTGTAGGACTCAAGGGGATATCAGATATTTTTTTAGAAGTTAAATTATTTGGTAATGCTGGTTTAGTAATCGGTTGAGGATATTTTGGTAACTCTACATCCTCCCTTGCCCCTATAAGAAACAATCTCTCACGGGACTGTGGTACTCCGTAATTTGCAGCGTTGAGAATTTGGTAATTCTCTTCTACTTTATAACCGTAAATTTGAAACTCGCTAATTAATGTTTGGAGGATTTGTTTATGTTTACCAACCGTTATCCCTCGAACATTTTCCATTACAAAGAATTTTGGTTTTAGCTCAAAAACCAGGCGATGAAAGTGAAACACTAAAGAATTTCGCGGATCATCAACAACCCGTTTACCAATTAGAGAAAATCCTTGACATGGTGAACCACAAATTACCACATCAATTTCGCGATCGCCAATTTTAGACCGACTCCTAATTTCTTCACCGGTTGTATCCACAACACTTTGACATAACACTGAGCAATAAGGAAAGTTAAACTCATGTGTTGCACAGTGGATAGGGTCGATTTCTACAGACGCTAGTACGTCAAAACCAGCTTGTTCAAAGCCAAGCGTCATACCACCCGCGCCAGCGAACAAATCAACTGCGATCGCTCTTTGTTTTCTCATCTCATAAGCCATGACACCTCTAAAAAGATTGGGCATTGGGAAGAGGACTTGGGGACAAGGGGAAAGACTTGTTTCAAGTTCTCACCTCTTGTCCCCTACTCCCCGCCACCATTTGCAAAATCTCTTGAGCAGCGCGATCGCACACTCCAACTTCTCCTAAACTTTGCCGCATTTCTTCATAATCTAGCAAAGTTTGCTCTCTGCGACTGGGATTGAGTAGTAGTTCCATCGCTGCTTGGATAATATTCTCTGCTGTGGCTTGCTCTTGTAAAAATTCTGGCACAATCGGCTTCATCACAACTAAATTTGGTGGCGATGCAAAGGCGATAGAACCTTTGAGGATTTTACGAGCTATCCAAGCAGTCAGGCGACTGAGGCGGTAAACTACAACTTGGGGCACATTTAACAGAGCAAGTTCTAAATTGACAGTACCAGATTTACTAATGGCTAAATCAGCCGCAGCAAAAACTTCCATTTGTTGACCTGATAGAACTGTCGCCCGTAAACCGTAACGCCTAATAGCCTCCTCAATTGGCTGTCTATAGACTTCCAAAGAAAGGGGAATCCAGAAATGAACTTCGGGTAATTTAGCTTGAATAGTTTGGGCGGCTTGAAAAATTACTGGTAAAAGATATTTTAATTCTTGGCGGCGAGAGGCGGGTAGAAGTGCGATCGCAATTTGTTCTGGCGCAATCCCCAGTGTTGCACGCGCTGCTTGGCGACTGGGAGCGTCTTGCATTCGGTCAATCAAAGGATGCCCTACCCAAGTAACTTTTGCCCCTTTCTCACGAAAGTAATGGGCTTCTTGTGGGAAGATTGCCAACAGCTTATCTGTAAAACCAACAATTCGGTTAGTTCTACGTAAACTTAATGACCAAGCCCACTCTTGGGGAGCAATATAATACACCACAGGCACATCTGGTAACTGCTGTTTCATATAAGTCCCAATTTCCAGATTGGGAGTCATATAATCGATCAGCACTACTAAATCAGGTGGATTTTGTTTTAGGGAAGCGATCGCCTGACGTTGTACCTGGAGAGTAGGTAGAATATAAGGCAACCCTTCTAGAATACCCATTGAGCCAATACTACTAGTATTGCCCAATAAGATTGCCCCAGCCTCCACCATTTTTTCGCCACCCAGCGCCACAATCTCTAATTTCAACCCAATCGCCATAGCTTGACGCTTCAGCGCTGTAATTAGCAGCGACCCTTGTAAATCGCCAGATACTTCGCCAGTGCTGATAAAAATCCGCATTTGATAATTGGTAATTAGTAAAAACTTAGGAATGAATAGTTAGCAGTGAATACTTAGGAATGCGGAGTTAAAAATTTAAATCATCAATTCATAACTCCTGTAGAGACGCGATTAATCGCGTCTCTCCTAACTCATAATTCACGATTCATCACTCGTGGTTTTTTTCCCTTTACCGGGAATCAAGCCACGTCTACCTGGCATCTGAGAAAGCAGCAGGAAGCGACGCAGATGTTGTAATTGTTCGCTATCCCCTAAAAGTTCCAGTTTTTCCAAGGCATCCTTAAAGGACAAATCAGAACGGTAAAGAATGCGGAAGGCTTTTTTCAGCGCAAGCAAATCTGCTGAGTCCATACCAGACCGTTTGAGTCCCACAAGGTTGAGGGTTCGCACTCGTGCCGGATTTCCCTCTACTAGCATATATGGGGCTACATCTCGGTCAATACGTGCCATACCTCCCACCATTGCGTGTCTACCAATACGCACAAATTGATGGACACCTAAAACCCCACTCAGCCTGGCGCGTGATTCAATATGCACATGACCCGCCAACGCTACAGAGTTGGCAATCACTACCTGGTCTTCAATTACGCAGTTATGAGCCACATGGACATAAGCCATCAGCAAATTACCATCACCAATTACTGTTGCTTCACCAGCACCAGTAGCGCGGTTAATAGTAACGTACTCACGAATTAAGTTGTTATCACCAATTTTGACCCAAGTTGGTTCTCCCACAAACTTGAGATCCTGGGGTTCCATACCGATGGCTGCACCTGTAAAAATCTGATTTTGCGCCCCAATCTCACAAGGCCCCTCTAACACAGCATGAGCGCCGATTATTGTTTCAGGGCCCACTTTGACATGCGCTCCAATCACAGCATAGGCACCGACTTGCACTGTATGGTGGAGTTCCGATTTCGGATGAATTACAGCAGTTGGATGAATTAGCGTTTTCAAGGGTGAATCTCCAGAACTGTCTTGATAAGTCAGCGCCAAATAGGGTTTCTAAGGCAGCGTGTTAATCTGGTTAAGAGATTTATACAAACTACCGCCCCATCAAGGCGACTGGTAGAGCGTGAAGTATTTCAGTGAACGAAAGTGTCGGGCAAAGCAAGTTAAGTGTGTTCGAGTAGCATCTCGTAGAGAGGGCATCGAAAATCAAGAAATTATCAGATGCTGTTGTGGATTTTTTTTTACTGTTATCCTTTTGTAGGATTCAGTAAGGGCATTTCACGGCTATGCCCACACCACGAAAGCAAACTTTTAGTTGACTAGAGAAAACATTAATTCCCCTTCACAAGCAAGTTGACCGTCAACTTCGGCACGACCTTGCATCTTACCGAAACGACGTTGTTTTACCCATAACAGTTCCACTGTCATGACTAGTTGATCCCCCGGTACGACCTGGCGGCGAAAGCGAACTTTATCGATACCAGCGAAAACAAATAGCCCGCCTTCTACCGAAGACATTTGAGTGAGAACAATGCCCCCAACTTGTGCCATTGCTTCGACAATTAGCACCCCTGGCATCAGTGGACGGCCGGGGAAATGTCCTTGGAAATAGTTTTCGTTGATAGTAACATTTTTAACGCCAACAGCTTTTTTACCTGGAACGTAGTCAATTATTTTATCTACAAGTAAAAATGGGTAGCGGTGGGGTAATAATTTTTGAATTTCTTCAGATGTGAAAGTTGTTTTTATTTCAGAGGCGATCGCAGTCTCATTTATACCCTGTAGTTCGGTAGATGTAGATGTAGTTGGATCGATAGTATTCACTTCAGTGAGGATTGACATTGGCCCTATAGTTAATTTTTCATCTGAAAGTCTAGCAGGCAAGCGTAGATCGAAACCTTAATAATCCTGAATTTTAAGCTTTAGAGCAAATTCAAAATCTAAAATCGTTCGACTGAGCGAAGTCGAAGTCCAAAATCTAAAATTTTCTGAGCCAGTTGAATGTGTAAATTATGGCTGGCTTTATACGCTAAGAAATGAGCTTGAGGAAAAGCTCCTAGTAAACTCAAATCTCCCACTAAATCCAAGATTTTATGACGGACTGGTTCATTTGCAAATCTCAAGGGGGGATTTAGCCACCCTTCTGGCCCGCAAACAAGTGCATTATCCAAACTACCACCTTTAATTAACCCAGTTTTTTGTAAGTGTTCAATTTGATGCAGTAACCCAAAAGTACGGGCAGGAGCAATTTCGGCAGCAAAGCTAGCAGAAGCTTTCTCTAGTTCAGTGGTTAGTGACCAACTATACCATTGATTACCAATGGCAGGCAGGTCAAAATCAATACCGTAACTAAAACGAGTTTCTGGTGCTGGGAGGGCACATACAAAGGCATCCCCTTGATAGACCCATATTGGTTCTGTAACAATCAAGGGAAATTGGTTGTTAACGGGTTGTGATACTAGGCCCACTTGGGAAATATTGGCTGCCCACACACTTGCGGAACCATCCAAAAGCGGGACTTCTGGCCCATCAATTTCAATCCGGGCATTATCCACACCCATACCCGAAAGTGCTGCCAACAAATGTTCTACTGTGCGAACATATACCTCACCCTTTCCCAACTGAGTTGAGAGAACAGTGTGACTAACTGCCGCAACTTGGGCTGGAATAATCGGCAAATCCGGTAAATCCACCCGCACAAAGTAGCGTCCACTTCCCGTTTCAGATGGTAGTATCCGCACCTGGGTATTCACACCGCTATGCAATCCCACCCCTAATTGGGTGATTTCGGCTGCTAGAGTGTGCTGTTGCATAGCCGAAAAGTCAATATATTTTGTTTAGTATTGTTCATCGTCTGTTTTGGTAAAGTCCCTGATATTCCCCTAAAAAAGTCATTAATCCCTTTATCGGAACAGTATTGAGGTAAATGTCAAAATTAGCAAGCTAATTGTCATTTGTCCTTTGTGATCCACTAATGACTAATGACAACTGACCAATGACAAACTAAAACCTTTCGCCAATACCGAAATTAATCCGACTATCTCCGTCATCGTTGACACCGTAGTCAATACGAATTGGCCCCAGTGGAGACTGGACGCGAACGCCAAGACCATAACCGTAGCCACTACCATTTTTGTTCAATACTTCAGCCGCCCTGGTACTGGTTCCCAAATCGCTGCCGAGATCAAAAAATAGTGCGCCACTGACTACTGAAAAAACTGGGAACCGATATTCAACTGATGCTTGCACGTAAGAGCGTCCACTACCTAATGCTCCTTCTTCGTAACCCCGGACGGAGTTGCTACCGCCAAGAGTAAAGGCTTCGTAGGGGGGCAAGTCACCAAGGATAGTTCCTGCTTGCAGGTTAAATGCTAAGGTTTGCGCCCCCTTGGTAAGGTTAATCAGCTTAATGGGTAAATATTGGCTGTAGCTACCCCGCAATCTGGTGAGAAGAATGTTTCCTAGTCCGATGGGAACCGACTGATCAACCCCGAAGCGAAGATAAGAACCGCTAGTTGGTTGCAATGGGTTATTACGGAGATCGCGCTGTGCCCCCAGTTGCAGCAGTAGTAAATCGTCTTCACCTTCCGAAGACAAGGTAAGTGGAATTTCTTGTGGTTGATTATTGGCGGTGGGGTTTCCATTCTCGTCGAGCGGAACTCCATCATCATTGAATACCGCTCCTGTTTTTCTGAGATTGCCATCGGCATCACGGGCAGAAACTCGTTGATACTGTAAACCTGCTGAGGCAGTCCAAACGGAAGTTTTGTAAGGATTGCTGGAAAGCGGACGGGTAAAGGTGACACCGCCACCTAGACGGAGAATGCGGGGGCGATCCTGAGAATCTGTATTACTGGCATTATTTGGGTCAAAAGTCCTAATATCTTCATCTTTGCCATCAAAAATCAAGGAAATGGAACTGCGGCGAAAAAGATTGGTTGTGTAGGAAGTCCGGTAAGGATCTCCCGCAATCCAAGGGTCTGTATATCGCACGTCAAATAACAGTTCCCGTTCTCCCACCTGCACTTCTGCGCCCAGTTTTTGGTTTCTACCGTTCAGGTTTTGCTGTTGATAGCTAACTGTTCCAAAAAGTCCGCTAGCAGAACTAATCCCTGCCCCAGCCGCAATAGAACCACTACTGCGTTCCGCTACATTCACGACTACATCCACCTTGCTGGGGTCAGTACCAGGGTCTAGGGAGACATTCACATCTTCAAATAGCCCTAGTCCATACACGCGCTGTAGGTCTTTTTGCACCGTGTTGCGGTTGAATGTTTGCCCTGGCTTCAACTCCAATTCTCGGGTAATGATGTAATCTTGTGTCCGTCCACGAATTGGTTGTCCCTTCTCGTCTGTCTCTTGACCATCTTTATTGCGGAACCGGACTCTAATATTTTCTACTACACCTTCTGCTACTTGTAGGGTAACAACTCCGTTTTCAGAGACTTGTGGCGCTCCAATGACGTTGGCTAGAACATAACCTTGGTCTTGATACCGCTTGTTTAACTGCTTGATGCCTTCTTGCAAGTCACGCAAGTTGAGGATTTTGCCATACTGCTCCTTAAATACTTCATCCACAGTAGTAGGTGGGAGTACAGAGGGAACGCCAGTGCCAGGATTGGCTTGCACTTCTACTTTGCTCAGGACGGGGTTAGGCTGTACAACAAAGCTCACCCGCACTCCCAAGGGGGTATCTTCTGGCGATGCTTGGACGTTGGAGAAGAAGCCAGTACCAAAGATGGCGTTAATATCTTCTTGCAGTTGGCTGCGAGTTGTTGTTCGTCCTGGTTGGGTACGAATTACCCTGTAAACTTGTTCTTCCAGTTCTGGTGATAGTTGCCCAGACTGGGATCTAATGAGTACTTCCGACACCAGTACGCGGGGGTCATTGGCATCCGGGGCTGTGTTGGGTTGAGTACTTTCTGGAGTTGTCGGCGGGTTAACATTCTGCGGACTGGGTGTAGCACCTGGTCTTGGAGCAGGTGTTCGTTGTTGACCATCTGGAAATGGAACGTCTGGAGCGGTAGATGGTTCTGGAGTTGTAGGTAATAAAGGTTCTGTTGTCGGTGGATTGACGTTCTCTGGGACTGGAGTCGTCTCAGGAGTTTGGGAAGGCGTTGGTTGTTGAATTTCTGGCGGTGGGATGTCTGGGGCTGGAGAGGGCTGTTGAGTTGGGCTGGGATTGATTTGAGGGGTTTGTTGTGCAGTTTTTGGCGTTGTGGAGGTTGGCACTATTACCCCTGGTGTCGGATTAGCAGGGTAAACTGCGACAATCCGAGATTTCTGTGCCTCTATAATCCCTGTGAGATTAGATCGAGATTTGAGATTTTTACTAGAGTCAAGCTGACTAGTGTCCTTTTCTGGCTGCTGATTTGTTTCTAGTGTCAAAACTTCTGTTGTCTGTTTTGAAGTTTTGGCAGTTTCTGCTTTTGCACTCAATGAGCCGCCCAAAGGGACTGTAATTGCTATTGCTGCCAGCAATACGGGAGATAAACGCATTTTACTTATGATTCCTCTTCACGACCACACACACACGATCACAAGGCAATAATGCCCTCATGCCAAAGGTAAAATTCAAAATATAATTTTTTTCTTTTGCTTTTTTACTTTACAAGGCAAAAGGCAAAAGGCAAAAGTTAAATATAATTCCTTCTGACCTTTTGGTTTTTACCTGTTTAAGTTGTAGTTTCTACTGCTTTTAGCACTCTTTGTAAAACCTCCTGGTAAGCATCCTCTACATTTCCTAAGTCTCGGCGAAAGCGGTCTTTGTCCATTACCCGGCGATTTGAGTCCTCTTCTGTGGTATCCCACAAACGGCAGGTGTCGGGGCTAATTTCGTCTGCCAAGAGCAACTGCTGTTGTGAGTCCAAACCAAACTCTAGCTTGAAGTCTACTAGGGTGATGCCGCATTGCTGCCAAAATTTATTGAGAAATTCATTGATTTGCAATGCTAGATGTGTAATTGCATCTACTTGTTCCGCAGTAGCTAGTTCTAGCAGGTAAAGGCGATCGCGTGTGAGCAAAGGATCTCCTAAGTGATCGTTTTTGTAATAAAACTCAACCAAAGGCTGTTTCAGAATTGTACCCACTGGCAAGCCTGTTTGTTGACACAGACTGCCAGCTGCAATATTTCTGATAACTACTTCTAAGGGTAAAATTTTTACTGCCTTCACCAGCATCTGATTCGGGGTAGGGCTGTCGATAAAGTGAGTCTTTATACCATAAGCCTCTAACTGTTTAAAAAGCTGGCTGGAAATGCTACAATTTATTTTTCCCTTTCCTTGGATACTGCCACGTTTTTGGGCGTTAAACGCCGTGGCATCGTCCTTAAAATCAGCCAACAAGACTTCCGGATCGTCCGTTGTATAGAGAATTTTTGCTTTGCCTTCGTATAACTTGGAATTCACAGACATGGTGGCAGTTAAAGTTCTAGGCGATGGACGATTTTTGTCCTTTCGGGCTTAACCATTTTATCTTTAGTTATTAACTATTAGCCATCGGTGATTTTTGAAGAGGATGTAAGGATGCGGAGAATTTAGCAGAAAAGTATGAGGTAAACAAGGGAGAATTTTGCCCTCAGCAAGAGCAGCACTCCGCCCCTCTGTATCTTTTCAATACTCAATGCCCTCATTAGCCAGTTGCTAAATATTAACAATTGAATCTCTAACTTTTAACAGAGGACAAGTGACTCTGGTTCTAGTATCCTCTTGTCAGTAGTATTACTGTTTAAAAAGTAACTATTCTTGCAAAACTTCTTTAGTGAGATATACTTATATGTTTTAATAGTTTTTAATTCAGGGTTTGGACTGAAGTTAATTACAATTTGAACTTCATAAATTAAGATGAGATAAATTGATGACCGGGAGGAAAATCAAATATTCTCTCTAGTTACTTTAGCAGCAGTTACTTTAACAGACATTTTTTCTGTAACATTTACAACAAAAGCATTTCAAGCTTTATCCTCTAGTCTCATAATCTGAATCAACTAATTCCTGCATAAACAATTGGAAAAAGAGTTGGATGGTTTGCTTTTCCCCAGTCTGAAGAAAGTAATAAAGATTAAGGTAGCTAGTGATTTCGCTTCAGACATTCAAATAGAAGGTGAATTAATAAATGGAGAACAAAATAGTGAATAAGGATGATTTTCTCTACCCTCGTGGTCGCTACTACGGTCAAGTAAAGCCAGAAAACCTGGTTTTTAATGCGAATCTACAGGAATTTGCCCAACGCGTAAGCTACATTTGCAACTTAGAAACAGGTGGAAAGCTGCCTCCAGGTGAAGCTTACAAACAAATAAGGGATCTATGGAAACAGTTGAAACACTCAAAGAAAGAACTGCGAATTGGTGAAGACCCCTTTCAGGATGACCAGGGGGAGGTTGAAGGTTGAGGAGGCGGAGGGCAGGGGGAAGGGAACAAGGGGCAGGGGAGGCAGGGGAAGCAGGGGGAGAAGAATTAATAACCCATGCCCAATGACCCATAACTACTTAGTAAGCATTGTCCAAATACCATCCCATGACTCTGGGGGCGGATTTTGTAAATAATTACGCGCACGTTCTAGGTGGATATCAACACCTTGGTCTTTGGGTTGGATGTATTTGGCGGCTTTAAAACAAGCGATCGCTTGTGAGAAGTCGCGCGATAAATAAGCAGCGCGTCCAGTATGATAATGATACAAAAACTCTTGGGTGTTGGCATCTAGAGGGGTGCTGCGATCGCCAATTAACTCGTAGATATTAACTGCTTGGTGTTTCCCTTTGACTCGGATTTTATCTAACTGGCGCACCCAAATGCGATCGCTGCACATCTGATAAGTAAATTCGCTTAAAATAATATCACAACCATATTCTTTAGTTACCGCTTCCAAGCGCGAACTCAAATTTACGCTGTCTCCAATTACGGTGTAATCCATCCGTTTGCGGGAACCAATATTACCCGAAACAACTTCTCCAGAACTAATGCCAATGCCAATACGAATTTGTGGCTGCGCCTGGATAATTCGTCGCTGGTTAAATTCCTCTAAGCGTTGTCGCATATCTAACGCTGACTGCACAGCCCTCCAAGCATGATTTTCTGTCAGAGGTAGCGGCGCACCAAATACCGCCATTAACGCATCACCAATAAATTTATCGAGCGTGCCTTCGTAGTTAAAAACCGCCTCCACCATCGTTTCAAAATACTGATTGAGCAAGGATAATACTTCAGCTGCACCGATATTTTCTGTAAGTGTTGTGTAGCCTCGGATATCAGAAAACAAGATGGTTACGTCCTTACGCTCACCCACCATTAAAGCATCTTCTCCCAGAGCCATGACTTGTTCGGCTACATGAGGCGTTAGGTAGCGAGACATGGTAGTTTTCATCCGTTTTTCCTGGCTGATGTCTTCCAACACCACCAAACCACCCCGAACGCCGCCTTCTGGGTTAGTTAGGGGATTGACAGTGAGATTTGTACTGCGTTCTAATGTTTGCACCTCATCAGGGCTAAAAAACTCAGATTCGGGTGTGAGGGGGAGATTCCAGGGAATGAATACATTGGGGTTAGTGCGATCGCACAGTGCTAAAATTGAGTACTGAGCGCTAAACGTCCCGCTACCGCTAACAGCATTCTTAACTAGAGAAATTCCCACCATCAAAGTTTGCTCTGGCACATAATGTTTAGCTCCAGTTTTTAAACTATCTTCGAGTCGCATTTGGAGATTTTCAATCGGCACAACTTCCCAAACTAAGCGACCAATCAAATTTTGTTCCCACAAAAGCTTGTTAATTTTGGTATTGGTATTTTTTACAGGACAACCCAATAATTCCAGAGCTGCATCATTAATTGTGACAATTCGACCTGCCATATCTGTAGAAATCACTGCATCTGACAGACTTTGCAAAATGTCTTTTTGATACTGTTTTTCTAACAATACATTTTCAAACAGACGAGCATTTTCTAAGGCAATTCCCGCCTGAATATTAAAAGCCCGCATAAACTCTTCATCAGAAGCAGTAAAACTGTTTTGTTGCTTATTAATTAATTGAGTTACCCCAATTAATTCATTTGCAGAATTAAATACTGGTAAACATAGAATATTGCGAGTCACATAACCAGTTTTTCTATCTGTACTTGGGTCAAAGCGGGGGTCTTTGTAGGCATCGGAAATATTTAAGGCTTGACCAGTAGAAGCCACATAGCCAGCAATGCCTCGGTTAGCGGGAATACGAATTTCTAGCAAGTTTGTGCCATCTGCCGCCGCCGCAACTTTTGTCCAGAGTTCGCTCATCTCTTTACGATATAAAAACAGCGTGCTGCGGTCTGCTTGCATTAAAATTCGAGCTTGTTCCATGACTATTTGCAAAGTTGCTTCTAAATCCAGACTTTGCCCCAATGTCTGAGTTGCGCGTAACAAAGCCGTTGCGCCTCGTTGATTCCGAGCGGCTACATAAAAAGATTGGCAGCTTTCCAGAATGATACCAATAGAAGCGGCAAAGTCTCGAAAACGTTCTTCATCATCATGATTAAACGGAACATTCCCGGTTTTATTAGCCAGTTGAACTACCGCAACAATCTGGTTTTTGCTGCTGATAACAGGCATACATAAAATATTATGAATTTTGTAGCCCATTTGTTTTTCAAGTTCTGGGCTAAATAAAGGATGAGTATAAGTTTCAGATATATTTAAATATTGACCTGTACTGGCAACATGACCGGGGATACCCACAGTCATAGGAGTACGAATTTCTAAAAATTTTTGGCTATTATCTTGCGGAACTTTTGACCATAGTTGACCTTTATCATGGTCAACTAAAAAAATGGCTGTGTGTTCTGCTTGCAGGATTTGACCTATTTTAAGTGTGATAGCTTCTAGTACCTTCTCTAACATAGTTTCTAGAGCTTCATTATTGATTAGTTCAATAGCTCTAAGAAATTGCTGGAACTCAGCAGTTATGAAGTCGAGTAGGCAAACAAATTCATTAACAGATAAATCTTTTACGCGACGTAATAAGGCGTGAGTCCGATTAACTTGAGTTAGTTCAGTTAATGTAGCCAAGACGCTGCCAGGGTTGGGGAGTGTCACGTCGCTTCGCTCCGAATTAAAAATTCAAAATTCAAAATTAATAATCCCCATAAAGAAATGGGCTTGTATTATGAGTCTGTTTCGGTCATGGGAATTTTAGATTTTAGATTTTGGGCATAGGGCATGGTTATTAATTCTTTTTTCCCTGCCTCCCCTGCTCCCTCATCTCCCCACTCCCTACCTCTTATTTTGCCAACTGCTCAGAAAATATTATCTTCTGGTAGTAATCTTGTAGCTGATTGGTTGCAGCTGCCCAACCCCAACTTTCTGCTTCCTGGCGAGCATTTTGACGGATGATATCTCGTTGTTCTTTTTTTTCTAAGAGGCGAACAGTAGCATCGATGGCTCCTTTAACATCTTCTGTTGGCTCAAAAAGATATCCATTGACCCCATCTGTCACAATATCAGGAATTCCCCCCGAACGGGCTGCTACCACGGGACAGCCAGCAGCCATCGCTTCTAGTAGTACTAAGCCTAGTGTTTCTGTACGGGAAGGGAAGATAAAGGCATCAGCACTCGCAAAGGCAGAACCTAATTCTTGTCCCATAAGATATCCAACAAAATAAGTATTTGTGCCAGCAAAGTGTTTTTCCAGTGCTTGACGGTGTGGGCCATCTCCAACCAATGCTAACCGCGCTTCGGGAATTGCTTCTAAAATTGGTTTGATGCGCTCAATTTCTTTTTCAGCAGAAAGCCGCCCAACGTAAAGTAGCAATGGACTTTCTGGATGATTTTGGGATAAACGCGATCGCATCTCTACATTAGCTAAATCGGGGTGAAATAATTCTGTATCCACCCCACGCTGCCATAAATCTACACGTTCAATCCCATGTCCTGTCAGTTCCTCCACCATTGCTGTGGAGGTACACAGATTCAACGCTGCTTGATTATGAGCGCCTTTGAGCAGTTCCCAAAGAAAACCTTCCAGCATCCCCAAGCCGTAATGTTGAAGATATTGGGGTAAATGGGTATGGTAAGAGGCTATTAAGGGTATTTTGAGGATTTTGCTGTAGAATATGCCAGCTAAACCCAAAACGGCTGGATTCACGACATGAATCACATCTGGCTTAAACTCTTCTAAGGCATAACCAATAGCTGGGCGGGGAAGTGCCATTTTCAATTCTGGATACAATGGCAGAGGAAAGCCAGTAATGCCGTAAACTTTAGCGCCTTTGTGTTCAGTGATGCCTCCATCAGGGGCAATCACCAGCACTTGATTACCACTACGCTGTAGATGGTCAACAGTATGGCGCAGGCGTGTTACAATGCCGTCAACCTTGGGTAAAAAGGTTTCAGTAAATAGGGCAATTCTCATAAAAAACTATTCAGTACAGGCAGATAATCTCAGCTTCAGAGTGCATTTTGCGATTAAACACAGAATAAACTGTCTCGTGTGCTGCAATCAATTTTGCACAGTCATAATAACTGTGCTAAACGGAAAATTTAGTAAGCTATAAAACATCTAATTCGCATAATCGAATTAAACATAACTCTTGTGGCGTGGGCAACATAAGCGCCCAGTTTATGCAATTTAAATATAGAACAGCTTAATAGCTGGATGATGCGCCTGATAAATAATAATTGATTGGTCGTCATATTGTGCTAAGATATGACGACCAATTTTAGACCCACGATTTACTGGGGTTTACCTAATTTCTGTGCCAAGAGACTTTGGGCATAATTTGCTTGTGATCGACTCGTTTCTGATACTTAATAGCAAAGTTTAACAGAGAATCGAGTAGAGAATCAGAGAGCAAGTGAGGCTGTAAACCTAAATCAAGCAATTTAGTGTTTTTAGCGTTGAAGTAATGTTCTTCTTTCTCAACTCTGGGGTTATCTAAGTGATTGATTTCTACCTTCAATCCCATAGCGTTACCAGCATTTTTCACCATCAATGCCAAGTCACCGACGCTGAATTGTTCGGTAAATTGGTTAAATACGCGGAATTCACCAGGTTGTGCAGGGTTAGCGATCGCTAATTCTACACATCGTACTGTATCCCGAATATCCAAAAACCCACGAGTTTGTCCGCCTTTACCGTAGACAGTTAAGGGATGTCCAATTGCTGCTTGAATACAAAAGCGGTTTAGTGCTGTACCAAACACACCATCGTAATCCAGCCGATTAATCAATAGTTCGTCCATCCCCGTTTCTTCGGTTAAGACACCATAAACTACACCCTGATTTAAATCAGTTGCTCGCAATCCCCATATCCGGCAAGCAAAGTGGATATTATGACTATCATGAACTTTGCTTAAATGGTACATCGAACCAGGCTGCTTGGGATAAGGTAAGGTATCCTTGCGTCCATTGTGTTCAATGGTGATATACCCTTCTTCGATGTCGATGTTGGGTGTACCGTATTCACCCATCGTTCCCAGCTTCACCAAATGACAGTCGGGGAAATCTTCCCGCATGGCGTACAACAAGTTCAACGTCCCAACTACATTATTGACCTGGGTGAGAACTGCGTGTTCTCGGTCAATCATGGAAAATGGGGCCGAACGCTGTTCACCAAAATGCACTAGGGCATTTGGCTGAAATTGATGTAAGGTTTTGCTAATAAATTCGTAATTTGTAATATCGCCGATGAACAAATCGATAGATTTACCTGTCAAATCTTGCCAGCGCTGGAGACGTTGTTGAATTAGTGCGATCGGAGTGAGAGTTTCGACACCTAGTTCATTATCCCAGTGCCGCCGCACCAAACTATCTAAAATTCCAACTTCATAACCTCGATTGGAAAGGTAAAGAGCAGTTGCCCAACCGCAATATCCATCACCACCAATAACCAGGACTTTCATCTTCACCAGTTTTTACTCGCTGATAGCTAAATCTACCAGGTTTCTGTACCCTCTCAATCATCATTCTGGGAGAGATGTAGATTTAGGGACCTGTAGAGATGTTGTAACATAACGTCTCTACACCAAATTATCGATTATGCAAATTTTTTAATTGAACTGGATTTAGGACTTACGCAAACAATAGCCGAAACCCTAATTTTCTTTTAGGGGCAACAAGCCCTACGCGCAGGGTACGCGATCGCCAGTTCCTTGATGTCGAACCCGTCCACCGCTTTGCGTCTATATGAATTGCCCCTAACGGCTGTAGTTTTGCGTAAGTCCTAATGTATTACTGTATTAATGTTTAAGCCGTTTCTGTGAACATACCAGTTCGGGCAAACTCTTCCTCTTCAGGGGTGAAGAGTGGGCCAAAAGCAGGTAGTGTAAAACGCCTTCTCATCCTTGTGATACCACTCTTCCGATTATGTTAGGTAAGTAATAAGTATTAGGAACGACTGAACTTAGTTTCAACGAAACTTGCAGTCACCTTGTAAATTGGTCAGTTGCTTATTATTGCAACAAATGCAACTTTCTACATAAAGTAAGTAGGTGAGAATAAATGAAAGTAAGTTAAGTTAAGTAATGTAAAAATCATTGAAATTATTAACTTTATTATTTATTGCAAATTTGATTACATTTACGATCTTTTAAAAGTAGTTTTTAATATTTTAGGACTTACGTAAAACTACACACGTTAGCGGGAATTCATGAATTGTCACTACCTGAAAATAATGGTTTTGACTATTGTTTGCGTAAGTCCTATATTTATTAAAGTTATCTGCTCAAAGTTGCTGTTTTTAGTTGAAAAGATAAGATATAACAGTATTAATTTTGATTTTCAGCTAGTCCTATAAAGTAGTTTATTATCAAGTGCTACTAAAATAATATCACTTGTTTAAACTAGTTAAACTCTTTACAGATACTATCTTTTCAGCTTCATTTACCGTAATTTGCGCCAGTCCAAACTGTTCAATCACTGCGGCATTCGTAGTCAAATGTCTACTTACTTCAGCCACCCGATACTGACTTTCTTGTGACGCTAAAGTAGCTGGCAATAATAACTGATCTGCTAAATGTTCATCCACTGCTGCACCAGTATGATGAAATTCAAGCAGTTGCTGACAAGCAATCTCTGCAACTGTCTCTGCCGACAACCGCAAACGCCCGAATCCACCAAAGCCAGTCAAGCTGTTTTGATACTCAGCAGTTAAAAAAATACCTGCTCCAGGTGCCACACCTTTTTCTCGTAAAGTCTGTACACGAACTTTCAAATGCGCTTCCCGTAACAAATTCTCCGCACGATTCGCCATCCGTTGCGGAATATGAGAAGGTAGTTCCGTTACTGCTGCTATTCCTCGCACCTGTTTTAACTCTCCCCTTTCCAGCAAGTTGATCCCGCCGAGTTGAGTACCACCAATTACCTGTAACTCTATTTCTCCCCCACCTTGAGGAAACCACCCCCAAGCGCCTAACTTAACTTGGGCTTCTACTCCCATACGTTGCAGTATTGGCAGATAAACTTGCTCAATGTAGGTTACAGTCGGGCTAAAGTTTACATGAGTTCCACCCTTTAGCGTTACCTGAGAATTACCCGTTGCTAGTGCTAAAGGTAAGAGAATTGTCTGTAAAACAAGAGCGATCGCACCCGCAGAACCACCTTCTTGTGCTTTACTCACATCAAAGGTGTAAATTCCAGCTTGCACAGCACTACCTGGAATGAATTCCAGCAACATTGAACCCAAAGCATCACCCCGTAGTTGGGCATTACAAATTCTACCCGCAGCCCGAACGGCTGTTAAGTGTTGTGCTGCTAATCCTGGCTTTTTGCGTCCAGCGCGAATGCCTGCAATCCGTATGGGTTCACCAGTAATGGCGGCTAGACTTAAGGAAGTGCGAAGAACTTGTCCGCCTCCCTCTCCGTAGGAACCGTCAATTTCAATCATGGGCGATTTAGAGATGTTGAATTTTGGGTTATCCGAAAAGTAAACGAGTCCACATTAACGGTATCTTCTCAGAAGAAAAAATACTTAAAGTATGACAGCGTTACGAGAACTATGAATCAATCGTACCCAAGTAATTTGACTTATCAACAGTAGAAACTGTGATCAGGACTATATTCGGGCAGTGAAGGCGGTAGAAAAGGCATCATCGCTATAAATAATAAGCAAGTTTAGTTAATATTTTGGCGATTTAGAAAAACCCTCTTCCCTCATGTGCGATCGCAACAACAAAGATTTACCCTATTTACTAGATAATCGTTCTTTGGTGTAAGCGTAGCCTGCCGAATATTTAGACAAACTTCATCATATCCTCGCACAAAGCACTTTTCATTCCCATATCACTGCAAATTAACAGGACTTCACCATTCCATCTCCATAGTTTTTTTGAATTTGTTGTAAAAAAACTTACTATGTTCAGGACATTTACTGATACCAAGTACTATTTGTAAAGGTTAATTTTAAACAAGTTCACAAGGATTGAGTTACACCGCTTAGAACAGGTTCGGCTCAGTTGTTACATTAGTCCCCTTAAGTTAAGGGTTCAACTCACTAAAGTTTCAACCAATTCAACTTTGCTCACTATAACTTTAAGTCCCCAGTTATCAGCCAGGGGTACATTTTACCATACCCATTTAGCAACCTCCTGACCTCAGACAACGGATAAAGTTTAGAGGAATTATTATGCCAATTTATGATCGTTGTATTGAATATAGCAGATAAGTAAAGCTAGCTCATAAAGAGCAGCGATCGCAGCTGCTATAGATGAAGATACGATTCAATCCGAATCCAACTCTAGCAGTTACAAAATGTCTAATAACAAGCTCAAAGAAGATAGCAAATATCTCAGTCTTTGTGCCACGTATTCATGTGCTAATCGTCCGATTCCTCTTAATAAAACACTAATAATCAACGGTATCTACATCCCCAATTTAACCATTAACGGTTAACAGAAAAAATTTCCGTTTTACAACAGCGTTTCTATAATCGACGCGATTTCCAGTTGCGATCGAACAACTATGACTGTCCTGAAAAGTCTAGATAGATTACTCATTTAAATAACTACTTAGCAACTGAATAAAGTTGCTGAGATTGTACTACAAATTCCCCCCTACACCCATTCGGAGTAAACAGATGGCTACATATTACGTTTCTGGAACAGGCAATGATAAATCTAATGGTTTGAGCCAGGGAGATGCATTTCGCAGCCTCCAAAAAGCTGCCGACTTGGTGAAGGCAGGTGATACAGTCTACGTGATGAATGGTACTTACACCTCGCCTTACGCCAATATCTTGAGTATTGCAAATAAGCAAGGTACGGCTAATGCACCGATCACATTTAAGGCACTACCTGGGCACACACCTGTTTTAGAAGCAAACGCAAAAAATTGGCAGGCTATATCAATTACAGGCTCAACCTACATAGCAATTGAAGGCTTAACATTGGTAGGAAATCGGGACAATCTTACATTAGAAGATGCACTTAACCAAAAAGACAATTTAAATAATCCAGCAACATCTGGAAATGGTATTTTTGTTACCGTCAGCAGTGACAATCCAAATCAACATTCAAGTCATATCACAATTAGTAATAATAATATCTCCAAGTTTCCAGGAGGAGGAATTGCAACAACACAAGCAGACTACATTACAGTAGAAAATAATGTCGTTACTGGAAATGCATGGTACTCACCTTATGGTACACAAGGTATTACTATGCTTAACCTTTGGAATTCCGATAACAACACGACAGATTACAAAGTAATTATAAAAGGCAATACTGTTTTTGATAATCAATCATTAGTTCCTTGGAAGGTAGTAGGAAAAATAACTGAAGGTCATGGAATAATGCTTGACACTTCTTATGTTGGAGATGTTGCTTACGCTGGTAAAGCTTTAATCAGTAACAACTTAACTTACAACAATGGCGGGGCAGGTATTCAGATTTTGAAAGGAGAAAACCCTGTAGACATTGTTAATAATACAATTTACCAAAATTCAAAAGTACTTTCAGACGGAGAAATTTTCCTTAACTATGCTAAAAATGTTCGAGTCTATAACAATATTCTGTATGGAAGCAAGGGGGAGTCTCTTATTGTCAGCAATAAGTCTACTAATCTTACATTCAACAATAACCTTGCTTACAACGGAGTTTTGAACGTTACAGGTTCAGGGAATATTTTAAACAAAGACCCGTTGTTTGTTAATCCAGCCAATGGTAACTTTAGTCTCCAACCTGGTAGTCCCGCAATTGATGCTGGTTCCAATATTTTCAATAGTATAACTAATAAAACTCCTCAAGATGGCGATGGGAATGGCACGGCAGTGATTGATATTGGTGCATACGAAGCCCCCCACAACACCATTGCCACCCCTGAAATTCAAGTTCTTAACGGCACAGTTGATATTGCAGATGGTAGTACTACTGCGATTAACTTTGGCGATGTCATTACTGGTAATACTCTCAGCAAAACCTTTACCATCAAGAACACAGGTACAGCTGCACTCAACCTCAGTAATCTCAAACTTCCCGACGGATTTAGTTTGGTAGGAACTCTTCCAACAAGTGTGGCTGCAAATGCTTCCACCACCATCACAGTGGCACTCAACACCACTAAACCTGGAACCTATGGTGGCACTCTGATTTTAAGCAACAACGATAGTGATGAAAGCTCTTTTGACTTTGCTATTAATGGCATAGTTAAACCTGTTCCGGTTCCCGAAATTCAAGTTCTTAACGGCACAGTTGATATTGCAGATGGCAGCACTACTGCGATTAACTTTGGTGATGTCATTACTGGTAATACTCTCAGCAAAACCTTTACCATCAAGAACACAGGTACAGCTGCACTCAACCTCAGTAATCTCAAACTTCCCGACGGATTTAGTTTGGTAGGAACTCTGCCAACAAGTGTGGCTGCAAATGCTTCCACCGCCATCACAGTGGCACTCAACACCACTAAACCTGGAACCTATGGTGGCACTCTGATTTTAAGCAACAACGATAGTGATGAAAGCTCTTTTGACTTTACTATTAATGGCATAGTTAAACCTGTTCCGGTTCCCGAAATTCAAGTTCTTAACGGCACAGTTGATATTGCAGATGGCAGCACTACTGCGATTAACTTTGGTGATGTCATTACTGGTAATACTCTCAGCAAAACCTTTACCATCAAGAACACAGGTACAGCTGCACTCAACCTCAGTAATCTCAAACTTCCCGACGGATTTAGTTTGGTAGGAACTCTTCCAACAAGTGTGGCTGCAAATGCTTCCACCACCATCACAGTGGCACTCAACACCACTAAACCTGGAACCTATGGTGGCACTCTGATTTTAAGCAACAACGATAGTGATGAAAGCTCTTTTGACTTTGCTATTAATGGCATAGTTAAACCCGCTCCGGCTCCCGAAATTCAAGTTCTTAACGGCACAGTTGATATTGCAGATGGCAGCACTACTGCGATTAACTTTGGTGATGTCATTACTGGTAATACTCTCAGCAAAACCTTTACCATCAAGAACACAGGTACAGCTGCACTCAACCTCAGTAATCTCAAACTTCCCGACGGATTTAGTTTGGTAGGAACTCTGCCAACAAGTGTGGCTGCAAATGCTTCCACCGCCATCACAGTGGCACTCAACACCACTAAACCTGGAACCTATGGTGGCACTCTGATTTTAAGCAACAACGATAGTGATGAAAGCTCTTTTGACTTTGCTATTAGTGGCATAGTTAAACCCAAAATTCAAGTTATCAATGGCACTGCTGGCAATGACATCTTTATTACCCAGCTAAATAATGGCAATGACATCATCACAGGCTTTGGCGGTATAGGTACTAACTCAAACCCTCCATCTGAGGTGATTGCCAAAGTAGATACCTTGCAATTTGTTGGGACTGGCTTGACTGCGAGAAATCTGCAATTAACTCAAAATAGCAATGACTTAGAAGTTATTTTTGAAGGCGTGGCTAATACCAAAGTTATTCTGCAAAACTTTAAGTTAGAAAACCTGGAGAACGTAAGCGCATTAGCAACAAGACCCGCCATCGGTAATATTCTGTTTGACGGACAAGCCAGTATTACAGACAGTTTTGATGTGATCAATGCCAACTCTACTCAAACGAGCATTTTCAACAGAAACACCGTCACCTTTCTCAATGAATTGAACAATAACGTCGTCGGTTTTGACAACTCCAACGATGTGATTAATGGTCAAGGGGGCAATGATACCATCAATGGCAACAGTGGTAATGATTTATTGCGGGGTGGTGCTGGTGATGATCTTCTCATTGGTGGAATAGGTAATGATATTCTCATCGGTGGTAGTGGTGCTGATGCTTTCGTCTACAATACCACTGTTGCTTTTTCTAGCACTACTGCGGGTATTGATACCATCGCTGACTTCAATCACTCTGATGGTGACAAGATTGTTCTGGATAAAACTACTTTTAGTGCCATTACTTCTATTGTAGGAAAGGGTTTTAGTAACGCCAGTGATTTTCAAATCACTAGCTTAGGAGCGGTTAGTAATGCTGTGATTGTCTACGACTCTATGACTGGACAGTTACTATACAACCAAAATGGTAGCGCTGCTGGTTTCGGCACTGGTGGTCAATTTGCACAACTTACTGGTGCGCCCACTCTTACTGCCTCCGACTTCATCATTCAAGCATAGTTGGGTTGGGTAAACTAAGTAGAAGTGTAATCCAAACATTAATCGACTTTCAATTAAATAGATCACACACATAGGGGCGCAATATATTTGTGCCCTTACAATTTTGCGATTTAAATACCAAATACCATCAGTAACAAGGCGAAAAAAAATACGGTGTAGAGTACAGCAAAATGAAGTGTGCAGAATTATTTGGTTTAAGATTACCTTTTCATTACTCTGACCTTTATAACTGTATTTCCAGCAGATAAGTTAGGCTTAAAACTCAGAAAAAATATGCAAAACGACGCTGGTAAAACTATTTATGTTGCGATGACAACGGCAGCAGTCCTAGTTCAAGCTGTGCTTACCGAAAATACTCATGCAGATGTGTGCGTTGTCAGTGCTGGGATAGCATGGATGTCAAAGTGCTTTAACCGACGCAGTTAAAATAATCAGTGGTCGTGCTGGATGATAGTCTTATTGATGGCAGTCAAACAGCAAGAGCAACGGCCCACTTATCGAGGTTACTGAATTATTGCTACCACTAGCTGGAGCAAATGCAAGGCAAAGAGAGTGTAAAACTTGTTGCCCAAAATTATACAACAGTAATTGATACTACAGAAGAGAGGCGATCGCTACCCAAGAAAACATTAACTGCGACTTGGAACTACTTGACAGCAATATTTTTCCTCCAGACCTAAAATCAATACATAAGATGTAGCAGGAGTTAGAAGTATTACACCTGGGTAGACTAACTAACGTAGAAATCCTGAAGAAAGCACCGTTGACCGATTTTGATCCAGGTGTGTGTCTACACTTTCCCAGACAAGGACAATTTGAGCCACTGAGTTAGTCAGATTAACGCAGACTTAAAACACTTTATAAATCCCTAAAAGGGATGTTTGCTCATGGAGAAAATTTGATGCTAATCAACTAAATATTAGCATAATTCTTTATATCTACACTAAAACTTTATGAAAGCTATATCAAACAACACCTTACATATTTTTGCAACCAAAAGCCTATATACTAGACTAGACTTTGATAAATTTGAGAGTTTTGTTAATTGCAACACCAAAAACTATTAATTTTTAGATGAAATACTAGCGTATCTTATAGTCTATAGTTTTTAAGGTTTAGTTAAAACTATATCCAGTATCATCAAAAAAACTGCAAACTTCATGTGGTGCAAAATCAATCGGGGAGTGGAAACATGAATTTACGTAGAGATGCATTGCAAATCCTCAAGGAAACTAGCCGAACTTTTTATATCCCAATTAGTCTTTTACCGCCAGGATTACAAGAAGCAGTAGCATCAGCATATTTGTGTATGCGTGCCATTGATGAAATTGAAGATCATCGCGAAATAGATAATGCAACTAAAGCAAAGCTGTTAAGAAGCATTAGCCTGACATTACAGGCAGGGGTTGATGGTTTCGCAGTAGAGGCTTTCTTTACAGAATTTAATGGGTATGAAAATACCTTAGAAGAAGTCACTCTGAGAATTAGAGAATGGTTGCTGCTAGCACCTGAGACTATTGCACCTCGAATTTGGGATGCCACTGCTGCAATGTCAGACCGAATGGCTTACTGGGCAGAAAGAAACTGGAAAATTTATACAGAATCTGATTTGGATCGTTATACCTTTGGGGTTGCAGGCGCAGTGGGATTGTTACTTTCGGACTTATGGACTTGGTACGATGGAACACAAACGAACCGTACCCAGGCGATTGGGTTTGGTCGCGGTTTGCAAGCAGTTAATATCCTGCGTAACCACACTGAAGATTTAAGGCGTGGGGTAGACTTTTTTCCAGAAGGCTGGAGTGCGGAAAATATGCAAGAGTATGCACGTCGCAATCTAGCTCTGGCAGAAGCTTACACCAAAGACCTTCCTACTGGTCCAGCCTTAGATTTTTGCCAAATTCCCTTAACCTTGGCTAATGGCACCCTTGATGCTCTTGCTAATGGTAAAGAGAAACTCAGCCGCAGTGATGTTTTTGCACTTATCGAACAGCTAATTAGTGTGAATATGAAAGCCAGCTAAATAGTCTGTTAAAAACTAATGGAGATAATTCTAAATTGCCTCCAAATTCGGGCATCCAAAATCCTACAGCGATTTTTGTAGGATGGGCACTGCCCTCTAAATACCAATTTTGGTTGAATTTTGGATGGCAACTTTGGTGTGTTTCGAGTGCAACTGGGATTTTGGATTCAAAATCTGAGACTTTACCCTGTTCTAGCAATGTAAACAAGTAACTCAAACATTTATTAATATAAGTATAATCAATTGCATTATTTTTGCGACTATTTACGTAATACCAGGTAAACTTTAGGAACTCTTCAAAGGATTTCCAGCAAAAATTACCTGGCAAGAATTGATTAATGTCTAAATAATTGAAAGAGAGTGTAACGCTCCCCGTGATTATTCGTGCAGCGAGTTGACAGAGCATGAGCTACTGCTTAAATCCTATCTGTCCCAATCCAGAAAATTTGGTAAATAGCCAAAGTTGTCAGTCTTGTGGCTCGCAACTACTGTTGCGCGATCGCTATCAGGTGATCAAACCATTAGGTCAAGGTGGCTTTGGAGCAACCTTCTTAGCCAACGATCAAGGCTTACCAGGAGAACCGAGTTGCGTAATCAAACAATTACGCCCATCAGGAAGCGCCCCACACGTTTTACAGATGGCCAGAGAACTCTTTGAACGAGAAGCCAAAACTCTAGGTAAGATTGGCAATCATCCCCAAGTACCAAGGTTGCTAGACTATTTTGAAGATCATGAACAATTCTACTTAGTTCAAGAATATATCAGTGGTGATACATTGCAGGAGGAGGTCAAACTTAACGGCATCTTGACCGAAACTGGAGTCAAGCAATTCTTAAGCGAGATTCTACCACTCCTCCAATACATTCACGAGCAAAAGGTGATCCATCGTGATATCAAGCCAGCCAACTTAATTCGTCGCACTCAAGATGCCAGGATGGTACTTATCGATTTTGGTGCCGTCAAAAACCAAGTCACTCAAGGCGCGATCAGTCAATCAGGGCAAACAGCATTAACTGCTTATGCGATTGGTACTCCTGGTTTTGCACCTCCAGAGCAAATGGCTATGCGTCCAGTCTATGCCAGTGATATTTATGCTCTGGGGGTGACATGTATTTATTTACTGACTAGCAAAACTCCTAAAGATTTAGATTACAATCCCAACACTGGCGAGATGATGTGGGAGCAACTTGTGCAAGTGAGCGATCACTTGAGCAATGTATTACGAAAGATGTTAGAAGTTTCTGTACGTAATCGCTATCAGTCAGCCGCAGAAGTTCTTAGAGCATTGGAAATAGAACCATACTTAGAAAGTTTAGCAAAGGGTTTACTGATTAAATCAGATACTGGTTCTAAAGAGCGAACACACAACTATCTGGAAAATTCTGCTGTTTTATGTAACAACTCTTCTGTTGCTGCCACCAGTGCAGGAGTGGCACAGGTAGCGGCAGCAATTCGTGCAAGACGAGCTAAGGCAGCAGAAGCTGCTGGATCACACCAGGGTTCTGGGATGGGCAAATCAACTACTTTAGCTAACAGCAACAGTAATGGTTTGCAAGTTCAAAATTCTAAAGTTGAGCGTAAGTTAGATACCCAAAGTTTGTTAACCGCCTATCAAAAGGGAAGACGAGATTTTGCTCTTCACAATTTAAGTTTGTTGAACCTGCAAGGTGCTGACTTATCAGGAACAAATTTCCATTCCACTCAATTCCAAAAAACTAATCTCCAGGGAGCTAATCTTCACAATAGTGACTTTGGCAGAGCCAGCCTTAGTAAAGCAAATCTCAAGGATGCTAATTTGACCAAAGCATACTTTAACCATGCTGATTTAGAAGGGGCAGACCTGCGAGGTGCAGACCTCAGTAATGCTTATCTCAGCAATGCTAACCTGCGAGGAGCTAATCTATGTGGTGCTAATCTCACTAGTGCCAAAATTTCTGATGAGCAGCTAGCACTAGCAAAAACAAATTGGATGACCATCCGCCCCAATGGTAAACGAGGCTTATTGTAAGTTGAAAGTTGAGATTTTGGAGCCAGAGCAAGCCACTGGCTTCCAGACTATTTGCCTACTTTTTAATGAGGTTTAAAGAGGAGCAAGTCTTAGTTGAAACTATATTGTTTCACAAGGCTTCGATTTTCTTATTGGCATGATAAATCAACTCTTATTTTTCTTGATAAAACTTAGATTTATTCAGAGCGCGTATTGGTTTATTATGAACAGCTCAGAATTTTTATAGTTGCTTTGCTCGATAGCCATCACTCTTACAAATATTAAGAAATATCCCATTATCTAGCAAAAATACGGTGATGATTGGCAATTCTTAATCAAATCTTTATAATAATCATCTGTTACAAATAACAAATGATTATTTACAATAAACAATAAAGCATCACAATAGTTTTTCCTTAGTATTTATATGCTCTTTATTGCTATAAACGACAGGGGTTCTGGTAAGTAAAAGCTGTAAAATCTAACGCTCTTAAGCCACTCAAGTTTTCAGATGGCAGTAGAAAGTGAAAAATTAATTAATTATCCCTGATTGTAGGCTGAAGCAGAATAGTCACAACCGAAATCAGGCAATACAAGGTTTATATATCATGGCTGACTTTGCACAAACAGAAATAGAACGGCGATTAACTTTATATCAAGTATTCCTTAAATTGTATGAACACCACAGCAGCCTTTTAGATGAAATTCTTCAGCTAGAAAACCTATCTCAACCGTCGTTGAAAAAGATGAAGGTACGTTACGTACATGGTGTAGTGGATACGTCTACTGTTTATTTGATGACTAACTTGTGTGACAATCAGACCCAAAGTTTACGACAGCCACAGCAGATATGGACAATAGGTCGTAATCAGAACAGTGGTATTTGCATTGCTGATAACTATATGTCTCGTCGCCACGCGGCTATTCAATATATTGACGATCAAGGCTTCTACTTCATAGACTTCAACAGTACCAATGGCTCATTTGTGAATGGCGATCGCGCTTTAGAGCCGATCAAGCTTGAAGATGGCGATCGCATCCGTCTAGGCAATATGACTTTTGATTTTTTTGTGAATTATACGTGCCGTGTTTTGCCAACTGTAGCAATGGAGTTATTGATGCAGCTTGTGCATCGTAAAAATGACAATCAAGTAGAAATACTTTCTTTTCCGCGTGATAAACAAAAATATATACCTGATAAAGTAGATGAGAATTTAGAGATTTTCCGAAATTCCCGACTATTTGAGAAGCTTGAACATTATTATGACAACTTCAGTTCAGAACAGAAATCAGAAATTTTAGACCGCTTTTTTAGCAGACAAATACCATAAAATCCCAGTTAAAAAATTGAAAATTGCCATAATTTTCAATTTGGTGAAATATATATAATTCGTAGGGGCACAACAATGTTAATTGTTGTGCCCCTACTTTTACCTGATTAGAACTAGAAATGTCTAACGAATAACTGATCAATCCTTTACAAAAAGTGGGTTAGCTATTTTTGTAACCCACTACATATTCAAAATTGCAGATTAATAAATCCACATTCCTTATTCTTCTGGTTCTAAATCGACATCTTCCTCTTCATCTTCTTCACTGGCTTTAGCTACAGAGTTAGCAGAAACAACAGCACCTTTATCTAGCTTTTCACGTACCAGTTTCTTAATTTCTTCAGCGAATTCAGGCTTTTCTTCTAGATACTTAATGGCGTTGTCTCGTCCTTGGGAGATATTATCGCCGTTGTAACTATACCAAGCCCCCTTGCGGACGATAATGGAAGTTTCTTCTGCCAAGTCTACAATACAACCCAAGGTAGAAATCCCTTTACCAAAAATAATATCGAATTCTGCTATTCTGAACGGCGGCGCTACTTTATTTTTGGCGACTTTGACTTTAACGCGATTACCAAATTCATCTGTACCTTTCTTCAAGGTTTGAATTCGACGAATATCCAAGCGCACCGAAGCGTAAAATTTCAATGCATTACCTCCAGTCGTGGTTTCTGGGCTACCGTAGGTAACACCGATTTTTTGCCGCAACTGGTTAATGAAAATTACTGTACAACCAGATTTACCAATGTTGCCCGTAATTTTACGCAGGGCTTGGCTCATCAACCGCGCTTGCAAACCAACGTGAATATCACCCATATCGCCTTCAATTTCAGCACGGGGAACCAGTGCTGCTACTGAGTCAATGACTACAATATCAACCGCAGCAGAGCGTACAAGCTGATCGACAATTTCCAAAGCTGATTCGCCAGTGTCAGGTTGGGAAATCAGCAAATTGTCAATATCTACACCCAATGCCGCAGCATAAGTAGGATCAAGGGCGTGTTCAGCATCAACGAAGGCAGCAATACCGCCATTTCTTTGCACTTCGGCGAGCGCGTGTAGCGCTACTGTAGTCTTACCGGAACTTTCCGGCCCATAAATTTCTATGACCCGCCCCTTGGGTAAACCACCACCCAATGCTAAATCTAGGGTAAGCGCCCCACTAGAAATTGTTTCCACCCGCATCCGGGTAGCGTCGCCCAGGCGCATGATTGCCCCTTTACCAAAGCTGCGCTCAATCTGGTTTAGCACCATAGTCAGTGCTTTTTGCTTGCCGGAAGTATCGGTGTTGATAGCCATTTCTGCCTCTAATGCCTCTAATCTAAATATATGGTTTTAAGGAGTGTTGGTTTCGGAGCTTGAGTAGAACAGATATACTATTTTAACCAGAAAATTCTGGAATAGGACTTCTCAAATCAAAAAAGGGTGTGACAAGATCGTAACTCGATCGCTACCAGATTAGGGTAGTTTTGCACAATGATACCAACTTGCATTCAGAGATAGCTTTTTTTAGCTGAGTAAGCAAGGGTTTTCAAAGAAAAAATTATCAAACAACACAGGCAATGGTATTCAGCATATCATCGATACGACAGGAGCATCATCGGGTAAATGGAAGATGTAGATGGCTTCTAGGGTGGTGGGAACAAAGTCAAGTGAGAGTTAGTGATGAAGATTGTTCAAGAAGTTTCTTTAATTAGTGTTGGAAGTTTTGAAGAATCAAGCGATTGGTGTACCATTCGCACTGAAATTCGTGATGCGATCTCTCTAATTGTCTATCCTCCCGGTACATCCAGCTTTACAATCAATCCAACAAGGCATGGTAATGGTGTCAAGCCAATTAAAGAAGCTTGCATGATTGCATTGAGAGATCGGTTTGGATGGAGTCTTGAAACTCGAATTAAATATGCAACTAAATCACCAGGAAAGGTTGATGCAACAAAGGTCATTGACAATTATCTTTTCGCTCTTGAGTGGGAAACTGGTAATATTTCCTCAAGCCATCGAGCAGTCAATAAAATGATTCTCGGATTACTACGTGGTATTTTTCTAGGTGCTGCTTTGGTACTCCCTAGCAGAAAACTTTACCCTTACCTAACGGATCGAATTGGGAACTACGAAGAGTTAGAGCCATACTTTGATGTTTGGCGGGCAGTTCAAATCCAAGAGGGTTTTCTTGCAATATTTGTAATTGAACACGATCGCTTAGATAGCAATGTACCAACACTTACTAAAGGTACTGATGGTCGCGCCTTGGTCTAAAGTTTCCTGCATACATTCTATGTAGAATAAGGAATTGGAAGTTGTAACGCATTTGGGTTGCTTTGTTTTAATTTCTTGCTTCCTCTTGCCGATTCCCATTGTTCTATGATGCCATTAGCCAGATTAGTTAATCGTTCTAGCGCTGGATGTGTATCCCCTATTTCTGAGCCAATCCAGTAACGTTGTAGTTTTTCTGCTGCGTAAAATGTAGTGCCAGAGCCTCCAAATGGATCAACCACAATTTGACCCGGATTAGATGCCATTGCAATAATTCGTTCTAGCATAATGGGGGCAAGTTCGTTGGGAACTCGTTTTTTGTGCCGACGATGCCGAACTGGTGGAATGTCAGTCCATATTTCCTCTGTCAATGTCCATAAAACCTCATTAGATTCGGTTTCAGAAGCATCTTCCCAAACGTCTTCTGGCGCATCCCAAACATCCATTAAGTTGATACCTTTCTCATTAAGTTTTTTGCGATGCCCACCATAGTCACGAATTTCTCCACCGCAATGTCGACAAACTTGAATGGGTGTGTAGACTTTGTTGAAGACTGCTGGTTCTCCTTTGGTGTAGTAAATTAGTCCGTAGTGAGCAGGAGACATCTTCTTACCTCTTGGAAAAGATTTTGGCATTCTACAAGCAATCCAATGCCGAAAACACATTCCTTGCCTATTGAGGTATGCACTATACTCTATGCACCATTTGGGTAAGTTGAATACAAATAGACTTCCACCTGGTTTAAGGACTCGAATGCTCTCACTAAGCCACTGTTGCGACCATATTAAATATTTATCTGCCTCCATTTGATCGCTTACACCTTCACCATATTCTTTACCAAGGTTAAAAGGTGGGTCAGCAAATATCAGATCCACAGACTCATTAGGCAATTCTGAGAGGAGTTTAACACAATCTCCCTGATAGAGAATTCCATACTCACTTTTATAAATCTGTTGCAATCCTTGTTGAGTTGCAACATCAGTCGCAATCAGTTGAAAAGGGAGCATTGATTTTACCTTTAGTACTTTATTGTAGCTTGAGTTTACAAATTCTATTGTCAATTGTCAATAGAGTTTTTCTGAGAGGTTGTACTACGGGGTTGATAGGGTTTTCCAGTAGGCTGATTCTTATATCTCTCTACTTCAGCAACTTCTATGTAATAATAACGCCCTAGTTTGCAGGCTATAATCTGACCATTCTTAATTAAGTCGTGTACTCGCTGACGGGTTATACCAAGTAAATTGGCAGTTTGAGCTACAGAGACTAATTCAGAACTTTTGTTAGAAGCAGAGTCTGTCATACATGTTTTCTTGAGCAAGATTTACATTTTAGTCGGTAAGCGCAATGATGAGGATGTCTACAAAAGATTGAAGCGTTTACTCAGTTAAGCTTTGGTTTTCATTAAAATGCTAGAATCTCTCCAGCACAAATGCTTTCAGGCATCTTTGATGACTTTCGACCTTCCCAACTCTCTGATTCTTGAGACAGCGCTTTCAGTATCTGGATTAACTGACTATATTCGCTTGCTATTAGAGCAAGATGAACAATTGCGGCAAGTTTGGGTAACTGGCGAAGTTTCTAGTGCTAACCACCATCGCAGCGGTTTATTTTTTACGCTGCAAGATCCCGATCGCACCGCCGGCATTAAATGTGTGGTATGGAATAGCCAATTGCCAAAACTTGCCCAAATGCCAGTTGCTGGTGAGCAAATAATTATTTTGGGTAGTATTCGCCTATATCCACAACGGGGAGAGTATCAGTTATCAGTTTGGCAGACTTTACCTGCTGGTGTTGGTTTACAGGCGTTGCGCTATCAACAACTAAAAAATCGCTTGCTGGCTGAGGGATTGTTCGACGCGCAAAGAAAGCGATCGCTCCCCATCCACCCTCAAACGATCGCTGTTGTCACTTCCCCAACGGCTGCTGCTTGGGGTGATATTCAAAAAACCCTCAAGCAAAGGTATCCAGGTTTACACGTTTTATTTTCTCCGGCAACAGTACAAGGCGATCAAGCGCCTGAATCTATCGTCAAAGCAATTGAGCGGGTGGAAAGAGATGGCCGCGCCGAAGTGCTAATTTTATCGCGTGGTGGTGGCGCGGTGGAAGAGTTGGCTTGCTTTAATGATGAACGAGTGGTGCGATCGCTGGCTAGTTGCTCTATTCCGGTAATTACTGGTATTGGGCATCAACGAGATGAATCTTTGGCGGATTTAGTTGCAGATGTCTGTGTGCATACACCAACTGCGGCGGCAGAAATGGTTGTACCAGCACTTTCAGAGTTGTATACTGAACATCGGCAGCGAGTTGTGGCTTTATATGAGGCGGTGCATGACTCTGGGGAAAATGCTGAAAATAAACTGCAAGGATTACGGAATCGTTTGCGACGTTTGCGGTTAGATCGGCAAGTGCAGCAGGAGGTAGAAAAGCTGACTTGGAAGCGTCAGCATTTGGTGCAAATTACGATGGGGCGATCGCAGCAAGCAAGCCAGCATTTAGAATTATTACGGCAAAAGTTGGCAACTCTTGACCCGAAAGCAGTGTTGCAGCGTGGTTATGCGGTGGTGAGAAGGGAAGATGGCGCGATCGCTCGTTCGGCGGCGGAGTTGGCTGTGGGAGAAGATTTGTTGATTCAGTTGGGGCAGGGTGGGGTTAGAGTGAAGGTTGTAGAAGTAAACGAACCATAGAAGTAAACGAACCGCAGAGGCGCAGAGGACACGGAGAGATTAATGGTTAAACGTAAAAGTGCTTCTAGTTCTGATTCGATGGAAGGTTGGAATTATGAGGCGAAGGTTGCTGAAATAGAGGGAATTATTACTCGCATTGAGGCGGGTGAGTTAGAATTGGAAGCGGTGTTTGACCAATTTGCAAGTGCTGTTGAGTATTTGCGTCAGTGTGAAAGTTTTTTGCAGCAGCGACAGCAGCAGGTGGATTTGTTGATTGAAACATTAAGCCAAGAGTAGAAGCCAGACTTTTTAGTGTAAGTTATTTAGTAAGTTAAATATAATTAAAAAGCTAAACTGGTTAAAAATAAATAATTTTTAGTATAAATACTTTTTAGTAAATCTCCGTTTTCACTCATATTTAAATCTTCCCAATATCCAATACCCAATTCAGAGTTCTAACCAGGAGTTTGAGAAGTTGAGAATAACTGATGAGACGATTGATTTAACGAACTGCGATCGCGAACCGATCCACATTCCAAATCTGATCCAGCCTCACGGAGTTTTACTGGTTTTGCAAGCTCCCACCCTGGAAATCATTCAGGTAAGTAGCAATAGCCAGGAAGTTGTTGCCCGTCAACCAGAAGAATTGCTGGGCAAGCCTCTGTCATACTTATTCAATGTCAAGCAGATTAAGCTGATTCAACAATGTCTGGCGGAAGATTTCGAGAGCATCAATCCCCTCAATTTGTCTATTAAGCGCCTAAACAAATCAATCTATTTTGATGGTATTGTACATCGTTTAGATAATATCATTATTCTGGAATTGGAGCCGAAACAAGCGAAGGGACAAATAAGCTTTTTTAACTTCTATCAACAGGTAAGAGGAACAATAACCCGAATTCAAAAAGCACCCACATTACTGGGAATGTGCCAGATTGTGGTGACAGAAGTCCGGCGAATCACTGGCTTTGAACGCGTCATGGTCTATAAATTTGATCAAGAAGGGGCAGGCAGCGTCATCGCTGAAGACACCAATCAGGAAACACCCTATCTGGACTTGCACTATCCACCCTCTGACATTCCCAAGCAAGCCCGACAGCTATACACTCTTAACTGGCTGCGGCTAATTCCAGATGCCAGTTACCAGCCTGTCGCCTTAATTCCAGCGAACAATCCTTTGACAAATCAACCCCTCGATCTGAGTCTATCGGTGTTGCGGAGTGTTTCTCCGATTCATCTAGAGTATCTGCAAAATATGGGCGTTACTGCCTCTATGTCTATTTCTCTGATGCACGAAAAAAAGCTTTGGGGATTGATTGCCTGTCATCATTCTTCGCCCAAATATATTTCTTACAATATTCGCACTGTGTGCGAGTTCATTGGACAGGTGATGTCTGTGGAACTGGCAAACAAAGAAGCGAGTGAAGACATTGATTACAAAAGCCAATTGAAATCATTGCAAACTCAATTTGTTGAAGAGTTATCTCAGGCTGAGTATTTCCTGGATGGTATGGTGCAACTAAAATCTCAATTACTTAATCTGGTCACTGCCACGGGAGCAGCGATATGCAGTGGCGACCAGTGTATTCGAGTGGGTAAAACGCCCTCTGAGGAAGAGGTTCATGCCTTACTCGATTGGATTAAACCGCACTTTTACCATAACTTGTTTGAGACGCGATCGCTCACGAAAAATTATCCTGCCGCCGAGTCATATCAAGCGATCGCCAGTGGAGTGTTAGCCCTGGAAATTTCTAGAGTTCATCACAATTACATTCTCTGGTTTCGTCCAGAAGTAATTCAAAGCGTGAGTTGGGGCGGCAACCCCAACAAACCTGTAGAAGTTTTCTCAGATGGCAGTTTACGAATGTCTCCTCGCAAATCTTTTGCATTGTGGCAAGAAACGGTGCAAGGGTGTGCCCTACCTTGGAAACCTTGCGAAGTTGAAGCGGTTACTGAACTGCGAAGCCTGGTTGTGGGTGTTGTGTTGCGCCAGGCAGACAAACTGGCATCGATGAATTTTGAATTACAACGGAGTAACGAAGAACTCGATTCCTTTGCCTATGTTGCCTCTCATGACCTGAAGGAACCTCTGCGGGGCATTCACAACTATGCCAACTTCTTAATGGAAGACTATGCAGACGTACTGGATGACGATGGAATTGCCAAACTCCAAACTCTGGTGCGCCTGACGCAGCGAATGGAAGACCTGATCAACTCACTCCTCCATTTCTCCCGCTTGGGACGCGCCGAACTGATTCGGCAACCAGTGAATCTGAATGACGTAGTGCAACAGGTAATCGGCACTTTGACCATTGCCCGACCCCAAAGCGAAGTCGAGTTTCGCATTCCTCAACCCCTAAAAAGCGTTCAATGCGATCGCGCTCAGATTAATGAACTCTTCAGCAACCTAATCAGCAACGCCATTAAGTACAATGATAAACCGCAAAAGTGGGTTGAAATTGGTTGCGTTGAAGGAAATGGCGAAAGCAAAATTTCTCCCACTTCTCTGACTTTCTACGTTCGTGATAACGGCATTGGCATTCCAGAAGAACATCTTGACAAAATCTTTCAAATCTTCCGCCGCTTACATGGGCGGGACGACTTTGGAGGTGGGACTGGCGTAGGGTTAACCATTGCCCGCAAAATTGTGGAACGGCACGGTGGTAGAATTTGGGTGGAATCTATCCCAACTCTTGGCAGCACATTTTACTTTACCCTGTCGGCGGAGGCAAATAGATGACTCGCATTTCAGTCTCCCCAATCCAGCAAACGCCCCTACTTTTAATTGTGGAGGATAGCAACGAAGACTTTGAGGCACTGCAAAGATTTCTAGGGCGATCTTCCGTTGCGATCGCCATCCAACGGTGTGTAAATGGGGAACAAGCCTTAGCATTTCTTTATCGCACTGGCAGGTATATTGAGCGCGAAAGTGCGCCCCGTCCCGGCTTGATTGTCCTTGATTTGAACCTGCCCGGAACCGATGGACGAGAAGTGTTGCGCCGGATTAAACAGGATGACAGCTTAAAAATGATTCCGGTGGTGGTGTTTACTACCTCTAACAATCCCAAAGATATTGAAGTATGTTATCAATATGGTGTCAACAGCTATATTGTTAAGCCAATCAATTTTGCTCAACTGAAACGAGATATTCAGATGCTAGTGGAATATTGGTTTGAAGTGACAACGCTGCCTGATTTCCTAGAGGATTAGTCATAAGGCAAAAATTTTGGGTTTTTGAGACGCGATAAATCGCCGTCTCTACAAGTCTTTTAGTCTTATCTGAACTGTAGTGTCTTTCCCCCTGTCCCCTTGTCCCCTTGTCCCCTTGTCCCCTTGCCCCCTTCCCGTTGTTTGTTAAGAACTCAGCCATTCCTACCAATCAGAGTTGCAATTGCCTTGACTAACTCATCTGGTTCAACGGGTTTAGACAGATGCCTTTGAAATCCTGATGCGATCGCTTGTTGCTGATTTATTTCTCCAGCATAAGCAGTTAAAGCGATCGCGGGAATCTGTTTAGCTTGCTTTAGCTGCAATGCTCTAATTTGGCGCATTAGCATATAGCCATCTGTCTCTGGCATTCCAATATCACTGAGCAAAATATCTGGTTCTGACTCTGCCAATGCTTGCAGTGCTTCTTTTGCTGATGCTACAGCAATTACATTTGCCCCAGCCTGTTCTAGGACAAATGTATGAAACTCACGGGTATCATCGTCATCGTCTACAACTAATATTTGAATGCCTGTAAGAATTTCAGTTGTAGAAGAAGCATTTAAAGGATCAATGTTTATCTGTTGTTTTGAGGTTAACTCTTTTTTGATCAGGGGTAACCTAACTCTAAAAATAGCTCCTTGCCCTTCCCCTAAACTTTCTGCCCAAATCCTGCCACCATGTAATTCTATCAAATGACGGACAATTGCTAATCCTAACCCCAAACCACCAAACCTTCGGGTTGTTGTGCCATCAGCCTGACGAAAATATTCAAATACATAAGGGAGAAATTCAGGGCTGATCCCTTTACCTGTGTCGCTGACGGTAATCTGAGCTTGAGAATCAATGCGTTCCAGTTGAATATTAATTTTTCCTTCTTCAGGAGTGAATTTGACGGCATTCGATAACAGATTCCAGATTACTTGTTGCAAGCGATCGGAATCACCTAAAACTTGCCCCAAAGAAGCATCTAGCATTGTCTGAATTTGAATATCTTTAGCCTCTGCTGCCAAACGCACTGTCTCCAATCCCGCCTCAATCACCAGTACTAGGTTGACGGGAAACATCTTCAGATTGAGCTTGCCTTGTAATATCCGAGAGACATCAAGCAAATCTTCAATGAGTTGAGCTTGTAATTTAGCATTTCGCTCGATGGTTGCAATCGCTTTTTTGATCTCTGCTGGCTGAAATTCACGGGTTTGTAAGAGTCTTGCCCAACCAAGAATGGGATTGAGAGGCGATCGCAATTCATGGGAAAGCACCGCCAAAAACTCATCTTTAATCCGGTTGGCTGTTTCGGCTTCAGTTCTAGCACCTTGCTCAAGTTCCAGGAGGCGATCGCGTTCGGCTTCTGCTGTCTTGCGTTCTGTAATGTCAATCACTGAGCCAATGTAACCTTTAAATTGACCATCCACCCCAAACCAAGGATTAGCAGCATCGATTGTCCAGCGATACTCGCCGTCTTTGCGGTACAAGCGGTACTCCATGCGGAAAGCCTCACACCGCTTGCTAGCTTCCAGGAAAATATTCCTAGCCTCATTGTAATCTTCTGGATGTACGGCGTTCAACCAGCCAAATCCTAGACTCGTTTCTTCCGTTTGACCGGTAAAGTCATACCAGCTTTTGCTCAGATAGGTGCAATAGTTATTGGTATCTGTTACCCAAACCATGAAGGGGGCATTGTCAGCCATGTTGCGGAACTGTTCTTCGCTTTCACGAAGTGCTTTCTCTGCTTGTTTGCGATCGCTGATATCTGTAACAAAGATGCTTACTCCGTCACCAAAGGGGTAGACGCGATTCTCAAACCAGCGTTGCCAAGCAGGATAGAAGTATTCAAACTGAACAACCGTCTGTTCTGCCATCGCCCAATGAACCTGGGTATAAAACTCGCTTTTGGCCATATCTGGAAACAGTTCCCAAATCATCCGATCTAGCAACTCTTCCTTTTGGATGCCCACAACTTCTGCGACGCGATCGTTGACAAAGGTGTAATTCCACTCCCGATCCAACACAAAAAATTGGTCTTGGATGCCAGCAAGGACAGTTTCTAAGTGTGCTTTTGCCACCTCAGCTTCAATGCGTAGCCCTTGCTCTCGTTGCATTGCCTCCTCACGGAGACGAGCCATTTTTAGGGCTGCCTCCACCCGTGCTAACAATTCCCGAGCCGAGAACGGTTTAATTAAGTAATCATCGGCTCCCGCTTCTAAACCTTCCACCCGTGCCTCTTCCCCCGCCCGCGCTGACAGCAGAATGATGGGAACTTTTTTCGTTTGCGGATTGGCCCGTAATTCTTGCAGCAGTCCAAAGCCATCTAATCCAGGCATCATTACGTCCGTCAATACCAAATCTGGGACACGCCCACGGGCAGAATCCAAAGCCGCTAAACCGTCCGCCACTGATTCCACCTCATACTGCTGACTTAACAGCCGCTTGACATAATCGCGCATGTCTGCGTTATCATCAGCCAGCAGAATTCTGGCAGAGGTGCAGAGGGGCAGAGGGGCAGGAGAAGAACTTATATATGTGTAGTCGCCTTCTTGAATAATTTCTTCTCCCCCTGCTTCTCTTCTTTCCCTGCTTCCCCTGCTCTCTTCGGGTAGCCAACGCAGAGCTTCTTCTAGATAAGGGGTTGCACCTAATGCAGTTGAAGCTAAGGTTCGAGGGGCGCTAATCCGGGCTGGAGGCAAATGAGCATATCCCGTTGGAATTGATATAGTAAAGCAACTACCTGCTCCTAAAACACTGGTTACTTTGACTTTTCCACCATGCATTTGCACCAATTCTTGCACCAGTGATAATCCAATTCCTGACCCTTCAAAAGTTCGTCCTTGCGCCCCTTTGACGCGGTGGAATCGTTCAAAAAGATGGGGTATTTCTTCTGCTGGGATACCGATTCCTGTATCTTTGACTGCAAAGTCAATATGGTCGTTTGCCCACTGCAAGCTTACCGCGATTTTTCCAGTCATCGTGAACTTGAAGGCATTCGAGAGCAGGTTAAGAACAATCTTTTCCCACATTTCCCGATCTACATACACCGGTGCTGGAAGGGAAGGACAATTGACTGATAATTCCATCCCTGCGCGTTCTACTGCTGAACGAAATACACTAGCTAGTTCTGCGGTGAAAGTGGCCAAATCGGTGGGTTCATAAGAAGCTTGAACCCGTCCGGCTTCGATGCGCGAGAAATCTAGCAGACTGTTAACTAGTTTTAGCAGGCGGAGTCCATTCCGTTGCACCATTTCTAACTGCTCTCGTTCGTTGGCTGGCAGTAGGCTGGCACAATTAGCTAAGGTTTCCTCTAATGGCCCCAACATCAGGGTCAGAGGGGTACGAAACTCGTGGCTGACGTTGCTGAAAAACACAGTTTTAGCACGATCAATTTCTGCCAAGGCTTCGGCGCGTTTGCGTTCTTCCTCGTAAGCTTGGGCGTTGGCGATGCTGGCTGCAATTTGAGCCGCAACTAAATCGATGAATCTTCTATAGTTATCGTCGAATAACCTGAAGGGATTCAATCCAGCAATTAATATACCAGCTTTTCCCGTCTTACCGGATGCTGCAATTGGTACTGCGATCGCTTGATGGGGCGATCGCTCCCAAACACCACAGGGTAAGCTACTAAAAGACACTTCCAAATTAGAAATTAGTTTTGCCTGATGCGTTTCGATCACTTCCGCAAACGGCCAAACACAATCAGAATCGAGATCGACTGTTTCAGGGGCTGCTAGATGATTCTGCTCGATGCGGCACGTTCCAGCCAGAAAAACTTGCTGCTGATTTGGATCAACCAGATAAATCATTGCAAAAGGCAAATCGTAAGGGTTGCTTTCCAGACAATTTGCACTTAGTGTACAGGCTTGATCGAATGTCCGCGCGTCTGCCGTCCTAGCCGCTAGTTCGCGCAAAAGTGCTAACTGACGTTCACCAATAATGCGCTGGGTGTCGTCTGTATTGGCACAGATTATTCCACCTGTGTCGCCTTGGTCATTAGGAACTGGGCTGTATGAAAAAGTATAATAGGTTTCTTCTGGATAGCCGTTGCGCTCCATAATTAGCAGCAGCGCTTCGTCATAAGTGCCCTCGTTCTTCAACATCGCTGATTCTGCTCGCGGGCTAACCTGATCCCATATTTCCCGCCACACGCAGGAAGCTGGCTGCCCAAGTGCTTCTGGATGTTTGCCGCCAATAATAGCCTTATAAGGGTCATTATAAAGGTTTATGAGTTCTTCGCCCCACCAAACAAACATAGGTTGGCGGCAAGTCAGCATAATTCGCACGGCAGTCTTTAAACTCTGTGGCCACTGCTGTGTTGGGCCAAGGGAGCTTTTTGACCAGTCCCATTCTCGCATCCTAGCACCCATTTCACCCCCGCCGATAAGGAAATTTACGTCGGCGTTGCTTGCTGACGTTGACTCGTTCTTCATTAATTCCTCTCGGTTGGTCATGCGTCGGTTACAGGCTATATCTGTGGTCGTCTTTTTGCCAAAATCCCCTCTAAATTAGACCTTGATGCTCCTAAATAGTCATTTTAGAGGATATTCAAAGGTATATACAATTAAATACAGGTTCTGCCGTGACTTTTCAAAGCATTGAAATCGTCTTGTAGGGCAAGTTGCTGTTTTGGCTCTCTTCTATTGTTAACTTTATATGACTGATATTCCAAGCTATCAAGCAAGGTCAGTTCTTATTCAGAACTCACAATGCCGACTCCTCTTTTCGGGAGTCTATTTTCTTAAGAATTTAACCTCGTTCACTTAACTCCTTGAGTAGATTATTAATTCGCTGTATTCTTAAGAGATAAGGTCTTACATCTCCATTTCCCAAGGGTTAATTATTAGGAAAGTAACACTAAATCCGGCAGCAAACTTTTCTTTAGACATATTTAACTCTTGCCACAGGGCACGAATTAGTTTGCCAATATTAGGTTGCTTTGCCACAAGTTGGCTTACACTACGAGTCATATATATTAAGGTTCATAAAGCACCATATATTAACAATTTTTACGACAAAATGTTATTTTGCGTCTACTACTCTTGAGATAGAGATTGTGAACTCAAATCAGAGCATCACAACATTACCATAACTTTAATTTATCGTTTTAAGAAATAAGACTATTTGATTTTATTCTATAAGTCGCTTTATCCTGAAATCAGTAGAGATTTGAACTTTACAAGACTTACACAAACAATACTGAAAATCTTTCTTTTCAGTATGGGCAATTTATGTAGACGCATACTCTTAAGTCGAAGCAAGCTACGCGGAGTGTCTGTCTGCGACACGTTGCGCGTTTGCGTAGCCTCCCGCAGGGAACCTAGAGAAGCAGATACTTTACGAGTTCTCCAACAGACTACCCGCAACGTATTATCCCTATAGCGTGTAGTTTTGCGTATGAGATAAAAGTAGGTGTCTTGCCAAAATTTAAATACCAAACTAACGCTAAATTTACCAAAAAAATTTTGGTGTACTTATCTTTAAACTTTGATAAAACAAATAAGGAGAATAGCTAAATGCTAGATCAGCAGATTGATTGCCCCAGCAGACCCAAGACAAGCGCAATGATCATGAAACTTTTCCAAATCACTCTAGTAGTCTTAGTACTTTTAATCAACTTAGTAATTGCTTTCCCTTCTTGGGCAGAAAAAACGCCTTCTTCAAATAACAATCCTGACTATTTTCAAGTAGGGCAAAAAGTCATTTGGCTTTACAAGGCTCGTGCAGATTCTAGCGATGTCCAAAGGATTCCCGCCGAAGTAGTTCAGTTAAGTTCTAAGCAAGTACAAATCAAGGTATACAAACATAACCACGAATTTGTCAATCGTTGGGTAAATCCAAATAAGCTTGAGAATTTGAAAAAAGTCAAAGAGTCAGTATTTTAAAGTTTAGCTATATGGAAGTAAACCTACTACAGCACGACGTAAATCCATCTATCATCTCAACTAACAATAGAGGTAGGGGTAATTCATGAATTACCCCTACCAAGGTTAATAATTTTAAACTCTATTTATTTTTTATAGATCAAAAACACTGAACCAATTGGCCCAAGATTTTCTACATAAGTTTTCTGGTTATAATACAATCCTGGAGACATACCTCCATCAAATAAAATTCCTTCTTGAATATTACCTAAACAGTTATTGTTAGCAATGCCTTGTAAGACATTATCAAACATATCTGGCAGTAACTCTTGATTAAGTTGAGATAATTCAATCTCTGAATTAGCTTTCAAGTCATTAACTAATAGTATTACATAGCCTTGAGTAGTGATAGCTGCCAGAGAGCGATTAGTTGCATTTTTACAAGCAAATTCTCCCAAATCTTGACAAATATCTTTAAACTTACCCTGACGATAGAATCTGCCATTACCGCCTACTAAATTGTAATTGAGAATATCGTTTTTTCTTCTACCAGCTTGGATAGTAGCCTGCCTCTGGTTAGGTGTACCTCCTGATATCCCAAAGGAAGAACGCTTGTTTTTAAACGCTCCTGAATATTCTATACCACGAGAGACATTTAAACCTTGTGGCTTATTATCAGTATCTATGTAGTCGGCATTAATTGCGGCAATGGGTAGCTGTCCGTTCAATTTGGCATTCTCATCGCCGATGAGTTCATGAAACTGTTTTGGAATGTATTCTTTACGCAGCTTACCTCTGGTATCTTTGGCGTAGAGTTTATGAGATAGACCGAGATTAACTTTGAAATCTAATTCTGCTGATTTGGGATTAAAAATAATCACATTGTTAATACCTCTGGAATTTTTTTTACCTTGATTATTGGTTTTAAAAAAATCAATACTGAATTTAGGGTTTTTGCCAGGGCAAGTTTTAGATGCTTTGGGGACTGGATTTGCTTCAATCTGTTGACAACCTGATAACAAGCTTGCACCAATTATCGAGATAAATAACAAAAATAATTTTTTGGTTGACATAATAATACAAAAAAACCGCTACAGAATTACTATAGCGGGGAATAATTTAAAATTTCAGTCTGAAATTAATCTGAATAACTACAACTTAAGAGAACCATTCTAAAACAGCTTCTTCTTTAGTGTTAGTATTCCGAGATGGTGTCTCACGATTAAATTTCATCTGAATTGACCGAGTTTGCTCACCATCCGCAGCTACAGCCAGAATTGGATAGTCAATTAAACCATCTTGGAAGGACATTTGGAAGCGGAATGTCCCATCTGGATTTAGCTGAATTGGACGGCCACCAATGGTTACGGTAGCGTCGGGTTCGGTTGCACCGTAAACTATCAATTCAGCATCGGCAATTAACCAGAACTGGCGGGGACGCACTGGAACGGCGGAAGCGGAGAAGCCAACACCTGACATTCCTGCACCGGAAGCGGTTAAGCCTGAGACGGTGGGAACTGCCCACATACCCACACCAGATGGGAAAATGTAGGAACTAAGGGCTTGTTCAGGACGCGCTGAACCTGGTACTTGATGCTGAGAACCGAAGATAGAACCAGCAACTCGTAGCGCTTCGGCAGATTCGGCTAAACCAAAGATTTGATCGTAGATAGGATTGCCGTTAGTGTTTACACCACCATTGGCGGTAGCTGTAGCTGCAATCTTCTTGGCTGGGGGAACTAGTTCGTACTGAGTCTTACCGCGCAAATCTTCTTCAAAGTTGACAGTGATGAAGACATCTTCAATCCAGTCTGAAGGATAGACGGGGGGAATGTGTACTCTAGCAGAACGAGCTAGTACTAACCAGCGACCATCAGCAGCACGATAGCCGATATCTATCACATAATCGCGATCGCTAACTGGAACTGGTAGATACCATTCTCTAGCTAGTTCATCAGCAGGATATTCTTGAATGCTGTGAGGGCTTTGGTATTCGATATTGATGTCGGTAACATCATAAATCCGTAGTGCGAGTTGTTGTCCACCTTGGCGGCGTAGTTCCTCTTTATGTTCATTGGGGATATCCCAGTAAGTGTAAGCCCACTGTGGATCGCGTGGTAAGAGGACAATCCGGCTTTCACCATAGCCAGAAGGCAAATCTGCGAGTCCTTCATCAACATCAGCTAGAGATCCACCTGTACGATCTTCCTGACCTAATTCAAACTTAGCAGCTTCCACGGTTTCCTGTGCCTCCAATGAACGAGATGGACTGAGCAAAGTTTTGCTTCGCTGGACTTCTAAAATTGATGCCAGCAATTGTGATTTACGCATTCGGCTATAGCGAGAGATGCTATATTCGCTGGCAACTTTTCGTAGTTGCCGTAAGGTCATCTCCTCTAGGGGGGGGCGTTCTTTTGCCATTAATTTGGCCTCCAGTAGTGTAAGCGGTAAATGATTTCCCCTGGTTAAAGAATGCTATATAAAAGGTCATCCACATCCAGATGAATTTCTTATTCCTGACTCCTGGTTTTGCCCAGTTTTAAGTTTTTTAATCTGTTTTTAAATTGAGGTAACTTCTAAAATTCCTGGTTATGCCAAAATTAGCATTTCTTTGGGATCGAAGAAGTTCTGTTTGTTAAGTCAATATTAACCACTAAGCATATCTAGGGATCAAGTGGTTTCTATAGCTTTTTTGACTATATTACGAATTTATAAGCTTTTCTGGGATCACAATGTCATGAAAACATAACATTGGTAGCTAGCACAGTGTTGCTCGCTGGCACAAATATCAATATTCCATGACATTTAGCTGTGGGGAAGGGGCAAGGGGGAATTTAACCCAGCTTGTTGAAGTAGCGGACTCAAACCCATCTTCCGGTTCCATAGCAGGAGTCATTTTCCTCTTCCCCCTGCTCCCCTGCCCCCCTGCCCCCTGTCCCCTCGCTACAATCAGTTGACATCCTCCCAGTAATGCGAAAAAGTGAAATGAAGGGCGATCGCTCCCAGGATAAACTCAAATGAATAACCTGATTCTGGTTGTAGACGACGACAATTTTATGCGAATGCGTCTGTGTAAGCAATTGACAGATGCAGGGTATCAGGTGGAAGAAGCAAGTAACGGGCTAGAGGCGATCGCTATTTATACTCGCCTCCAACCAGATATAGTACTGTTGGATATTATGATGCCGGTGATGGATGGGTTTAGTTGCTGCGCTCAACTGCAAGCACTTTCCAACGGCAAAAACACACCAGTGTTAATGATTTCTGCTTTTTCCGATCAGGCAACCGTAGATAAAGCCTTTGCTTGGGGTGCAACTGACTTTATTACTAAGCCGATTCAATGGCCAATATTACATCTAAGATTGCGCCGTCTTTTGGAAGCTAATCATGCCATACAGGAATTAAGACAGCAAGCTACACAGGCACAATTGCGGGAAGTCGAACTCAGGATAGCATTAGATGCTGCTCGTATGGGCATCTGCAACTGGGATCTGTTGACGAACAAAATTACTTGCTCAGATAATCTGGAAGCAATTTTTGGCTTAGAGAAAGGCACTTTCAACTACACATATCAAGCTTTTCTCCACTGCATTCATCCCCACGATCGCGATTTCGTCAGGCGATCGCATCAGCAAGCTGTTGAGGATAAAGCCAAATATGAAATTGAATTTCGAGTTATTTTACCCGATGGGAAAATTCGTTTTTTAGCAAACCAAGGAGTTGTCGTTGTAGATAAGTCTGGTACATCTGTGCAAATATCTGGGGTATACATGGATATCACCAAGCGCAAGCAAGCGGAGGAGGCGCTAGAAGTTCATGCTAACCAGCAAGCAATAGTGGCAGAACTCAGTCAAATGGCTCTAGCTGGTACAGATTTGACTACACTGATGAACTCATCTGTAACAATCGTCGCCCAATGTCTCAAAGTTGAGTTTTGCAAAATTTTGGAACTCCTGCCAGACGCTTGTAGATTGCTGTTACGCGCCGGAGTCGGTTGGCAACCTGGACTTGTGGGAAAGGCGACTGTTAGTGCGGGGATAAATTCTCAAGCTGGCTACACCCTACTTTCCAACGAACCAGTGATTGTTGATGATCTCCGTGCCGAAACACGATTCAATGGGCCACCACTGCTACATGAGCATCAAGTAGTGAGCGGCATTAGCGTAGTGATTCATGGCAAAGAGCGACCTTTTGGTGTCTTTGGGGCACACACAACCAGACACCACATTTTTACCAAAGATGACATTTCTTTTCTCCAAGCTGTTGCCAATGTTATAGCTACAGCCATTGAGCGCCAACGGGTGGAAGAGGCACTCAAAGAAAGCGAAGAACGCTGCCAGTTAGCCGTGCAGGGCAATAATGATGGCATTTGGGACTGGAACGTTAAAAATAATCAAGTATATTTCTCAATTCGCTGGAAAGAAATGTTGGGTTACGCAGAACATGAAATTTCCAATCATTTAGACGAATGGGCAACACGAGTACATCCAGATGATATTGGATTTGTCAGAGAAGCGATCGCCGATCACTTTGCTAAGATTACCCCGTTTTTTATCAGCGAACATCGAGTCCGGTGCAAAGATGACACCTATAAATGGGTTTTGGATCGCGGTCAGGCAGTGTGGGATGAAGATGGTAATGTTGTGCGGATGACAAGTTGTCATACAGATATCACTGAACGGAAACTGGCAGAAGAACAACTGCGTCAGAGCGAAGAACGTTTCCAAATAGTCGCCCGTGCTACCAACGATCTTTTATGGGACTGGGATTTGCTGACTGATGAGGTGTGGTGGAATCAAGCTTTAGAAAAACTTCTGGGTTACTCGAAAGAGCAAATAACATTTACTGCTAATTGGTGGTATGAACATATACATCCAGACGACAGGCAGAGAATCGCCTCCCAAGCGCGGACACTGATAGATAGCGGTGAAAAATTCTGGTCAAATGAATACCGTTTTCGTCGCAGCGATGGTTCTTATGCCTATATGTTCGATCGCGGTTATGTCGTTCATGACCAAACAGGTAAACCAGTGCGGATGATGGGCGCGATGATGGATATAAGCGAACGGCAAGCTGTACTGCGCGATCGCGATCGTGCCCAAGCAGCATTAGAACTCCAAAATTTGCGATCGCAACTATTCGCTAATATCACCCTAAAAATTCGTCAGTCTTTACAAATCGATGAAATTCTGCAAACCAGTGTCAAAGAAGTGCAAAAGCTACTGCTTGCTGACCGAGTATTAATCTTGCGCCTACAGCCAAATGGCTCTTTCATAGCGGTTCAAGAGGCAATAGTTCCTGGTTTACCTGTTGTGCTGGGGGAGCAAATTCTCGACCCTTGCTTTCGCGATGATTATATTGAGCAGTACCGCCAAGGACGAATTAATGTCATTAACGATATCAAAGAAGCTGATATCCAACCTTGCCACGTCGAATTACTGGAACGATTTGCCGTTAAAGCCAACCTTGTAGTCCCGATTTTCCTCAAAAATCAGCTGTGGGGACTGCTAATTGCCCATCAGTGCGCCCATCCCCGCCAGTGGACTAGCTGGGAAATTGAACTTTTACGACAGCTAGCAGATCAAATAGGCATTGCCTCAACTCAGAGCCTCATCCTAGAACAAGAAACTCGGCACAGAGAAGAACTCACGCGTTCTAATGAAGAACTAAAACAATTTGCATTTGTCGCCTCCCACGATTTGCAAGAGCCACTGCGTAAAATTAAAACTTTTGGCGATCGGCTCAAAAGCACCTGTGGCGACACCTTAAGCGAACAAGGACGTGACTATCTAGAACGAATGCAGAATGCTGCATCAAGAATGCAGATATTAATTGAAGACTTGTTAACACTTTCACGAGTTACTACCAGAGCGCAACCTTTTGTATCAGTAAATCTGACAAAGATTGCCCATGAGGTATTATCTGATTTAGAAATTTATGTGCAGCAAACTGGAGGAAGTGTAGAAATAGGACAGTTACCCACCATTCAAGCTGATCCTATACAGATGCGTCAATTGTTGCAAAATCTAATTGGTAACGCCCTCAAATTCCATCGCCCACAAATACCACCAGTTATCAAAATCTATAGTAAGATATTAAACAATCAAGCAGATAACATATCTAGTAATTCTGAATTTTGCCAAATCATCGTAGAAGATAATGGGATTGGTTTTGAAGAAAAATATCTCGACCGGATTTTTAATGTTTTTCAACGTTTGCATAGCAGCATTGAATACGAAGGCACTGGTATAGGTTTAGCGATTTGCCGAAAAATAATTGAGCGTCATCATGGACATCTCACAGCCCAAAGCAAACCTGGGCAAGGAGCAAAATTTACAATCATATTGTCAATTAATTCCCATTCTTGATTTTTATTCCTAGAGAGGGATTAATAATAAATCTCAAAATTAGCTTAATTGTACAATTGCCACTCGTAATTTGTAGGACTGATGTATTGTACAAATCAACCGTAATGTTAATTATTAATAAGATTCGATTATTTCAGGCTATTGACTACCACCACAGCTATTTGTTGTTAGACATCGCCTTCTATTAGCAAAGAAATAAAACTTTCAGATCCTAAACAAATAAATTGCATAAGTAATGATTTTTGTCAACGGAAGAGTTACCATCTATGCCAGCTTAATAACTTGATTCATAATAAATTACTGCAAAGGAGACGATGTGGAGGGTCGAAAAAGAAATCTCACCATCTTAATGGCTGATGACGATGAAGACGATGGCATCTTGGTTCGTGAGGCATTGGCAGAGAGTCAATTGCCAATTGAACTATACATCGTGAGTAATGGTGAAGAGTTGATGGATTATTTGTACCATCGTGGTCAATATGTAAACAGGAGCAATTTACCGCATCCTGGTTTGATTTTATTAGATTTGAATATACCGAGAATTAACGGTCTTGAGGCACTCAAACAGATAAAATCTGACCCCCAACTGCGGCAAATTCCAGTTGTAATACTGACAACATCACGAAGAGAAGAAGATATATATAATACTTACCATTTAGGTGCGAACTCCTTCATCATTAAGCCAGCGCCTTTTGCCTCATTAGTCGAGATCATGGACACTCTAGTCAAATACTGGTTTGAAATCGTGAAACTACCACTAGAAGCAGTGGGAGAAAAACATGGACAACAGCCCTATCAAAGTTTTGTTCATTGATGATGACGAAGATGACTATATTTTGACTCGTTACTGGTTCAGTGAATTTCAGGTAGCAGACTGCGAGTTGGAGTGGGTAAATAATTATGAAGCAGCAAGAAATGCGATCGCTCACCACCAACATGACGTTTATCTTGTAGACTACCGTTTGGGGCCACACAATGGACTGGAACTTTTGCGCGAAGCAATTGCCAACGGCTGTTCTTCTCCCATAATTTTACTAACTGGTCAGGGCGACTGGGAAATAGATATCGAAGCGATGAAAGCCGGAGCCGCAGATTATCTTGAAAAAAGCCAGTTGACTGCACCTTTGTTAGAGCGTTCTATCCGCTACGCCATCGAGCGCAAACAGACAGAACAGAAAATCCGCGAACAAGCCGCTTTACTAGATGTTGCCACCGATGCAATTTTTGTGCGTGATTTAGACGATAAAATTTTATTTTGGAACAAAGCTGCTGAGAGTCTGTACGGTTGGAAAAAAGAAGAAGTAATTAATAAGAAGACACGATCTCTCTGGCATGAAAAATATCCGTCTAAAGTTCAAGAAGCACTCAGTGTTTTGATGAAAAATGGCTCTTGGGAGGGCGAATTACAGCAAAAAACAAAAGCAGGTAAAGAAATTATTGTCGAAAGCCGTTGGACACTAGTGCATGAATTCGGCAATAAAGCACAATCTTTTCTCGTTGTTAACACTGATATCACACAAAAAAAACAACTTGAAGCGCAATTTCTCCGCGCCCAGCGATTGGAAAGCATTGGTACTTTAGCCAGTGGTATCGCCCACGACTTAAATAATATTCTTGCGCCCATTTTGATGACAGCACAACTGTTAGAGGCACAAGTCCATGATGAGCGTTCTCGGCGACTGTTGCCAATATTGATTACAAACACTAAACGCGGGGCAAATTTAGTCAAGCAAGTATTATCTTTTACTCGCGGGCTTGAAGGCGATCGCACAATATTACAATTAAAGCATTTAATAATAGAAATTCAGCAAATAATTAGAGAAACATTTCCCAAATCCATTGAAGTTTCCACTCAAATTTCGCAACATCTTTGGACTGTATCTGGTGATGCCACCCAACTGCATCAGGTACTGATGAATTTATGTGTTAATGCTCGTGACGCTATGCCAAATGGTGGAACTTTGAAAATTTCGGCGGAAAATCTCTTAATTGATGAAAATTACGCCAAGATGCATATCGAAGCTCAAGTTGGTCATCATGTCGTTATTACTGTTACTGATACAGGAATTGGGATTAAATCAGAAATATTAGATCGCATATTTGATCCATTTTTTACTACCAAAAGACTCAATAAAGGTACTGGTCTTGGTCTTTCTACAGTCCTTGGCATTATTAAAAGCCACGGCGGTTTTATCAACGTATGTAGCGAACAGAGAAAAGGTAGCCAATTTAAAGTATATTTGCCAGCACAAGAAGCGGCGGAAACTATAGAAGAAGAAGACCAAAGACTACCTTCAGGACAAGGAGAATTAATTTTAGTTGTAGATGATGAGGCTGCCATTCGAGACGTGACAAAAACATCCTTAGAAAGCCATAATTACAAAGCAATGACAGCTAGTGATGGCATTGAAGCAATAGCCTTATATGCAGAACATCGAGATGAAATATCTCTTGTCTTGACTGATATGGTCATGCCGTCTATGGATGGAATAACTACTATCCGCACCCTGCGAAAAATTAACCCAGATGTCAAAATTATTGCCGTCAGCGGACTAACTTCGACTGATAAAGTTAATACAGCCTATGATATGGGTATTAAAGCCTTTTTATCCAAGCCTTATACAGCTAGTCAATTACTGCAAATTATTAGCACAGTTCAAAAGATTTAGGAATTGCAAATTGGGCATGGGGCATTGGGCATTACTAATTTATTTGTCAAACTTGAGAGTTATAATTTAGTGAATCCTAACTTCTAACTTCTAACTCCTAACTATTAAATTCCCCATGACAAAGGATGAAGTCTTAGCGGCTAATGCAGCTTTTTATCGAGCTTTTGAAAGAAAAGATATTGAGATAATGAGTGCCGTATGGTCACAAGGAACTGGTAGTTTTTGTATTCATCCTGGAAGTAATATACTACGAGGTTGGAAGGAGATTCGCATCTCTTGGGAGCAGATATTTAAAAACACCGCTTATATCGAAATAAACACAGATATAATTGCTACAGAAATAGTTGACAATATTGCTTATGTTGTGCTGAGAGAAAATGTATTCCAAGTAGTAGCTGGCAGAAGACTTGAAGCACAATCAACAGCTACAAATATATTTCACTTTCTTAGTGGAAAGTGGTATTTAGTTCATCATCATGGCAGTCCAGTTTTGCGTTAAGGAATGGGGAATGGGGAAGAGTTTTGCAATGACTCAATGACAAATGACAAATGACTAATGACTAATGACTAATCAACTCTACTGCATCTCGTCCATCGTAATTTTGTAAGTAAACTTTCACAACTTCCTCTTTAGCAGTAGGTAACTTCTTTCCAATAAAATCTGGGTGGATTGGTAATTCTCGATGGCCCCTGTCTACTAACACGGCTAAACGAATCACCTCTGGTCTACCGTAATCGTTGACTGCATTCAAAGCAGCGCGAATTGTCCGTCCTTTAAAAATCACATCATCCACGAGTACAACCGTTTTCCCCGTCAGGTCAAAAGGAATTTCACTTTTCGTTGGAGTCCGCAACCCAATCTTGTCGAGGTCATCTCGATAAAATGTAATATCCAAAGCGCCAACTGACACAGCTACACCTTCCAGCGTCTCAATCTGACGCGCCAACAATTCGGCTAATAACGCACCCCTGGTATAAATACCAAGAAGCACCAGTTGAGACAAATCACGTGTCCTTTCCACAATTTGAGAGGCGAGGCGAGTTAAGGTACGACGGATTTCTTCGGATGAGAGAATTTCAACGACTTTGGCAGACATAGGGAATAATAAGTTAGGAATGATGAGTTAAAAGTTAGAAGTTTTTATTCTTAACTCCTAAATTTACTTGTTTGGGAGTATTAAGAATATTGCGATCGCTATGCCTAACCATAGCAAAAAACAATATCGAGTTAACTGCAAAGCATTTTGAATAGACGTTGCAGTAATGGGATAAATAGCATCTCCTAGCAGTGGTTTGTACTTAGCTACCCCACGATACCAATTTGTACCTCCCATCTGCACACCCAAAAAAGCAGCATAGACACACTCACTCCAGCCAGAATTGGGACTAGGATCGTTAATTGCATCCCGACGACAAATTCGCCAAACCTGCATTGGTTTACCCGATAACAGCGCCAGAGTCACGACTGTTAACCGACAAGGTAGCCAAGTTAAATAATCTTCTAACCGCGCACAAAACCATCCCAAATAAGTATAGGGTGCTTCTCGGTAGCCCACCATTGAATCAAGGGTACTGCTGGCTTTGTATGCTAAAGCTAAGGGAGTTGGCCCCACAATTGGCACAAAGACACCAACAATTGCATAAAAAAGCGGAGCCATGACTCCATCTGTAGCATTTTCTGCAACCGTTTCTAAAACGGCTCGCAAAATTTCTGCTTGTGAGAGGTTTTGGGTATCTCGACCAACGTAATTACTTAAAATCTTTCGAGCTTTCTCCAAATCTCCTGCTGTTAAAGGTTGTAAAACAGCCACTGCTGCGGTTCGCAAACTTCTACCAGCAAAACAACTAGCTAAAAGAATGAAATCAATTGCAATTCCCAACCACGGATGAACCCATCTAGCACTTTGAATAATCAAAAAACCAACAAGACCGCTACCAATTATTAAAATAATCCCTAGTACAATTCCAGCTAGGCGTTGTGTAAGAGGATTTTTACACAATTGGAGAAAAAATTTGCTTAGGCGAGAAATTACCCACCCCATAATTTGTACTGGATGAGGCCAATCCCAAGGATCGCCAATTAAGTAATCTAAAAATGCAGCAATTATTAAAATATAGACGCTATCAGTCATAAGTCACGAGTCAAGGGTCAATCAATTTTGGATTTTGGGTTACATCTTTAGTTCGCTTCCAGAGCAACTTGGATTTTAGATTGACCCCGACCACGTTAACGTAGCCGTACAAAATCCAAGTACTTGGCTCTGATGGTGCAGCGTTAGCGGTAGCGTACTCCTGCGGGGAAGGAAGCTACGCGCAGCATCTTGTAGAGAGGAATGAGCATCCATAGAAGCGTCGGATTTGAAATTGAGGATTTTCGATTTGTTCCCCTCACGAAAGCGTTGCGGGACGAATTACCGGGTGGGGTATCAACCAAAAAATCTAAAATTCCTATTCAATATTTAAACTATTGACCGGAGGCAGAGCGTCTCCGGCTCCGCTCTTGGCTAAACCACAAAACTAGCTTCTTCCCCAAGGGAAGCTTGCCAACTACGAGCATCGTAATAAAGGTCTGCCAGAGTAATACTGTACAAAGCTTCTTTGAGTTTTTGGTTGAGTCTTTGCCAAAGGCTAAATGTTACCCAATCTTCAGCTTGTGTAGGTGCTGGGGTGTGATGAGGTAAATGGCTAGTCTCGCCAACTGCTTCTAAAATTTGTCCTATAGATATTTGTGCAGGCTCTCTTGCCAATTGGTATCCGCCGATGCTGCCACGAATTGATTTAACTATTGATGCACGACGCATTTCTATTAGTAGTTTTTCGAGATAAGGAGCAGGGATATCTTGACGTTTAGCGATCGCTCTTACAGATACAGGCCCATATTTTGGCTGTAAACTCAAATCTAGCAACGCCTTTACACTATAGTGTCCTCTGGTAGTTAATTTCATTTTGGCAAGCTTTGTTATTTATCCTTTGTCATTTGTCCTTTGTAAATAACCAATAACCAACGACCAATAACTAAGGATCAGTTTTACTTATCATTCTGTAACTCAATTATCATCCTCAGCAAATAAACAACCTTTTGAGCGTTAGTTTAGAAAACTTAAACAAGTATAGTTTAGCAGTGATTTACAAACTATATATATAGCGATCAGCATTGCCAGCATTCTCTAAAATAGATTGTCTTGACAATATTGTTAATGGCATAACAATTGTGCATCTGAGTGTAATATACTTGGCTAGGTTGAGATAAAAACTAAAGGATTATGTTCCTATTAGCTCAACCTCAGCTAAAATAAAATCGATTCCAACACTTCAAACATCCATTTTTGATCTAAGTTGATGCCTAAACAGAAAAAAATTGAACCCTTACTCGGTGAAGAACTGCTCAAAAAAGTCAAAGAGCTAGAGAGCGAGAGCAAAGAAGACAAAGCCAAGAAGTGCGGCTACTATACCGTTACTAAAAATGGTATAGAGCGCGTCAATATGATGAAGTTCTTAAATGCCCTAATTGATGCTGAAGGAATTCAGTTGGACAGTACACCAAGTGCTAATGGGCGTGGTGGACGTAGTGCTAGCTATAGAATTAGTGTGCAATCGAATGGTAACTTACTTATAGGTTCAGCTTATACAAAACAGATGAATCTGAAACCAGGAGATGAATTTATCATCACTTTAGGCAAAAAACACATTCGTCTGAGACAGGTAGATCCAGAAGATCGGGAAGGTGATGAAGCCATAGAAGCCACAGCTTAATAAATGGTCATTAGTCAATTGTCATTTGTCCTTTGTGAAAACCAATGACTAATGACCAATGACCAATCACTAATGACTAATAACTATATCTGTAGTGGGTAAGACTGGTAAATAGTGGCGAAGTGCCTTGCGCGTAACTGCTAAATTGCAGGTTAAGGCAATTTGCTCTTTTTCTAGTAAACCCAAAATGCGATCGGGTTTGTCTCGTGCTACCACTGGTAATTGATGTAAACCTCGAAGACTCATACGATCTAAAGCTTCAGATAATAGTTCATCTTGCCATGCATAGAGAATTTCAGTAGTACAAATATCTATGAGAGTTTGACTGGATAAATTATCTGGAATTTCAGTTAGTGAATTCGGGTAACTTTGCCAAAGAGCAAGGGCACGGTTAATATCTTCTAGAGAGAGTATACCAACTAATTGCTCGGCTGCATCAATTACTAAAGCACTCCGGGTGCGATCGCGAATCATTTCTACAGCTGCATCTAAAACTCCAAGGGTTGCAGGTAATTTTTTTGGATAGGGGTGCATAGCATCTTCTACTAAAATTTGCTGCACAATTTCCGCTTGTTCATCTTTCAATTCCGAAAGACCAATTTGTTGTAGATTAGAGTTAGAGTTAAAAGTTGGTTTAATCCTTTCTACTAGCCAAACACTCAAACCCACAGCTGCCATCAACGGTAAAACAATCCGATAGTCACGGGTTAATTCAAAGAGCATTAAAATAGCCGTTAACGGCGCTCTGACACTAGCAGCTAATACTGCTGCCATTCCTACCATTGCGTAAGCAGGGGGAGCCGCCATTTGATTGCAAATAGTCGGGAATGCCACAGCTAAAAGTTTGGCATACGCTGAACCAAAAGAAGCACCTAAAAACATAGCTGGTGCAAACAAACCACCGATAAAACCACTACCTGCACTAATTGCAGTCATCAGTAGCTTTACCACCAACAGCACCACCAACAAGGAGAGTGGAAACTCCACATCCTGAAGCATTGCTTCTACAGTTTCATAACCCACACCCAGAATTTGTGGGAAATGCAAAGCAACTGCGCCAATTATCACACCGCCAATAATGGGATGAATTGGCTCAGGAATTCGTCCCAAAAAGGCAAAACCTCGAACCTTTCCGGCAAAGCAGGCTTTTGCTAAACGAATTAATTGAGTATAAGCCAGAGAAACAAGGCTGGCCCCTAAACCCAAGCCAAGATAAAGGGGTAATTCCAAAGGACTGCGGACTTGGTAAGCAGGTAAATCAAAAGCAGGTTGTGCCCCCAAACCAATTTGGGCAATTAATGCTGCTACCACCGCCGCTAATAGCACCACACTCACCGCAGAAGTAGCAAAAGATGTCGCTCCCATCACCACTTCTAAGGCAAAAAATACTCCAGCAATGGGAGCATTAAATCCCGCCGCCAGGCCAGCCGCCGCGCCAGCACCCAACAACAAACGTTGTCGCTCTTGAGATACATTGAGGATTACAGAGAACAACATCCCAAAATTTGCGCCAATTTCAACACTCGGCCCCTCTGGCCCCAAAGAAGCACCGCTCCCCAAAGAAACAGATGCGGCCAGCATTTTCGTAACTGGTCGTAGTGGTCGCTTAATCTCTGTTCCCTGAGAAGCGGCGATGAGAGATGAAAGTCCAGGGCCAAAGTCTTGAGTGCGCCAGCGCATCAAGCCAACGATTAACCCGCCAAGGGTGGGAACGCAGGCTAAAGTCCAAGCACCCCAGACACCGATTTGACCCATTAAATTTTCCAGCATCAACTGGTGAATCAACTGGATTAAATAGTGAAAGGTGACTACACCCATACCCGTACCACCGCCAATGAGCATGGCTAAAAACAGGACAACTGTTTCTGGGGATGGTTGAAAACGATTAATTAGGTGAGCTAAATGAGCAGAAGGTGTAGGAAATGCAGGTTGTTCCGTTACCTTCCTCAGTTGAGTGGGAGGCAGGAGAGTCATTGAGAGGCGGGGTAAATGTAAGAAAAAATTTAAATTTTTATCTGTTACTTCTCATTGTGAGCCATTATTTAGCAACCAGACAAGTAGACTTTATTTGCTTAATTTACAAAGCTTTAGCAAAAAATGTCATTGTGCAAAATTTTTGTGGGGAGAATGGTTAAATGGGAGACAATTGTTATTTGAGGGGCAAAGATCCCTGGTGGGGTGCGAGTGAGCGCCAACACTATTTTTTCTAGAGACAACAAAGTTTTTGTGGTCTGGGTGGGTACACCTGCAAACATTAACTAGGAGTCATCCTTGCCTAAATCTAGCTATACTCGTGTTGCGACCATTGAGCCATCCTTGGTAGTAATACAATGTATGTATGATTTATGGCTGTTGTCAGACCATACTTGGAAGTCTGCTAAGTATTGATCGATTCAATATAGCTATTCTTATAGAGCGAGTAAATGGACTAGGCGGACGAGGTAAATGAATATACACACCTTTGATAATCATTATGTTACTTGCCCAATTTGCCAAAGAAATGCCACTCCCAAACCAGTTAAAACGCGCATGGGCTTGTTTTGCTGTCCCTATTGCCAGGAAAGGCTAGTAGTTTGCCAAAGCGGTCATTATGTACGCGATCCATTTACTTGGAGACAACTGATGATTGCTTCGTCGCTACGTCGTCAAAGCCGACCTTTAGCTAGGATTATCAGAGATTTTGTCTTGCTCAAGCGTCCGATGGTAGCCTTGGCTGTAGGAAGTGCCATTTTCTTTAGTGCGATCGCCCTAACTCAAGAAAAGACAAGTTACGAGCGCCAAATCTCTCCTACAACAGAGAAAGTTAATCAACCAGGAAATAAATCTCAGTAAATGGATTACTTTGGTATAAATCAAATCTTACTTTGATTTTTGTAATATTATAACTAAATACTTTTATGAAACCGTGTCTTATTACCCCAAATAGGACGCGGTTTTACATATATATCAGCAAAAAATATTGGCGATCGCTCTCTTTTCGATTTACTGACTATTAGCCTTTTCTAGCTGCTAAACGGGTATAATCTCCCAGCCATTGAGACTTTTGAACCTCAGATTTTAAGCTAAAAAGCCCCATTTCTACCAATCCAATGATGACACTTTTGCGCCATAATGATTTTCTCTGACGTGTCCTCGATATTTGCGATTGCTCATAATAAGCTTCTATAGAAATATCTGTCAATAACTGTAAATTCAAGTCACGCATTATTTCCTACCGAAATTTTAGATGCGATCGTAATAGTTCTTTAGGTGCTACTCCCTGTTTAACAAAAATTATTCTCCTTGGGCGGCGTAAAAAGGCATAAAGAATAGCTTGATTAGAAGAATTATCTCTAAAACTAACTGACCATTCTTGCTCTAAAGCACTCTCAATCGCACAAAATACTAATGAACGCCCAGGTGCTTGCATAACTTCTGCAAAACAAAGATGTTTTGGATGGGAAAAAAGTCTAGTAAAAATAACGGAAGATTCTGACAACAGTTCTAAGTCATTAATTTTAATAAAACCGACAGATTCTAAAGCCTTGGTGTAGTGGTTGAAAGTCTTAATATCTATTTGAGAACGAACTTCTAACTGTGTAGGTACAATTTTTAACTTGCTAGAAATATTTAAATAAATAGTATTTTGATAAATATTTCAAAGAATATAAGAAATGGTAGTATTAGGACAAATACATAACAAATATCTGCCGGAATAAATTCTAGAGTCAGTAAATACTGGAGTATTACTTTACCGACAAAAGCGTTCCAAATAAACCAAAAGCTAAAAGCCGATATCTGTGTAATTATTTTTGTTTTCATAGCTTGATATGTTTGGGTATTAAAATGAGGCTTTCTGGTAAATAGCCTTATACATTACTATTACCAGCATCCTCAATTCCTCTGTGTATGGTTCCCAAAAAATCAATAGCTCAAACATTAAAAGACAAGATTTTCTACAGATACTTCCAAGCTTTTTATTCTTCTGAATAGAACCACACTTTCTTTAGTAAGCGGGGTTCCTACCGACACCTTCATAGCGCTATGGTCGAGACTTCCTAGCGCCAAGAGAAAAGATTTGGCTTCGCGGAACGATCGCTACGACCCATTGAAATAATCTTGCTGAAAAACGGGAAGACTATGGTTACTCCCTAATAGAGAAATTTCCATGAAAGTCGTGAATCGAAAAATGCTCAAAAAATCCCTGCTTAACTGTTTAATTTTGCCTTTTTCTCTAGTACCTTGGCTCTGCGTGGGAACGCTTTTTGATTCCCAAGCCAATGCTTTACCAGGGCAAAGTACAGAGGAAGTAGGCACTTGGATTAAAGCACATCCTACACTCCGCCCTAGGAGTGGGGAGTTATTGTTTGTGCAAAAGACTGATACTGCTGCTCAACGATTCACTTTTCAAGCGTCGGTATTGCCCCCTGGTAGGGTGCAATTTTCTAAAGACCGTGGCACAATTCGTAGTGAGCGCATTTCCATGTATGATGCCATTAACGGCATGACCTTTGCGCGTCTCCAGGAATCCTTGCGGGTGATTTATGGCTTGGAGATTTATCAAGACTACGATCGCGCCCAGGTAGTTTACCAGTATCCCAACCAGAAGGTAGTTAACTCAGCGCGTCTAGCCAAAACTCCCATTCGGGAAGCTTTAAAGGGAGAATTACGAGTAGGCGATCGCTATGTATATTGGGTGGAAATTGCTCAACCCAAGAGTGGCAAAGCTTTTACCGGGCAAATGACGGTTTTGCTCAAAACTGACTTAGACAAGTTAGAAGGTGAACTGCAAATTCGGTAATGGGCATTGGGCATTGGGTATGGGGCATTAATTATTCTTCCTCACTCCCTCATCTTCCTCTGCCCCTGATTTTCCACATACAAGTTACTGAAATGGTGTTCTATAGTTTCCCTAGGCTGATGGGAGCTAGGGTTTGCCATATACCTGAAAAGATACTTTCAGATGCTAAGGAAATTCGTAGTAAATCTTCCTTTAGTAGTGGTGGCCAATCTATGCCAGCTTTACGCCCTGCGGCAAATAGCTGTTGTGCCTTAATGCTTAACTGATAAAGGGCTAAAGCCAGTTCTCGGTCTAGGGTCTTTGCATCTTTAAGGGCTTCAAACACCACTTTCAATGCCAACAAAATTGAAGTGATCTGACCGGGTACCGGCGGTTTCCCCTGTTTCATACGCGTTAACAGCGCATCTGGGTTTTCCTCGGTTGTGATTGTCTGATCTATGAGGAGTTTCCGAGCTGTTTCGTAATTCATGTAGTCAGTTTAGCGTACATTTTGCTTCAGCAGTAATACCTAATTAAAAAGTCATAAAATTGGCTTCTAGTTATTTATAGCAATCTCATTTGATTTATGAAAAGATAAGCTTGGGAAAAATGATGCAGAATTTGCGATGCTATAGGTTAACCAGATAGACTGACATATAATAATATCTTTGAAAAATACGCCCCGCTTGGAATCAGAAGCAAAATGATATCACTGAATTTACTAGAAATTGAGCGCTCAATCCGTGCCTTGTCTGTAGAAGAGCAACTTTGGCTACTAGAAAGCATTGCTAGACAAATCAGAGAAAGTGAATATACAAAAGATAAATTTGCTGATGTCAAAAATCAGGAAGAACAACTGGAATTAATGGTTGATGAGCCAAAGATTTCAACAGAAATTGCTGCAATCAATGATGAATTTGCAATTTCTGAAATCCTCTGATATGTAAAAGTAAAAATTATGAGTTTGCCAGATTTAAAAAGTCAAATATACAAGTTATAGGTGAGCGATCGCTTAGAGGATGTTTGAGAAGTTACTAGTTAAGATAACCCCTGCTCTTGAGAGCGGGGTTTTGTACTTGATGCGTAATCCTAATGAGGTAAATTATCCGTCTTTCAAGTCACTGCCAACTAAAGTAAGCGTAGCTCAACCTGGGCTACGCTTATTTTTATCCTGCTTTCAGTAGTGCATTTATTGTCTAATTTGTCAATTAAGAAATTCTGAAATAGGGCTTAGGAGCAAGCTCCACGGTGATAATTTGTTAACCTCTTCGGTTTTTCTAGCAGCTTCGAGCAACTGGTATTGTTCCAAGCCGAAGAAGTGTAGAGTGTTAAGTGTTAAGCGTTAAATAAAAAAAATTTGAATTTGAGCCTTGGAAGAACAAAAGATAGATAATCAACGACTATTGAGTAGTGATTGTTGACTATTGACTAATGAGTATGAAATTGAGTGTTAAGCACACTGTTGATCAGTGGTTCAACAAAATAGCAAAGAATCCGGCCCTTAGTGTCACTGTGTCGGTTTTGTGGTTAATGGTGGTTGGCTGGATAGCTTTTGGGTGGAATTTGGGCAATATTGGCTTGATTGATGAGACAGAGCCACTTTTTGCCGAAGCTTCCCGCCAGATGTTTGTCACAGGTGATTGGATAACCCCATTTTTCAATGGTGAAACTCGTTTCGATAAACCTGCTTTAATTTACTGGTGTCAGGCGATCGCATATTACATTCTTGGAGTAAATGAGTGGGCAGTACGCCTTCCCTCTGCGATCGCAGCATTTGGCTTAATTTGTTTAGCTTTTTACACCGTACAGTGGTATTTCGCTAAACAAGATGAATTAGAGCAAGTTTCACGTCCTACTCGCCGCTACTTAACATCTTTTATCGCAGCAGCGCTCATGGCACTCAATCCCGAAACTATTATTTGGGCGAGAACGGGTGTCTCTGATATGCTGCTCACCGGATGTATAGCATCAGCTTTGTTATGTTTCTTTCTGGGCTATGCAGGGAAGGCAGGGAGTAGGGAGCAAGGGGAAGAAATAATAACCAATGCCCAATCCCCAATGCCCCATGCCCTATTCCCTAATAAGTGGTACTTGGCTTGTTATGTGCTAATTGCTGGCGCAATTCTGACTAAAGGGCCAGTGGGAATTGTCTTGCCAGTGATAATTGTTGCCGCCTTTTTGCTTTACGTGGGAAGGTTTAGAGAGGTATTGCGAGAAATGCGCCTCTTCGTGGGTATACTGATAATTCTAGGTTTGTCAGTGCCCTGGTATGCTTTAGTAATTTGGCGCAATGGCTGGAATTATATTAATGCCTTTTTTGGTTATCACAACCTGGAACGCTTTACAGAAGTAGTTAATGGTCACTCAGCACCTTGGTATTTTTACTTTATAGTAGTGTTGCTGGGTTTTGCACCATACTCCGTGTATTTACCAGTTTCTATAATCAGACTAAAGTTTTGGCAGCGATCGCACTGGCGATCCCTTGAACGTTTTCAGCAGTTTGGTTTATTCGCCTGGATTTGGTTTGCTAGCATCTTTGGCTTTTTCTGCATTGCTGTCACCAAACTGCCTAGTTATGTCTTGCCTTTAATGCCAGCAGCAGCGATCCTAGTGACGCTTTTATGGAGCGACTTTTTCCAGGATACAGAAGACAGACAAACATCTCGTGTTTCTTCCTCCCCCACTCCTCCCCTTTCCCCTACTTTTCTCCGAGTGAGTGGTTGGTTGAATGTAATGTTTTTATCAGTTCTAGCAACAGCACTGTTTAATATAACCCATATATTAGGTACTGACCCAGCTATCAGTAACTTTCACGAACTAATTCAAAAATCTGGTTTACCAGTAATAGCTGGCGTAATGTGGTTGATTTGTGCAATTTTAGTTGCTGGTTTCTTACTGAGCCGCCAATGGAACTACATTATTGGAATTAATTTACTAGGGCTGGTGGCGTTTATAATTTTTGTCTTAACGCCTGCTTCGTTTTTTATTGATCGAGAACGTCAATTACCCTTAAGGGAATTATCTGCGGTCATTCTAGAAGCAAAACAACCAAATGAAGAATTGATCATGCTTGGCTTCAAAAAGCCCAGTGTGGTATTTTACAGCCACATTCATGTAAATTATTTAGGACTTCCTCAAGAGGCTATAGAGCATATTAAAAACCAGGCTGCTAAGGGATTACAACCTCCTTCACTGTTGCTGTTGGCTGAACAGAAAAAGTTTTTACAAATGGAATTACAGCCAGATGATTACAAAAGTTTATCTACCAAAGGTGCTTATAACCTAGTTCGGGTTCCTTTTAAGAAAAAGAAAAATGAAAAAATAGACATATCTTAAATTGTCATTAGTCATTTGTCCTTTGCGAATAACCAATGACTAATGACTAATGACTAATGACCAATGACCCAATTAACATTTGCCATTGTAACCATTGACAGCTAAGGCTTGATTGATCTGGTCTAATAGGTCTTCCATTGATATTGATCGCGGTAATATTTGGGTAGCGATCGCACCAACCACAGTCTCTATCGATTCCAAGCTATTCTTCTTCTGCTTGTCAATTTCCTTATAAGCTACCCCAACCGAAGAACTGGTGTCTGGGCGATTTAATCGCTGATTTAGTACCAAAATTGGTGGTAATTTATCTGGTGAATCTCCCAATGTTTTCAGGGCTTTTAGCACATCTTTGTGGATAGCGGATTCTCCTAAACAAATTAGTAGTAAATCAACGCTTTGGTGGCGAATTTGTTGTAACACTTCTGCCCAACAGGGACTCATAGCTGCTTTAAAGCCTGCTGTTTGTAAATACTGAATTAAAGCTTGGAACCACTCAGACCCCCTTTCAGCAGTTTCACTACTAATTGAGCAATTTTTTGCTGTCCGATAACCCTTAGCTGGCTTACGTCTTACTTGTGGGAAATCACGCAGCATTGTCAAATCCACAACCAAGATGTTAGGAGGGCAGCAAATACCAGAAGCAATTTGCAGTACTGATAGTAAGGCATCTGTTTTTTCGATGCGACTGCTGTTGTCTTTGGTAAATGGTGTTAAGTAAGGAAATACAGATAACCCTGGTATCTTAGAAGCTATTAAGGTAGTTGCAACATCGCAAGTAACCAATGGTAGAGCCGCCAAACGTGGGTGCTGGATTAGTTGTTGCAGATAAATTTGGGCGGTGGTAGTTTCGACATCTAGCAAAATGACATCAAACTGCCATACCCGCGCCAAAAGTTCAGCTTGATCTAAGTCATCTACTTCAATCACCCGATGTTCTCGAAGTGAGGGGTGGGGATTAACCGATTCCAATTGGGGATTCACCAACCTGAGAATTCGCAGTGGGGTTTTAGGTGGGATAATGGCGCTATTTTCCAACCCTACCTGCGGAGCTACTTGGGCAGTACATAATTTTTCGAGAACTGGTGCCAATAACTGATGCGCCACTGGCAAACTTAAGAAACCATCGGCTCGGTTAGCAAATGCTTTCTCCTTTTCAGCCCCCGTTGCGGTAACTATTACAGATATATGACGGGTTGCGGTGTCAGATTTTAGTAAAGTCAACACATCCCAGCCTGACAGCAGGGGTAGCAACGGATTCAAAAATATCGCTATTGGTTGCAAGCGCCGAGCTTTTTCGACTGCTTCTGTCCCCGATCGCGCAATTACTACCCGATATCCTAAAGATTTAAGTTTTTCGGTCAAGTCTTCAATATACCGGGCTACTGCCTCGACTACTAAGACCAACCGTTGGGAACTCGCAGGATGATGCTGTGTAGGCGTACTGAGCTGCTGACGAGTGGCTGCGGTGTTTTCCCGTGTCTGTTGATGTCGTGTCTTCTCGTCTGCTCTGATTACCATCTCTGGCTCCGAAAAGCCTGTTTTCGGGGGACTGGGCGGCAGAAGTAGTGTAAACTGGCTACCCTTGCCTTCACGCGACAAGAAGCTGACATCTCCTCCGTGGAGCCGAGCTAAGGCCCGAGTTAATACTAGTCCCAAACCAGTGCCTTCAAATTGGCGGGTGAGGGGATTTTCTAATTGTTGAAATTTTTGAAAAATTAGGTGTTGCTGGTGTTCTGGAATGCCAATACCTGTATCCCAAATTGTAAAGGCAATCCATCCTTCCCAACGACTTACCCGCAGCCCAATTTCGCCGGATATTTCAGTGAATTTAAAGGCGTTGGAAAGTAAATGTACTAGCATCTGGCGCAAGCGCAACTCATCTGCCACCATTTCATCTAAACCTAGTTCAATGGAAAGGCAGAATTGGGGAGCAGATGAACGGGCATTTTCTTGAGGTTGGGATGTTGTTTTAGTAGTTTGAGTGTGGATGGCTTTGGCTTCCGACAAGGCGCGATCGCACACAGCACTAATTTTCACTGGTGTCAGCGTCAAATCCATTTGTCCCGTTTCCATTCGGGTCAAATCTAAAATGTCATTAACCACACTCATCAGGTGGCGGCCACTTTGATGGATTAGTCCTGCATAACGAGCTTGACGCTCGTTAAGTTCTCCTAACTGCTGATCCACAAGCAAGCGCGATAATCCTAAAACGGCAGTTAGGGGAGTTTTGAGTTCATGACTAATACAAGCTAAAAACTCGTCCTTCAACCGATTTAGTTGAATTAAATCGGCATTTTTTGCAGCTAACTCTTTGCAAAGCTGCTGCTGTTCAGTTACATCAGTAGCTAAAACTAACCACAAATCATTGCTGAGTACAACCTCTGACTCAGCACTCATGACTTTAAACTCAGGACTATCTAAGGGAATTTTGGCAAACTGCCAGATTCGCTCCTGACCATTTTGCACTTCCACAACACAGGTACAAGTACCCACTTGACTATCCAAATAGCAGCGACTGTATACAGCATCTGGTGATGCTTGTTGCTGAGTCAGTTCCTCTTCACCACCATATTCATTCTCCCTGCCATTGGGATGAACCTTAATTGCTCGTTGGGTGACATATTCAGATTTTTCGGAGGGCTTAAGGACAAGTATTGCTTCCACTTGTTGCCTAACTCCTTCTGGATCTTTTAAGGCTCCTAATTGTTGCCACCAGGCGGGATTTCGGGCTAACACTTCGCCAGTAGATGTTTGCAACATTAAAGGCCAAGGCAATCTTTCCAGCAACTGTACCAGTGGCTGGTGTCCCAATGATTTTGCTTTATTTGGGGGCTGTAGACCAGCATCATACTCATGGCGCGACCCCTGGATTCCTGAGCTTTGTAAACCAACCATGCGTTCCTTAGCCAGCGATCGCAACAGGCGAGAACTATCCAGCAGACCCAAATATCGACCATCAGAGTCAATCAGCGCCCAATCTAAGTTCTGGTGTTTTTCGGCTTGTGGATAACCCAAGTGCAAGGTTAATTGCTCTACACGCTCAGAAGCTGATATTGTCTGTATTGGCTCAATGAGACCTTGACCCCATGTAGAGAGTGGTTGATGTAAATTTAGATTTTTATTGTCACTATGTGCTAATAATTTTTGGATTAAACGGGCAGAATACAGCAATCCAACGGGGCATTGCTGCTGATTCACTACTACCAAGCGATCGCACTGCTCTTGCTCAAAAATCTCCAGCACCACTGCCAAAGGAGATGTTTGGAGGCAGCTAGCTACGGTTGCCTGAAAGTCAGAAAGCGGGTAATCTAGCATTAACATAGGGCTTTGGGGGTCATTCTTCCTGTGAGAACCTCCGGCATCTCCATCTGCCAACTGTTGATGGTCTTTTCGCCTGAAGCCATATCCTCTAAGAAGACTCATATAAGCAACTCTGGTTATTTCAACGCCATTAAATAAAACAACGGGATTTCCCCTCACGGACACTTGCTTGTGGACGAGTGCATTTTTCCAAGAGGCGACGTTTCTGATTTATAGCAACTAGCCTCCCCAGCGTCTTACTGGTATTTAAACTCCCGATCGATAGTGACGGCTACAACAATTATGGCCCCAAAGATTCGCTTTAGAACCTTGAGGAATTATAATGATTTAGAATCGGACAATCCTTTAAGTTCGTTTAAGTATCTTATCAAGGAGAAAAATTAAAAAATATATCTATTTATATACATAAATACAGATACGCAAACAATAAATTAGGTAGTCTGTCTGTTTATGGCGACAAATACCTCATCATCAAAAATTTACTAAGTCTTAACACTTAGTCGCTGAATTAAGCTTTTGAGTTGCTAGCACAAGCAGGCATAAATAAATATCCAGTTGAAAAAAGCTAAAAAGTTTAAGTTTAGTGCATAAGCTTTCTTACTTTCCCCCTCCAGCAAGAATTGCCTTCTTGCAGTATTTATGAACACAGAGCATTATTTTGGGGTAAAGTCGCCAGTTTACTGCACATCAAGAAGTATTTCCCTAGAAGCGTTAGCCAAACTTATCAGCCCACGTTTCTTGGTCAAGGCGATCAAGGAGATAGATTAAAGAGTAAATGTTATTACCAATATTGATTCTGCAACCTGATATTAACAAATGTTTAAATAATCTAGTTTACTTAGTCAAGCAAAAAGATTGGATTGCTTGGGTGTGGAAATTTATTGACGCGATTATCGCCCAATATTGCTATTTACCTGTTACTGCAACGACCTCTGCAACAATCAACTATTTACCAAATTGGCCGCAACAACATCCAAGTAAGGCATACACTAGCAAGTACGTCTATGTATTTGCCAGCCAGATGCAAAAAAGCCAACAGCATTTTCACGAGATGAATCCAGCCGAAAGGCAAGGATTATTAAGACAGCTTAAATTAGATTACAGTCTAATCCTTATAAATTATTTTACCACAGACAAAACACTCAAAGAAAAAATTGATAAATTCATCAATACTATATTTTATGCTAATATTCCTGTGCCCCAAATAATCGAAATTCACATGGAGGTAATTGAAGAATTTTCTATCCAGCTAAAATTAGAAGGAAGAAGCAATGAAACCTTACTTGATTACCGCCTGACGTTGATAGATATATTGGCTCACTTGTGTGAAGTCTATAGGAGTTCGATTCCTAAATAAAATAAGTTTATTTATTAATAATTAACTTAGAACAAGCTAACACTGTTAGTTATTACCAACGTGCGAACACATCTTGTCTTTCTACTATCATAACTAGCCTGTAAATATATGATTAAAGCCAAAAAAACCTACGTTCTCAAGCTTTACGTAGCAGGGAACACCCCTAATTCAGTTCGGGCATTGAAAACACTCAAAAATATTTTAGAACAGGAGTTTGAAGGTGTTTATGCTTTAAAAGTGATCGATGTATTAAAAAGCCCACAACTAGCAGAAGAAGATAAAATATTGGCAACGCCAACATTATCCAAAATTTTGCCTCCACCCGTTCGCAAAATTATTGGCGATCTCTCAGACCGAGAAAGAGTATTGATTGGACTAGATTTGCTTTATGAAGAACTGAGTGAAGCAGATTTTGAAGAGTAAAATAATTAATGATACAAGATCGCGTTTATAAAGTAAATTTTAACTATGTAGGGTAGCCATTATATTGCTCTAGTTCAGATAGCTTTACTACCCTTTATCCTAGAGCATTACAGCAAAATATTTATTTTTGCTATTTTTTTGTCAGATTGTTACCTAACACACCCTACTTGCTTAACATTTAGTTTATAATTAGTCTGGAAAAATTGAGTACAAATTTTACTAATAAAACAACAGTTTTTAATACCCTTTTATTATCAAGCAATGAGTCAAAACGAGCAAGTAGAACCCAATAAGACACCAAAAAATGGGGGTGTAGAAAAAATTCGCACGATGATTGAAGGGTTTGACGATATTAGTCATGGTGGTTTACCAATTGGTAGAACTACCTTAGTTAGTGGCACTTCAGGTACAGGTAAAACTTTATTGTCTCTCCAGTTTCTATATAACGGTATCACCTATTTCGATGAAGCAGGTGTATTTGTTACTTTTGAAGAATCACCCAGCGATATTATTAAAAACGCCCATGTTTTTGGTTGGAATTTACCCCGCCTAATCGAAGAAGGCAAGTTATTTATTCTTGATGCATCTCCCGATCCAGAAGGTCAAGATATCGTTGGTAATTTTGATCTTTCTGCACTCATTGAACGCTTGCAATATGCCATTCGCAAATACAAAGCTAAACGAGTTTCAATTGACTCAATGACAGCAGTATTTCAGCAGTATGAAGCAATGGGAGTAGTACGACGCGAGATTTTTCGCTTAGTAGCACGCCTCAAAATACTGAGTGTCACCACTGTAATTACCACAGAGCGCAGTGAAGAATATGGCCCCGTTGCTTCTTTTGGAGTGGAAGAATTTGTTTCTGATAATGTAGTAATTGTTCGCAACGTCTTAGAAGGAGAACGCCGCCGTCGCACAGTTGAAATTCTCAAATTGCGCGGCACAACTCACATGAAAGGTGAGTATCCCTTCACAATTACTAATGAAGGAGTTAACATTTTCCCATTAGGAGCAATGCGTTTAACTCAACGCTCATCTAATATCAGGGTATCTTCTGGTGTCAAAATCTTAGATGAAATGTGCGGTGGTGGTTTCTTTAAAGATTCTATTATTTTGGCAACAGGAGCCACAGGTACTGGTAAAACCTTGTTAGTAAGTAAGTTTATTCAAGATGGCTGCCTGAATGGAGAACAGGCAATATTATTTGCTTACGAAGAATCACGCGCCCAACTATCTCGTAATGCTTCTTCTTGGGGAATTGATTTTGAAGAATTAGAGGAGCAAGGTTTACTAAAAATAATTTGTACCTATCCTGAATCAACTGGTTTAGAAGACCATTTACAAATTATTAAATCAGAAATTGCTGTCTTTAAACCAGCTCGGATTGCTATTGATTCATTATCAGCATTAGCTAGAGGAGTGAGCAATAATGCATTTAGGCAGTTTGTAATTGGTGTAACGGGTTATGCTAAACAAGAAGAAATTACTGGTTTCTTTACCAACACAACTGACCAATTTTTAGGAGCGCATTCGATTACTGACTCTCATATATCTACGATTACCGATACAATTCTAATGTTACAGTACGTAGAAATTCGTGGAGAAATGTCGCGGGCAATTAACGTATTTAAAATGCGCGGATCTTGGCATGATAAGGGCATTCGCGAGTATAATATCACTGCTGACGGGCCCGATATTAAAGATTCTTTCAGAAACTACGAACGGATTATCAGCGGTGCTCCTACTCGCGTTAGTATCGATGAAAAGGCGGAACTTTCTCGCATTGTTAGACGTTTTGAAGACAAACAGAGTTCCGAACCCTAAATTTAGTATCGTAGTATATTCTTTCCTAAATTTAGTATCGTGCTATATTCTGTGGTGAAGAAAGGTTTTCTGCCGCTAGATTGATTTTCGTGTGAGGGATGCGGTGAAAGGACAGCAATTATTCTATAGCTTCTTGCCTGGTGTCACGGCAGCGGTTTTAACAACTCAGCCTGCTTGGGCTGGTACTGTAAAACTAACTGGGGTACAGCTGGCTTCTTCTCCTAGTGTTTTGACTTCTACTTATGGTCAAAGCTCGGTTGTGGATATGATGAATACGCAATTGCCGCATGGTGCAAATGTTAGTGTTCCAACCCTACTACCTGGTTTTGGTTTTACCAAACTTAGTATGAAGCCTTTAAGTAATAACAGTATTCCAGTATTTACGGCTGGAAATACTGTTGTGCCAATAAAACAAGTACTTAAGAAAGATGAAGGTAGATTTGTCAGTTTGACACCTACCTCTAATTCTTCCCAACAGCTAGATGTTAGCCGTTCTGCTCAAAATAACCAAAAACAGAGTAACTCAAGCATTTCTGGGCAGAAATCAGAGAGCATAGTAGTTCCCAACTACACTTCAAAACCTTCTTCTGTCCAAAGAAAAATTTTACCCCTGTCTTCTGCACAGCAGCCAGTGGTTAAAAAGAAAAATGCTGTTACTGAGTTGCAAACATTTTTACAAACTTCAGCTACAGGTGGAGAATCAGCAAAACTTTTGTCAGCGCCAAGATGCCCACAGGAATCAGGGAAAAGCAAGACTAATTCCTCAGCGGCTTTGCTACTGGCTTCAAACACCTGTTTACAACAAAATGCTATTGGCCGCATTGCTCAGAATAATACCTCAATTCCGGCAAATTCGACACAGGTTCCCACTGTACCAGGAACCGTAACTCCTGCACCAGGAGATTCAGTACAACCTTCCACTGTGCCGAGAACCATAACTCCTGTGCCATCAGGGCCGGTGCAAGTTCCCGATAACTTGATTCCTAGCTCAAATCCCTTGCAGTTTCCTACAAAACCGGAGGAAGTGAGACTTCAGGGAAATCAGCCAATTACTTTGGCACAAGCTCTGGAGCTAGCACGGCGTAACAATCGGGATTTACAGGTGTCTATTTTGGAGCTAGAACGCAATCGAGCGGTTCTACGTGAGGCACAAGCTGCTTTATTGCCAACTCTGGGAATTAGCGCTGATATTACTCGTAGTCAGTCTGCCAGTAGTCAGCTCTCGTCGAAACTCCAAGAACAACAGACGGGTATCTCATCGCCAGATGAAGCTGGTACATCTTTTTCCGGTCAAGCACAACTGTCATATAACATCTACACTTCTGGAAGAGTGCAAGCTAGCATCAGAGCGGCTGAAGAACAGGTACGTTTCAATGAATTGGCTGTAGAAACTCAGTCTGAGACAATCCGTTTGAATGTTGCCACTGACTACTACAATCTGCAACAGGCGGATGAACAAGTACGTATTGCTCAGTCGGCTGTGCAAAACTCCGAAGCTAGTTTGCGTGATGCGGAAGCTTTAGAGCGAGCTGGGGTTGGTACGCGGTTCGATGTGTTGCGATCGCAGGTGAATTTAGCAAATGCCCAACAAGATTTAACTAATGCTAGATCCCAGCAGGCAATTTCCCGTCGTCAATTAGCAACTCGGATAAGTTTGCCGCAGGGAATAAATATTAGTGCCGCCGACCCTGTACAATTAGCTGGTCTTTGGAACCCAACGCTAGAACAAAGTATTGTGCTGGCTTATCAAAATCGCCCAGAATTGCAACAGCAGTTGGCACAACGCAATATCAACGAACAACAGCGTAGACAGGCTCTTGCAGAACTGGGCCCTCAAGTTAGTTTGGTAGGCAGTTACAACCTACTAGATCAGTTCGATGATAGTGTCAGCATTACTGATGGTTATTCATTAGGAGTTAGAGCAACCATCAATTTGTATGATGGGGGAGCGGCAAGAGCAAGGGCCGCTCAGTCCAAAGTTAATATTGCGATCGCAGAAACTCAATTTGCTGAACAGCGCAACCAAATTCGCTTTCAGGTAGAACAAGCCTATTCTACCCAGCAATCTAGTTTGGAGAATGTTCAAACCTCTAACACCGCTTTAGAACAAGCTAGAGAAGCTCTACGTTTAGCACGTTTGCGATTCCAAGCTGGTGTAGGGACTCAAACTGATGTCATTAACTCTGAAAACGACCTCACAAGGGCTGAAGGTAATCGAGTCACAGCAATTTTGGATTACAACCGTGCTTTAGCTCAGTTACAACGGTCTGTTACCCTCAGAGCGCTACGCTAGTACTACTGACTTAACCTCTCAATTAAAAATTCTGAAAGCCTCATTGAAAGATGAGGCTTTTTAGTAAAAAAGATGCGGAATTTTGCCTCTCTACACGCCTAAAATTCCCACTGATAAGCCATAACCTAATTAAATATCAGTCTTTGTGGGGCGGGCAACATGAACGCTCTCTAGATGAAAATTAAATATGGCAGAGTTTAATTCTTAACTGAACCTTCTCACAGAGATTTTGAATTTTGAAAGTGTCGCGAAAACGCATAACAGGAATTTTGTGAAATGATGTAGCATAACTGAATGTTCGATTGCTAGCCTTGTCAAAGACTCATGACTAAAGTAACATCTCAAGAAATTGCACAGTTTCGCTCTCAATTGGCTGACGATCCTAGCGATATGGAAGCGCTGGATTTGATTGAAGACTGTGATGGAGATTTAGAAGATGCGGCGATGACGCTAGCTATTAGAGCAGGACAACAACCAGAAAGAGCAAATTCTGAGTGGTTAGATGCCTTGGCTAGAAAATGGCGTGTGGTTATTTGCGAACAAGAATACCGGGAAGATTTGCTTAATACTTCACCTCAAAAGATGATGGAACATCTAAAAGCAATGCCGACATTTCCCAAGATTTTGGCAACGCCAGTTTTGATATATGTCCTCAAACAAGGCGTAAACAATTTTTGTGAGCCACTAGATTCGCTCAAGTGAGCAGCCCACATATATTTAACTAATGCTTAACTTGCGCGATGCCTGCGGTGGTCACTGAGCGCAGTCGAAGTGCGGGCTACGCCTACGCGATTTGTAGTTGAGTTTAATACAGACCTAAGCCCCAATCCCTTCTCTACAATGGAAGGGAAGTAAGAATCAATACTTTTTGGGTTTTGGGGGAAAGGGGAAAGGCAAAGGGTTTGAATTTACCTTTCCTCAGACCAAAAGAGAGATTATTGGGTTTATCCGAAAAGTATTGGAGTAAGAATCAAAGCCTTTCCCAACTCCAAACTCTTACCCAATGTAAGATCGATTCGACCAAGACTGATACGCTGTTAATTAAGGCAAAACTTATATTAGACAAATTGTAAAATCAATGAATTACCTTGTTGCCGTATTACCAGACCGCATTCAAGCCGAAGCTGCTTACTTAGCTTTAGAAGAAGAAGGCATAAACAGTACTATCCTTGGGAAGGGCTATAAAACGGCTGACGAGTTTGGCTTAATTGACCCCAAAGACCAAGCCAAAAAGCAAGCACAACTGATGGCAACCTGGCTGATACCATTTGGCTTTTTTGCAGGTTTTACATTCAGCCTCATCACTGGTTTAGATACTTTTGCCTGGGCGGGTGAAGTTGGCAATCACATCGTTGGCGGACTGCTGGGTGCTGCTAGTGGTGCTATGGGTGGTGTAGTTGTGGGTGGCGGAGTCGGTTTACTCATCGGTGGTGGTGATGCCTTGCCTTATCGAAACCGCTTAGACGCGGGTAAATACTTAGTTGCCGTTCAAGGCTCTGAAACTCTGACTCGGCAAGCGACCCGAATATTACGTCAGTTTGATCCAGAAAATATCCAAGGTTATGCTGACACAAGTAGCGTGTGACAAAAAATCCTGGTTTACGCATTACAACACACAGGATTTACTTTTGAAGCGGTAAAAGTACTGGTCAATTTTGCCTTTACTGGGCGAGAACTTAAAAGAATTATCGCTCATTCTCTAGACGATCGTGTTGCCTCGATTTGAATTTTGAAAAAACTAGGAATGCAACAAATTCCTAGCAATGGGAACCTGCTGAAATGGGAATTAAAGTTAGAATCAAGACAGTTATAGCAGTTTAATTCTCAATTCCTAACTCATAAATTTTAAGAATGTTGCCACGAGAAGAACTTTTAAAGGGTGTTGAAAATCGAGATAGTGTAGCTCGTGTAATTGATCAAGCGGAACAAGCTATCAAAACTTGGGAAGTGGTTTTGACAGATTTTCTATCTCCCCCAGAATTAGCGGAAATTCAACGGGTGTTTAACCGATTAACAGAAGTGGAATTAGTTGCGTGGGGCGGATATCCCCAAGCTGAACGCCAAAGAATAGCGATCGCTCGTTCAGAACTTCCCCTAGATCAATCTCAAGTCAGCCTTGTCGCCGTGGAAATTGCTGGTAACTTCTTGTTTGATACCGCCTCTCACCGCGACTTTTTAGGCGCAATGTTGGGAACAGGAATTGTTCGTGAAAAGACAGGAGACGTTATTGTCTTGGGAGAACGAGGGGCCCAGGCGATTGTTGCCCCAGAGTTAGTAGAATTTTTGGAAATGAGTCTTAAGCAGGTGCGATCGGTTCCTGTGAAGACTCAGCAAATTGAGATAACTGAATTAAGGGTTCGGGAACCAAAGAAAAAAGAACTAACTACTGTGGAGGCTTCTTTGCGGTTAGATGCGATCGCATCTGCTGGTTTTGGTATGTCCCGCAGCAAAATGGTTGACTTCATTGATGCTGGTGATGTCCGCGTTAATTGGAAGGAAGTTACACAAGCTAGTTCTCAAGTCAAATCAGGTGACTTAATCGCCATTCGCTCTAAAGGGCGTTTAGAAGTTGGGGAAATCGCAGTTACAAAAAAAGACCGTTACCGAGTCCAATTAACAAGGTATATGTAATCAGTAATACCAATTTAATATGAAGCTGCACTAAAGAGTAACTCTCTATTCTTGGCGCTCTTCTCTTCGAGACGCTTCGCGTTCACGTAGTGTCTCGTAGAGAAGGCGTACTTGGCGGTTCGTTTAATATTCTATGCATCTTCATACAGAATTGGTATGAGGAGTTAAGAGTTTTAAATTCACCAGTTTCTTTATCCCCCAATTCTTAACTCCTAAGAGGATTTTTGAAAAGTCTACCCTTATATTCAGATCCCCCCTACCCCTCCTTAAAAAGGATGCAATAACCTTCTCAAAGTCCTCCTTTTTAAGGAGAATTTTGGAGGATCTCAAGTCTTGAATACCTCAGTAACCACTTTTAAAACAACCTCTTAAGCTTTAAAGTGTTTTGCTAATATATTCAGCAGAAGTTTGCGCGGTACGAGGCGAGATAATTTGCTTCTAATTTGAGTGCTAGTATCAGAACTAATAACAGTTGGATAGCCTTTTTCCAAAGCATCTAAACATTCCCAAACAACTTTTTCGGAAGAATACACTTTATCCGTACTACTTGCCAGCGCTGGAGGAAAATTAGCTTCCGCAAAAAAATTTGTTTCTATTGGCCCTGGACAAGTAACCAAAATACGGACACCATATTGACGATTTTCTGCCCATAGTGCTTCACTAAAACTGAGAATAAAAGCTTTACTGGCAGCATAAACAGAAAGGTATGGTATCGGTTGAAATGCGGTAATAGAGGATACGTTAATAATACTTCCAGACCGTCGTTGCCGCATCAAGGGTAGAAATTTATGGGTTAAATCTACCAATGCTAAAACGTTTAATTGTACAATTTTAATTTGTCTTTCTCCATCCCCTTCGGCAAAGTCACCATAGTAACCAAAACCAGCATTGTTGATTAATAAGTCAATAGTTAATCCCTTTGCTTTAGTGCCATCAAATACAGTAGCAGCGGCATTAGGTTCCGTGAGGTCTTGGATTATAACGTCTACTTGAATTTTGTGTTGTTCTTCTAGTTGTTTAGCTAATTGACTTAGTTTCTCTTTGGAACGAGCTACGAGTACAAGATTTGTCTTGCGTGCAGCTAGTTCCTGAGCAAAAGCTTTACCAATCCCACTAGATGCACCAGTAATTAAAGCAGTTGGCATTCTAGATATTTAGATAGTTTTTAAGCAGCTTATAAATCTTACCTATGCTGGCTATAAGTTTTAACTACCTAAAGTGATATACCCAAAAGGGTAAAATCATCACTTAGTAATGAATAAGGGTCATGTCCCAAATAATGATTTTTCTCATAGCGATTCAAATTTATTTTGGATTGCTAGCTACCATTTTTCAGACCAATAGATTATTTCTGAGGCCGAACTATTAATAGCGACACCATAGCTATCTCCATGATTCCATTTGAAGCCAGGTCTGCCTTTGTCGTCTGCATTTAATACTAGTATTTCATAAGTAGCTGGAAAAGATTCTGTAGAAGAGTCACTGGTGTAGAAAAAAGTTGTCGGCACACCGTTAAGTTGATTTATGTGGTCGTTTGTGTTACCACCTCTATATTTGTACTTTGCACTATTTCTGTATTGTGACAGTAATTTTTCTATCTTATTTGGTGGCTGTTTCAGCCTAATTTGAAAAAAAGTACTTCCTTGCAAAAATTCTGGAGAGTAAGCAATACGAACATCTTTAGCATCAGTAGGAATCTGATTAGGAAAATGTTTTACTCGATCATTATCAGACCATAGCTGATTACGAATTTCTTTGTAGCGTGATGTATCAGTTATTATTTTAGGCTCGCTAGTACTGCTAAAAGCTGTTCTCATAAAAAAGCTTCCCCCTACAATACAAAGGCTAGCAAGGGCTAATAGAAATGGCGATCGCTTCATGAAGTTGGGTGCGTCTAACTTTCATAGTCATATACCCAACTAATAAACTAAATTCGTACTATTGCGGATATAGCATCAGAGATATTAACAAAAACTTTGCGTATTTAGGTAAAATTGAGGATATTTGTAAAATTACTGTGAAGCTAGTCAATGATTATCTAGTCAAAAACCGCAGGTTGTCCTCGTTCAGACTAATACTAGTTTTAGAGCTAACGAAATCAATTCCACTGTTATCCATTTTTTTCAATTCTTCCTGATGCAACAAGAATTAAGGCGGATATATAAATAGTAGATGCACCTTAATTAAATCATAGTCCTCCGCTTTTAGCTGAGGGCTTTTTTTAATTAAATTTATAATTTAAAAAAATAAATCTGTTGAGAAACCTAATTTTCCCGGATATAGGAATTAATAAAGCGGATTAATAAATGGTAGATGCACCTTAATAAATTACAGCCCTTAGCTTAACGCTATGGGCTTTTATTATTTAAATATAGTTTTTAATCTGTCGATAAAATAAATCTGTCAAAAAACCTAATTTACCCGGATATAGCAATTAATAAAGCGGATTAATAAATGGTAGATGCACCCTAATAAATTACAGCCCTTAGCTTAACGCTATGGGCTTTTTTGTTACTTATAGTTTTTAATGTGTCGATAAAATAAATCTGTTAAAAACCTAATTTACCCGGATATGAAAACCAATAAAGCGGATTAATAAGTGGTAGATGCACCCTAATAAATTACAGCCCTTAGCTTAACGCTATGGGCTTTTATTATTTAAATATAGATGGCAGTAAACTGGGAGCTAACCATACTGCATAACCAATAAATCCAAATAGCAAGGTAATTAAGACAGTAACGCCGTAGCTGATGCAAATTAATAAACCGTCAGATTCGATGGTGGCAACAGTCAAAAGTAAAATACCTATAGTGGGGATAGGATTTGTAAACGGAATTGGTAATATTAAAAATATTGTTAATAAAGAGATACAAAACCCATTAATTCGCCAAATCAAAGGATTATGGGCTATTTTTGCCAATCGGGGACGGGCTATTTTGTGTAAAACTTTGGTAAGATGTCCCAAATTTTGTAAAAGTAACTCGGCAAAGGGACGAGGAAACTTGTAGTTAGCGATTCTTTTTGGCAGCCAAGGCGATCGCCTCCCTAAAACCATTTGCGCTGATAACAGTAAACAAGCACCACCAAAAGGGCCAGTTAATCCCGGTGGCATAGGAAATAAAAAAGGCAAAACTAATAATGTAATCACCAGGCTGAATCCTCGTTCTGAGGTTTCTGCCAGAACATCACCTAGAGTAAGCGGTTGTTCCGCTAGGCGTTGTAACAGGGACTTTATATCTTGAGAAAATCTCAGATGCATTTGGCGTGAGTTGATGCGACTTCCCACATTTTTAGCAGAGGGAAATAGAGTAAGTGGAGGAGATGAGGGAGAATAACTCCTAACTCCTAATTTCTGGGGGTGCTAAAACAGCTATAGCTTTAGGTATAACCCTAAAATGAGCCGGTGTGTAAGTAGTAATTTCACCATCTGTATTGATAGGCCGGGGTTTGCGAGTATATACTTTTATTTCTTGACCTTGAAGAGAACGTACACTCTGCCAATGTATATGTCGCCCTTCTCGCATATCAGGGAGCAATAGTATAATCTGCCACCAGTGTTTAATTTCCAAGCTATAGAGGTCTAGCCTTTGGTCGTCTATTGTGGCATCGTCAGCCACTGCCATACCACCGCCGTAATAACGGCCGTTACCTACAGCAATTTGTACTGTTTTTACGCCAACTGATTCACCATTGATTACAATCTCCGCCGTAAAAGGTCTAGCTTCCAAAATGACTTGCAATGCAGTGGCGGCATAAGCAAATATTCCCCAACGACGTTTGACTTCTTTGGTAAGTCGCTGGGTAATTTTTACACTCAATCCTAGACTAGCAACGTTAAAGAAGTGCTTGCCATTCACCCAACCCAAGTCGATATGACGTAAATTTCCATTTGCAATAATTTGGCAAGCTTCGCTGAGTGAATTCGGTATTTCCAAAGTCCTCGCTAGGTCGTTGGCAGTTCCTAAAGGTAAAATTCCCAAGGGCAACTGAGTCTCAACTAAAGCATCTACTGCTGCATTGAGAGTGCCATCTCCTCCACCAATGATTACTAGATCAACTTGATGCTGATAGCGAAATATAACTTCAGCAAGATGTGTTGGGTCTTCTGTAGACTCCTCAATTAAATCAAAGCCGAGTGTTTTCAGATATTCAATCGCTTCCGACAGACTCTTTTGCCCTTGGCGGGCATGACGATTTATTAACAGCAGGGCGCGGGAACTCATGGGTAGTACCTTTTGTAGTTGATATGTCCAATTATCCGCATCTATGTATTCTGCTTTAAGTTGGCTCTAAAAAAGTGTTTAAATTGTTATGATATTCATCAAAATTTTATTTTTTCAATACTTATTATGTTATTGTAAGCAACTTTTAATTTCTCTTTTATCTAGTTTATCTCTATTAGTACTTGCTGTGTTGATACTCAGTAGATATGATTGTTACTCACTAAATGACTGTATTTGAGTATTTTTATTGTTAGTACGATATTTATTACAATTTTATAATAACCAGACAATAATTACAAACAATGCAATATTTATTATTTGTATAGATACATACTTATAGATTAAATTGTATAAATAAATTTTATCCAGGTTGAAACTATTAGCTTTTACAGTATTGGCTGCAAACTTTATATGGCAAAAGCTACATATTTCAGATGGCTGTTGAAAAAGCTCTAGTTTTTAAGCGGTAACGCTACGAGAACAGAATGACAGCAAAAGATCCCTTTAAAACATTGTTTAAACTAGACTTTATCAAAATAGAATTCAGGAGTCAGAATTTAGAAGGATTCTGTACGACTAGCGAGCGAATGAATAAAAAAGTCACCTGTGCCGTTTAACTGGATTCATCCACAGTTCTAAGTGACTAAATGCCTGTGAAAAAAGTAACGTTAAACATAAATAAACCACCGCTACACCTGCATAAATCTCAAAGGCGCGATAGTTATCAGCAACAATTAACTGTCCTTTACGTAGTAATTCTTCCAACCCAATTACAGAAACTAAACTAGTATCCTTCAACAAACTGATAAAGTCATTACCCAAAGGTGGAATCATTCGGCGAAAAGCTTGGGGAAAAATGACATAACTCATCGTTTGTATAGAACTCAATCCTAATGATTGTGCTGCTTCTGCTTGTCCTATTTCAATCGATTGAATCCCTGCACGCACAACTTCGGCAGTGTAGGCGGCGTTATTCAAACTTAAGGCAATTATTCCAGCAGTTAGGCGATCAAAAGTAAATGTAAAACCAAGTTCTTGCGAAATTGCTGGTAAACCAAAGTAAATCATAAAAATTTGCACCAATAAAGGTGTTCCCCGAAAAAAATCTACATAGGCTCTCGCTAGCCAACGCACAGGTGCAATCCGAGAAAGTCGGACAATACCAATTAGGGAACCTCCAATTAAACCAAAAACTACAGAAATTACCGTTAATTGTAAAGTTACCAATGCTCCCTGCAATAAAGTCGGAAAAGCCTGCAAAATTACGGCAATTGAGGTAAATATTTTAGGTGAGCTAGTACTATTCTGGTTTTCAAATGGTGATTTAGTTGGTAGTGATGGCGGTTTGATTTTAAACCATTTTTGGTAAATTTGGGAATAAGTGCCATTTTTTAAGACTCTCTCCAAACCATCATTTATTAATGCCAGGTTTGGCGAATTTTTAGCTGTAGCAATGCCATAGAACTCCTCCGTCAGCAATTGCTGTACTATTTTTATTCCCTGAAGATTGCCCGTATTAATAGCATATAAAGTCACTGGCGCATCATTGATTACCGCATCCACATTACCATTAGCCAATTCTTGTAGGGCTACAGGTGCTGAATCAAAACTACGAAGTTGCACTCCAGGAATACTTTTAGCTTTTGCAGCTCCAGTTGTACCAATTTGGACTGCAATTTTTTTATTTTTGAGACTGTCAAAGCCAGTAATATTTTGATCGTCTGCACGAATTGCGATCGCTAACCCAGCTTTAAAATAAGGACGGGAAAAAGAAATTGTCTTCGCCCTCTCCTCTGTAATCGTGATCGAACTAATTGCCGCATCTACCGTTTTGGCTGCCAAAGCCGGTATCATACCATCAAAAGGCATACTTTGAAAATCTACTTTAAATTTAGCTGCAACTGCGATCGCATTCATCAAATCAATCGAAAAACCCTGTAACTCACCACCTTGTTTTTTAAACTCAAAAGGTGGGAATGCTGGTTCTGTAGCAACCCGCAAAGTTTTTCCCGCACTAGAGTTCACAGCACAGCTAGCCAATAACAAACAACCAAAACTAACAACCACACACCAGCGCAGCCAACCCCCAAAACCAAACTTAGCCATATTATTTTCTCTTACCTCTGCGCTCTCTGCGCCTCTGCGGTTCCTTAAAACCTTACAATCAACTTTAGAGCAGCTTGACACAAGTAATGAACAATACCATCCCCGCAATTATTTTTGACAATATCGAAAAAAACTTTGGTTCCCTAAAAGTCCTCAAAGGAATCACAGGCGAAATCAACCGGGGAGAAGTTGTTGCAGTTATCGGTTCCTCCGGCTGTGGTAAAAGTACTCTATTACGCTGCTTTAATCGCTTAGAAACCATTGACAACGGGCGTTTAATAATCAACGGGATCAACTTATCCCGGCCCACTGTCAACTATAATCAACTGCGCCAACTACGGACACAGGTAGGTATGGTTTTTCAACAGTTCAACCTGTTTCCTCATCTCAGCGTCCTGGAAAATATGACACTTGCACCGCGTAAAGTTCTGGGTAAAACACCCAAGGAAAGCGCCCAACTAGCGAGATTGTATTTAGAGAAAGTTGGCTTACATGACAAAGCATCTGCTTATCCCGAACAACTTTCTGGCGGACAAAAGCAACGAGTAGCGATCGCCCGTAGCTTATGTATGAATCCCCAAATCATGCTATTTGACGAACCCACCAGCGCCCTAGATCCCGAACTCGTCGGCGAAGTTTTGCAAGTGATGCAACAATTGGCAGCAGAGGGAATGACAATGGTGGTTGTCACCCATGAAATGCAATTTGCAAAAGAAGTAGCCCATCAAGTGATATTTTTAGACAAAGGCATTGTGACAGAAAAAGGTTCAGCTTATGAAGTACTGACCAATCCTCAAAGCGATCGCCTGCGTATTTTCCTTAGTCGCCTTCAAGTAATTCGTAATTCTTAGGGAGGCAGGAGGCAGGAGGAATCCCCATAAATAAATTTAGGGGATTTAATAAGGACGCTGTATTTCTTGCGCTGCACGTCTTGAAATATATATTTTTTCATCGGGACTGCCTTTCTTCGGTAATTCGTAATTAAAGGCTTCCTTTAAACTCCTCACTCATTACTTCCCACTCAGCACGGGCTAAATGCCCCGCTACCGCTAACAGCAATAATTAAAGATACTCGCGCAAGAAATCAAAGGGATCGTCTTCCCAACAAGGCTCAGGTATCAGCCAAAACAAACTAGCACTGATGTCGGCTTCAATTTCATCTCCATCGTCTCTATCAAATAGTTCTATTAAAGCTGTCAAATCACGTTCTCTCAGAGACGTTAACGATGGGGTATATACCTGGAAATTATTTGAGTAATTCACGCGCAAAGTTGTGCTTGACAGCCGTAAAAATTTAGTATAGAAATTTGTAAATAATCAGATTTTAGGTTTGACAACCGTAGTTAAATAGTTATTTTGATACTCTTAGATATAGGCTACTCTCATTAGTGTCTCATAATTTCCATAGGGCTGCTATAGTATTTATTACATAAATACAGACTGAATTTACTCAGACCGGAAAAAGTCTTGAGGCTGTGATTCGACTAATTCCACTCCAAATACTTCAGCAAAGCACTGTGCCACATAAAAACGGACTTCTTGGCAAGTAATACCTGGAATCCACTCGGCTAAACTGCCTACAGGTTTATCAGAAATACCACAGGGTACAATGCGCTCAAAGCCTTTCATCTCTGGACAAACATTTAATGCAAAGCCGTGCATCGTAATCCAACGGCTGACTTTAATCCCAATAGCCGCAATTTTTCGCCCTTGTAACCAAACACCAGTAAAAGCCGGAATTCTTTCTCCCTGCAACCCATAAACTCTCAATACGCGAATTATGACTTCTTCGAGTTGGCGTAAGTACCAATGCAGGTCTTTACGATAACGTTGCAGATTTAAAATTGGATACCCCACTAGTTGACCGGGACAATGATAAGTAACTTCGCCACCTCTTTCAACTCGATGCACATCATATTCACCTTGATCAATATCAAATTTGATAAAGTCTGAGTTGCTTCCTTGTCCCAAAGTGTAGACAGGTGGATGTTCTAGCAAAATTAACACGTCATCTAGACTAGGGTCATGGATGCGTTCATTGAGGAGCGATCGCTGCCATCCATGAGCATCTAAGTAAGGCATTAATCCTTGGTTATACAGCAAACAAAGGTTGTTGTGTGGTTCTTTACTACGGATCATGCCAAAAATCAACTGGTATTAGGAATAAAATATATTGCGATTTACAGGATTGCAGTCCAAAAGTGTCAAGATTTGCAAAGGATTTTAAAGGAAAGTCAAGGGAACATGCATTAGAAAATACAAAGTGCTAGTTTGAATATACAACCTCAATAGGTTTTAGGAGGAATTCTCTGCAATAAGCATCATGCCAAGACAATTAAGAACGATGCACTGGCTGATGACTCTAATAATCTTGTTTGCATATTAAAGCAAGATCAACTTCTATAAATACTCGTGTTGTCGATCAACAGAGAGTAAACCTCAACCGGACACAGAAGGAGCAACTATCAACAGTTCTGTAAGCGTTGTTTTAATAGAGAAGACAGTTACGAGAGCTACCGCTCAAATTTCCTTACCAAATAGTTCTATGTGGAAATCCAATTGGATATCAGCGCAGAGATGAGGAGGAAAATTAAGGGTATAATGAGCAAAAACTTAGATGCAGTAAGCTTAAAGATAGCTTACCAGCAGTAGATAGAAACAGTTCACAATTTGTTTTGGCGGGAGTAATAGACCTTACCGCAATTTCTTTTCATACAAAGCAAATTCACACATCAAATATTCAGTGGGAGAGTTTACATGAAGCTTGTCATCCACAGCAAAAATATTGAAATCACCGATGCGATTCGGGAATATGTACATCAAAAGATTGAAAAAGCAGCTAGTCACTTTCAGAGCATCACAAATGAAGTGGATGTGCATCTTAGCGTAGCCCGTAATCCTCGAATTAATACTAGACAAGCAGCTGAAGTAACTATTTACGCTAATGGTAGCGTTATCCGTGCCGAGGAAAGTAGCGAAAATCTATATGCCAGCATTGACTTAGTTGCAGATAAAATTGCCCGTCAACTGCGGAAATATAAAGAACGCCGTCAAGATCAGAAAACTCAGCCCCAACCAACAGAAGTAGTTGTTGCAGAGTCGGTAGTCCCAGATTTAATTGGCGATCGCACTCCCGAATTGCCCAACGAAGTCGTCCGCACCAAATACTTTTCTATGCCACCGATGACCCTTGCAGAAGCCCTGGAACAACTGCAACTTGTGGGACACGACTTTTATATGTTCCGTAATTCTGAAACTGGAGAGATTAATGTAATTTATGAACGCAACCACGGCGGTTATGGTGTAATTCATCCCCGCAATGGTAACGGTCATACTAACGGCAAGAATGGCAAGTCAAGCCACAATAATATTGTCATGCCGGAAAAGTTGCATTCTAAATAGGGAATGGGGAATGGCGAATGGGGCATGGGAAGACGAGGGAGAAATAACCAATGCCCAATTCCCAATTCCCAATTCCCTATTTTGCAATCTGTTGCAAAGTTTTCAATGCTTCTTCAACATGACCTTTAAAGTTAAACATTGAATCAAATACGTATTGCACAACTCCTTGTTGGTCGATGACGTAAGTAACGCGACCAGGGAATAAGCCAAAGGCTGCTGTTGCGCCATATAGCTTCCGTACTTGGTCGCCTTTGTCAGTTAACAGGGTAAAAGGGAGATTATATTTTGCAGCAAATTTTTGGTGAGATTCGCTAGAGTCAGCACTCACGCCGACAACTTCAGCACCAACACTTTTAAACACTTCATATTGATCGCGAAAGGCGCAGGATTCAGCCGTACATCCGGGTGTGTCATCCTTGGGATAAAAATATAGGACAACAGCTTTTGTGCCGCGAAAATCTTGGAGGCTAACTGTTGAGCCGTTTTGAGCAGGTAGAGTGAAATTAGGAGCGGTATCTCCAACTTTGACTGGCATAGCAAGTGGTGGTAATTACTTAACAAAATTTTACCTTGTATCCGAGTATATAAATTTTGCTTGATTAGCTGCATCAGGCGGGGTAGCTTAGATACTCATCAAAGAAAAAATTCCCTTTATGCGCCTGACTTCACTGGATGTTTTTCGCGGCATTACGATCGCTGCTATGATTCTCGTCAATATGGCGGGAGTCGCAGATGATGTATATCCTCCCTTAGCCCACGCCGATTGGCACGGTTGCACGCCAACTGATTTGGTATTCCCTTTCTTTCTCTTCATTGTTGGTGTAGCGATGACTTTCTCGCTGTCAAAGTTCACCGAAGATAACAAACCAACCTCAGCTATTTACTGGCGCATCTTCCGCCGCGCCGCTATTCTGTTTGCCTTGGGATTGCTACTAAATGGCTTTTGGAATCAAGGTGTTTGGACTTTTGATTTGAGTAGCATCCGCATTATGGGAGTATTGCAGCGCATCAGCATTACCTATCTCCTGGCTTCCTTGATAGTTCTCAACCTTCCGCGCAAAGGTCAATGGATACTTGCAGCAGTGATACTCATTGGCTACTGGCTAACGATGATGTATCTACCAGTGCCAGATTATGGCGCGGGAGTTCTAACACGAGAAGGTAATTTGGGCGCTTATATTGACAGGATGATTATTCCCAAAGCACATCTATATAAAGGTGATGGTTTCAAATTTATGGGAGATCCAGAGGGACTGTTCAGTACTATTCCCGCGATAGTAAGCGTTCTAGCTGGCTACTTCACCGGTCAATGGATACGCAGCCAACCTGTACAATCACGCACAAGCATCGGGTTAGGATTATTTGGAGTTGGTTGTTTAATTATTGGTTGGGCGTGGGGCTGGACATTTCCCATTAATAAAAAGCTGTGGACAAGTTCTTATGTAGTCTTTACTAGCGGTTGGGCGTTAATTTTGCTAGCAGCTTGTTATGAACTCATCGAAGTCCGGCTGAATCGTCGCTGGAGTAAACCTTTTGAAATTATGGGCTTAAATGCGATCGCACTTTTCGTTCCATCCGTTTTGTTGATTAAAATCTTAGTAAAAACCACCATCGGCACAGGTAAAGACGCTCCCAGCACCTACAATTGGATTTACCAGAATTTTTTCGCATCTTGGGCGGGAGTTCTGAATGGTTCCCTGTTGTTTGCCCTAGTCATCGTGTTGTTGTGGTGGGGTGTTGGTGTTCTGATGTATCGGCAACGTTGGTTTCTCAAAGTGTAATACTATATCTGGTAAATCACACGTCACTAGTTAATTGCGACTAAAATTAGCGATCGCCTACGGCGGGCGCTTGCGCCATCGCAAGGTTGTTTCGGGCTTGTTTCCCTACACTGAGAAAAGCGATCGCAATAACACTTGTTAGAGCGGACACAATATCAACTCTGCGTTTTACTGTTAAACGCAAATATGCAAATTTTTGATTTGCATTATATTTTCTACTAGCCAATATTATGAATTAATTTACTTCAAAGCAGCCGTAATAAAGTAAAAATATTTTTTTGTAGTTTACGTTTGAGTGTTAACTAGGTTACAACAGGTATTAAGTAATCCTTTTTTAACACTCAAGGAACAAAGAAGATCACAGGGTTATCTATAACTCTTAATAAACTCATTTTCGTTCTTATTAGGCAACTGATAGAAATTCTGATGTCTGACAACAAGCCGTTTCTAAAATTTCGAATAAAGAAGCGTCTAGAAACTTCTCTGTGTGTTGAAAATTATTATTTCTCCTAATTCACTAAATTAATCCATAAAAAAATTGTGAGGTAATGAATGCATCGCATTAAACTTTGGGTACTTTTGCCAGTTACCCTGATATTGGGTTGCTCAAATCAACTATTGCAATCTAGCCCATCTGTGGCAAACTCGAATCCAGCCGTAGTTCAACCAACCAGTCCAACGCTATTAGCAAGTGCGAGTTATCTTTCACCGTTGGAACAACAGGTAATTATTGAAACAAATAAGGTACGAACAAATCCCAAATCATATCTCCCGATTCTGGAAAACTATAAGAAGCGCTTTGAAGGGAACCGAGTCAAAATTTCTAATAATACCTATTTGCGAACTCAAGAAGGAGTCAAAGCAGTCGATGAAGCGATCGCATTTTTGAAATCTGCACGTCCTGTAGGAGCGTTGAGTGCCTCTAAAGGTATGTCTTTAGGAGCAAAAGACCATGTTAAAGACCAAGGCCCAAAAGGTGCTACAGGTCATGATGGTAGCGATGGTAGCAATCCCTTTAATCGCATCAACCGCTATGGTAGATGGGAAACAACCGCAGGCGAAAATATCAGTTATGGCCCAAATACCGCCCAAGATATCGTCATGCAATTAATTATTGATGATGGCGTGCGTGATCGCGGCCATAGAAAAAATATATTTAACGGCGCTTTTAAAGTGTCTGGCGTTGCTTATGGAACTCACAAATCATATAGAACAATCTGCGTAATTAACTACGCTGGAGGTTATAGGGAAAAAACGTAAACGTGAGTTCCACTAATCCCGGATTTCTCATGCATAGTGTAGGCAAAGGGAGAAGAGGAGTGTGGGGAGTTTGGGGAGTTTGGGGAGTGTGGGGGGTAAGACTTCTTCCCCATCCTCCCACACTTCCCACACCTCCCACACGGCTATTCCCCTGCAACCCAAGCACCATGAAATCCATAAGGCACTCGTTGAGGAATTATCACCCGCGCTACAGGTTCAGCCGTCACATCTTGGGCATTCACCACCACTAATTCTGAAGTATTTGAATTCTCATCATGAACAAAAGTCACAAGCCAGCCATCATCCTCAGCAATTGCACCAGGACGCGGCGCAAATACAGCTTCACTACCATAGCGTCCCTGTCCGAATTTGTGGGTTTGTGAATTTCCACTGCTGAAATCGTACTTAATTATACCTTCAAATAATGGTACGGGACTATTTGCAATTTTGTTAGTGTAGCCATATCGGGTTTGCCGCCCCAATAGATTTTCGTTGATGCGGGGAAATTCTGAAGTTACATCGTCCAACAATTCTTCACGCACTCTCCCCGTACTGAGGTTAAATCGCCAGCGATACAAACGCGGGATATTTCCTTCTGGATCGGATTGCGAATCATCAGAAATCAACACGGTAGTAGAACTCATACGACAGGCTATAAGCACTACTTCATCTCCATCTTCGTAAGCATTGAGGGTATGGAAGACGTAGCAAGAGGGGCTCTCAAACCATCGGATATTACTGTTATCACCATGACGTGGTAAGATGCCAAAACGACTGGGGCGATCGCGCTCGAACATCATCACAGGTTCTCCTCGTTGCGATCGCTCGGCGCTAAAAGTCAGAGGCAAATCCATGAAAATGGTGTAGTTTTCAGTGATGGCGAAATCGTGCATCATCACTCCTATGGACAGGTCAATTGGCACTGTCCGCAAAAGTTCGCCTTGTGCTGAGACAACACTATATTGCAGGTATGGTGGCGTAAATACAGAGTAGCCAAAGAAGATCATCTCGCCCGTCACCGGGTCTACCTTGGGATGAGCTGTGAAGGCAGAGATTAGTTTCCCATTGTAGCTATACTCGCCAATGGTTTCTAGTTCAGGAAGCTTGATGGCGTGAGGTTTACCACTTTCGTTCAGCGCCAACATCTGACCCGCGTGCCATACTAAGGCAGTATTGGCAGTATTTTTGCGGGGGCCGTGGGGATTATCCATTCGCGGTGGTTCTAAAAGCCCACTCCACAAAGCCTTACCCGCTTCTCGTTCTTTTTTCCATCCGGCTGTCTGGACGTAGCGGTTACGATAAGTGGCTACGCCGTTGCTAATTTGCACACCATGTAGCATCCCATCTCCGTCAAACCAGTGATATTGACCAATGGGTGTCCATTGAGGGTTAGGGCCATTCCGTACAAACATCCCCGATAAATCAAGGGGTAATTCACCGATGACTGGCAATTTGTCGGTGGTGATTTCTTCATGGATTGGAGCAAAATTGCGATCGAGATAAGGATTTACTGCTATTGTTGGCATTTATAAAATTTGGTACTGTGATGGATATGGCTTTTGGTGAGCGATAACATTAATCGCTGTCTTCAACCAATTAATATAAGTCTGTTCTCTTCTGATTAACAACTCCAGCACCAGCCTTTGCATTACCTGCTCACGGTTGGCAGAATCATCACCAAGTGATGGCAAATCAATGATTTCGCATTCAGCAAGCTTTTTGCTTCGAGCCGCCAATTGTTGTTCCAGTAGGTGAATGATTGCTTCATTCGATAACTGATCTGCAAAATACAACTGGACTAGCATTGGTTCTCGTAAAGTTGGTAACGGCTGATGAGTCCCAAGCCATTGGGCAAATTCGGCTTTCCCTAGCTCCGTCACAGTGTAGACTTTGCGATTGGGGCGATCGTGCTGAATCTCAATCGTACAGGTAATCCAGCCTTGCTCAACTAGCTTATCGAGAGTTCTGTAAATTTGTGCCTGGTCTGCTGGCCACAAATGGGCAATACATTGATCAAAGCAGCTTGTTTTAAGGTCGTAGCCCGTCATTTCTTGCTGCTGAAGAAGACCTAGAATTACGTATGCTAGGGACATTAGGACTGTTTTCCCATAATTGACATTTTCTCACTAGGTTCTATAACTATCTACTTCTTATAAGTTTATGCTAATATATGATTAATCTGATATAAGATGTAACGGTTATAAAAAGATATGTTGATTTTTATACGTCTTAACAAGGAAACCGAATAGATTAACTGAGTGCAGATGGCTAATAGTACTGTTTGCACAAGACAATGAGGGATGTGGCGATATATCTTGACTGTCGATCTAGGTAGAGTGTCTTGGAGAGAAAGTTGGAGCGGCAAGCGTCTATGCATCGCTACGGTATCACTCAACAAGCCAGTTCTTCGCTACAGTCTATTGGCGCTCAATACTGATGCAGCAATTATTTAAGCCATTGAAGACTATTGTAACGAGAGGATGATTAACATTGACTTCTAACACACTTTCACAAAGAATACGTCAACATCAATATCTGCGTGATTTACGAAATAAATTACTCCATCTTCATAAGATGTTGTTGGAAACAGAACGCATTGCCTATGAACAGGTTAGTGGACGAGTATCAAGCGGAGAATTACTTCAGTTAGTTATCGCTCATGAACAATTTGCTTGGCTACATCGCATCTCTGAGGTAGTTGTGCAAGTTGATGAAATGCTCGAAGCTGATGAACCGATATCTTTGGAAGATTTTGAAAAGTTGATTACTGATGTCCGCACGCTGATTATACCTTTAGAGACAGGTAATACCTTCGAGAGAAAGTATTACAATGCTCTCCAGCGCGAACCATCTGCTGTGTTGGCACATGCAGAAATATCAAGGTTTCTCATGTCTAAAGTTTAAGTCATTCCCTGTCACTCCGACAGGGCATGACTTGGGGTAAAATCCACTGGTATCAGAATAACGAGCTTTGCGATCGCTAAATGCTAGATAACAAAGATTTGACGTGAGTAGGGAGGTTGCATTGCAACGTCCCTACAGTGGTATTGTTTAGTTTACAGCAGCACTGACTAAACCATTGTGTCTGAGTAAAGCGATCGTACTTGGTTCACGACCCCGGAAAGTTTTAAACACCTCCATTGGATGCTGACCACCACCAAGTGCGAGTACCGTATCCCGATAACGCCGACCTGTAGCTTTTATAGCCTCTTCATCTTCTAGACCAGCTTCTTCAAAAGCGGCAAAAGCATCAGCACTCAGTACCTCTGCCCACTTATAACTGTAGTAACCCGCCGCATAACCACCCTCAAAAATATGTCCAAAAGCACATAAAATTGCATCTTCTGGAAGTGGCTGTAAAACAGTAGTAGTCTTGGCTATGCGATGACGTACATCTGATGGAGTTTCACTACTACCAGGGTGATAGCGGTAGTGTAGTTCTAAATCAAGGCTGCTTAGGTGAATCTGCCGCAACATAGCAGTACCACTCATATAATTACGCGCCGCTAGCAGCTTTTGATAATAATGCTCCGGTAGGGCTTCACCAGTTTCATAATGCTTCGCCATACCAAACAAAGTGGGTCGCTCATAGCACCAGTTTTCCATAAACTGACTAGGTAGTTCCACTGCATCCCACTCCACATTATTGATGCCTGCGGCTCCGGGATAATCAACCTTAGTAAGCAGATGGTGCAATCCATGACCAAACTCGTGGAACAAAGTTTCTACTTCATAGAAGGTCATCAAACTAGGTTTACCATCTACGGGAGGACTTTGATTACACACCAAATAAGCTACAGGTAAGCGGATGGTAGCGACACCATTTTCAGTGATTTTGGCCCGATTGATGCACACATCCATCCAAGCACCACCGCGTTTTTCGGCTGGACGGCTGTAAGGATCTAAGTAGAAGTAGGCTATGGGAGAACCAGTTTCGTCAGCAATTTGGAAATAACGCACATCCTCATGCCAGACTGGGGCTTGACCATCGGCAGAAGTGACAGTAACACCAAATAGCCGCTTGACTAGTCCAAATAAGCCGTCTAAAACTTGGGGAAGTGGAAAGTAGGGACGCAATTCTTCAGCAGTAAAGGCAAATTTTGCTTCTCGTTGGCGTTCTGCCCAAAAGCTGATATCCCAGTGTTTTAAATCCTCAGCTTCTACTGCTCCCTGTGCTGCGGCAAAAGCTTTGAGTTCTACCAAGTCTTTGACAGCAGCATCATAACTAGCGTGGCGTAGTTCTTCTAATAGGGCGTTGACTGCCTCAACATTAGGAGCCATTTTACTAGCCAGACTCAATTGGGCAAAACTTTTAAAGCCTAATATATCTGCGAGTTCTTGGCGCAACTTCAAAATGCGCTCAATTAAGGGGTTGTTATCCAAATCGCCAGCAGAAGCACGGGTGATATGAGCTTTGTAAAGCTTTTCACGCAAATCTCGCCGGGTGCTGTGCTGCATGAAAGGGCCATAGCTGGGGAAGTCTAAAGTAATCCGCCAAGGGCCATTTTCTGGTGTGGCGTTACTTTCGCCCGCTGCACGAGCAACTTGGGCTGCTAGACTCACTAAGCTTGGTGGTAAACCTTCAATTTCCGCTTGTGTTGTTAGGGTTAAGCTGAAGGCTTTCGTGGCATCAAGTACATGGTTAGAAAATTTGGTAGAAAGTTCTGCTAACTCCATCTGTATGGCGTTGAAACGCTCTCTGACCTCTCCTTGTAAGCCAACACCAGAAAGTTCTGCATCTCGAATGGCGGCTTCGACAATGCGCTGTTGGGCTAATTCTAAAGTTGCCCAATTATCACTGGTACGGAGTGCTTTAAAAGCATTGTAAATAGGTTGACTTTGACCGAGCTTGTTGATAAATTGTACGACTAGTGGCTGTACGATTTCATGAGCTTCGCGCAGTTCCGGGCTATTTTTAACACCCATTAAATGATTCACCACCCCCCAACTCCAGGTAAGCCGTTCTGTCAGCTTTTCTAAAGGTTCTACTAAACTACTCCAAGTAGGCTGTACACTAGCTTCTAAGGTGGCAAGTTGCTGCTCAAGTTCTGCCAACAGCTGATTGAAGGCTGGTACTACTCGTTCTGGTTTAATCTCTGCAAAGGGAGGTAAGCCAACGCCTTGGAGTAAGGGATTTTCGGAAATAATGGTACTTGCACTCATGGTTTTGTGTGAACTGCGAACGAATAAAAATCAACAATGATTTTTATTTATATATATCTTCTAATGTAGCGATCGCTGTACTAAATAGTCTTGCCATTCTGATAAAAAGGCAAAAAAAGCGAGAATGACTCGCAAATTTATCCTGATACAACTATTTTGTTTCCTTTGTGAATAATATCTGACAGCATGACACTTCCAGAAATATCAGCGAAAGTCTGTGAAACAGGAAAGATTAACCAGGGAATAAGCCCAATAGCAAGATATGCACGCAGGTGGAAAGGTTGAAGAAACTAGTTGTGTAGAGGCGTTGGAGTCGGCGTAGCCTCTTAGAGAGAAGCGGCTGGACATTAAACTATCCCTTGGTGTCGATCCTGATACTATTTAGCTAACTTAACTTGAGTTTATGCGATCGCCAAAAGACATCATGATGTAGTATGTCAAACAGGTAGCTCGTCCGCCAGCATCGGCGTTAATAACCTGAAAGCGCTGTTTCAGTTCAAGAATCCTACACTTTTTAAGCGTGGGAGTGTTAAATTAACTGAGCGCGATCGAGCATCTTTACCGAACCGAGAAGGGAGGCTTGACTTTTATGATTTTATTTGGCAACTCATCTTTTTACTCGTAAAATCGAAGACAAGATCAAGGTCAGTAGAAAAGAGTCCCTAAATTAATGAATACGTTAATCAGTCAGGGTGGAAGAGTTATCACCAAACCTCAGATGGTAGACCGAATAAACGATATCGGTTGGCAAGCTCACCAAGGGAGCGTTGCTGCGATTATTCAGTTATTAAATGAAAAGCTAGCCAAATCTGGTGTCAGAACTAGAGCCATTTTTTCTGATGGTGTTTTACAACTTCTGTGCGAGGCAGCTAGGATAGAGCAACTTGAGCAATCTCCCCTCGTAGAACAAATCCAGCAAATTCTTGAGTCTATTGCTCCGCGTCACATTCGCCGAGTCAATATCAATAGTCGGATTGTTCGAGAACAACAATTACTATGGTTAAAAGAAATAGATAGCGATCGCGACAACCAATTGCTCTGGTCACAGGAAATTGCCTTAATTCAGCCCAATATTGTAAAGCAACTAATTAAAGATTTTACAGAAGCTCAAGCTGACTTAGGAAAACCAAATTTTCCTAAAACTCAAGTCTCTCGTCCTTTAGTACTTATTAACAAAGAAAAACACAGTAATAAACCTAAAACCAAGGTATTAGCAGCAGCTGGTTTATGCTCACTCTTGTTACTTAGTTGGATTGTTTATGCCCAGCTAGGTGATAAACTGAAAAACTTAATGCAACCACAAACTTCCAAATCTTTAACTACAGAAAATACTAACCAGAAAAAAGCCCAAACACCATCTCGTGTTCCTAGCAATAGCTTTGATGAGCCATCTGATGACCCATTTTCAATATCTGTGCGAATTGCCAACCAAGCTTCTGCATCTGGTAAAACAGCCACCAGCTCAACTCAATGGCTAGAGATTGCTGCTAAGTGGCAACGAGCTTCAGATTTAATGGGTACTGTGCCACAAAACCACAGTCGTTATCAGGAAGCTAAAATTCGGACTCAACTATATAAGAAATATAGTGAGGCGGCGCAAAAAGAAGCAGATAAGAGTAAATCTTAGTACAGTTTTGTGTTAAATCGTAGCGTTTTTAAACGCAATAGGTAGCATAGCTAAGTGCATAAGCGTTTCTCTACGAGACGCTACGCGAAAGCCTTCGCGCAGGGTAAGGGCACAGAGTCTTGCAAAATTTAACTCGCTACGAATTAGTTAAATGCTGTACTTGGTTTTTAACATCTCAATAACAACTTCAAGAAATAGCCAATTCCTTTTACTAATGTGAGGATAACTAATTCTCATTTAGATTTCTAAAAAATTAAATATTCAATAATTTATAATGATTATTAAGAGGCTACTATTTGGTAGTTTTTTAGTACCGCTTTTTATAGTAAATTTTTTGAAGAAGACTTCAGAATTCAGGAGTCAGAATGAAGAGGCTCGCGGACTCGCCCTAAGCGAAGCTATGCCGAAGGCTTTACGCTGCGCTATCAGTGAGGGATTCAGACCCGCCACTGAATTGTTGCACCACTAAATCAAAGATTTAGTGAGAGTCTTACCCTTCTCCTAAGAAACCATTCTGTTTTCTTAGGAGAAGGGTATTAGCTCAAGCACAGCAGCCAGTACCGGTTTCTGATGCTCAAGTTGCGGCGATGGTAGAAGCATTGCGACAGGCTGCACCGCAGACAAAAAATCCCAACGATGGATATTACAGCGAATGGCAAGTTAAACCAGAAACCCTCAAAGGCTGGTCAAGAACTTGTCTCAAACGAGAACTAACACTGACGCAGTTTGAAAACAATCCTGCGATCGCTCGCCAAGTTGTCTCTTGCATTACCCGCCGTGAGTTAAGCAATCAATTCCGCGCTACTAATAATGAAATTGCATCTGTGCGTGGCGCAGCTTGTTGGTGGATGACTTGTAGCTATACAGGTTGTAACAAAGGCTTCACTGCTGAGTATGTGCAAAAAGTTGTTCGTTTTTATCAACAACAGCATTCAAAACCAGCACCAAACTAAATCATCAAAGGGCGACTCTTGAGAAATTAAGATAATTGCTTTACCTTTTCGACAAGCCAATCAACGCGATCCTTTCCCCAAAATCTCTCACCGTTGACTACCCAAGTCGGGACTCCGGGACAGCCAAACTTTTCGTATTCTGCCAAAGCTGCCACTGCTGCTTCTTTGGCTGCTTCCCTGTGGATTAACTCAAGAATGCGATCGCCATCCAACCCGACATCATTTACAACTTTCCTAATCACAGACTCATCGTTAACATCAAGAAGATCGATGTACGTCGCTCGAAAAAAAGCTGCATCAAGCAGATGCTCCTTCCCAGTTCCACAAGCAGCGTAATACGCTCTTGCAGGAAGTTCTTCCCGACCAAATTTCATTTGCTCCCAGCGCTTGACCCACCGACCAAATTCTTCAAGTTCCTTGAGCCGAATTTCAATGCCGTACTTTTTCGCCCACCGCAAACAATCTTCTTTGTGATACGAAGATAAAAGGGCGCTTTCACTTCGTCCTTGTAAATCAGCCACCTTTATACCTCGTTCCTTTGGTATGTAGATTGGTCGTCGTTCAACATCAACAGGTAAACCCTGCAATGCTTTTTCCGCAAGAGCAATACCAATATATGAATTCGACGAGTGGTATATTGAGTATGAATATACTTTGATTCGCTGCGACATCTGTCTAAATTAATTTGCTATTTTAATATTAAATTTGGCTTCTAACCCATTGACGGAATTCTTTAACTAATTCCAAATAATCTTTTTCTCCCACCTGCTCTAAAAAATTAGAAATCTCTGTTAATGGCAGATTGGGAAATGCTAAACTTTGTTCAACAGATATATATTTCTGATTTTGTAAAACGTTAATACTAAAAGAATTGCCATCATATCGCCAGATTTCGGGCACACCCAAATCAGCATAGACTGCAAAGCGATTTTTATAACTGCTAGTAATATCAATTTCTACTACCAAGTCTGGCGGCGGGTCTTGTTGCAAATGCAAATTAATTCTTTTTTTGCCCTTGATTACTGGACGTTCGCTCATTTTGACCTTGTGAGTGAGAATTATGTCTTACAGGGCTTAAGTTCAAGCTCATAAATGGATTCAGGGATTTTCATCAATAAAAGAATCTGTTTTTGAAGCTGGTTAATAGGGGTAATGAAGACCGTAGAATCAGGGAGGAAGTAAAGAGTTAGGTGACAAAAAGCCTTAAGCATTTGTTCGGCAGAAGGACGAGGAGTTTTTCGTTTGGGATTGCCATCATAAAGACCTTGCAAAGAATCTTCAGCTTGTTGAAGTGCCTGCCTGACAACAAACTCCATAAGGGTAAAAACGCGCAAAGCAATGTTTAATAAAAACATCAAGCCAGTGATTCGGTTTTGATTCTGGAAGTAAATCGGTAAAGCAGGCAAAGAACCCCTTTTAAAGCGATGAAAACCGCGTTCAAGAAGCCATTCGTCTCGGTAATACATTACCGACTCAGATAAAGTTAGCTGTTCGGGAGGTGCATTAGTTACGTACAATCGCCAACCAGCCAAAATTTCTGCTTCAACAATTGCACTATCAATTTTCTCAATTTGGAGTTGAAGCCGTGTCGAAGTAACCTGTTGTTGTAGAGTATTTTTTGAGGGTCGTCCTCGTCTTTGATGGCGAGTTTCTGTTCGTGTTTGTTCTGTAATCGTAGTTGAGAAAAAATCAGTAACGCGATGGCGTTTGAGGATATTCTCAACCTTATAAGTAAGCACATCTAGCTCGGTTCCTGGTTTATTGGCTAATTTCTCCAAGGCAAGTTGAGCTTGATTGATGCGTTTGTTTTGACTATCAATCGCTCCTAGAGCAAGCTTGTGGGAATAAACTACCAAATAGCGTTCGTGCCAACGAACCCATTTATTTGTTTCTGGATTTAACCAAAACTTACCCAACTCAACCTCAAAACCTTTACCAACAGCAGTTTCTTGTTCTTCTTGTTGGGGTAAACGAATATCGATGATTTCTGTTGATGATTGTTTTACCCATTGTTTGAGCAATTGGGGGTTTTGTCCGCTCATTGGCAAGGGAACACAGTAAAATCCTCCATTTAATGCGATGTTGGCACGGGTTGAGATCGAACCAGCCTTACAGTCAGCGATGAAGACAAAATGTTTGTGCCCAATTACTTTTTGTATCTTTTGCCAGGTGGGAAAATATAAAGGGTCATCGGCTCCATTGCCTTCAAGAGTGGCGCTGACTAAGGGCATTCCCATCGGGTCGAGCGTTGCTAGTAACTGACGATATTGCAATAAGTCTGGGCGTTTATCTTTGGAGTAGCCATGACGCAATAGATTGTCTTCTAGATGACTTGTGTTTTCATGATTTACACTGAAGCTTGTTGTGTCTGTGCGTGCAATTTTTGTCGGTAATTCGTATGCTCTAATTATCTGCCTTCCTAATTTAATTTCTATTTCTTGTCTAGCAAGTGATTGCTTGCCTAATTCTTCTACTACCCTTCCCAATCGGTCATCACTGACATCTTTGTTTCCTATCGACCACCCCGTTGTCAATTCCAAAATCTTTCGATGTGTTTCTACCCATTCTTCGACTGCACATAACCGATGGTCTGATTGAGTGATTATATACGTTAGTAATAATACACTCAACTGCCCGTAGCTCATTCCTTGGTGGTTTCCGTGCGGCTTCTTCAGTTTTTGGTCGATATGTTTGGCTATCTCTATCTGAGCAAGCCATTTAACTATTAATGGAATATCGTCTATCCGCTCGGAGCTTATTTTTACTTCTGTCTCACTCATCGATGCACCACCACCTGACATCATCCTCTACTCAAACTACCCCCAAATCCACTCTCATCAGGAGTTGCTTCAAAAATCCTCTTAATCATTACCCCTCAAGGAATTAATTCCTTTGACTGCCTTAAAATCAGCGAACGCACAGTGATTAACTGGATATTTCTAATGTAAAAGCATTCATCTGGTTCTGCACCACTCAGTTCTGGACGCTTGAAAGTAGTAGAACCAAGGGGTTGGATATTGACTTCTAATTCTTCCGCTAGAGTTTCAATAAATCGACCCAAGACTTTTTTATAACTCTCATGTTCTGGTGAAGGAACCATGATTTCTAAAGTACCTCGATTGTAAGTAAGCCGGAGGCGGCGACTAGCACTAAGTTCAGTCAGCAAGTTTTCGTATGTTTGCCAACTAATACCCGATAAGTGGATGATTTCTGTGGGTTGAAGCAGTGTGTTGCTAGTCATAGCGATATGTGATGTAGGTTCTCGCTGTACAATAGCCCTTCTTCGCCTCATTGTACTTTAAGCTCAATCTTCTATAAAGGTAGGTATCTGGTTGCTACAGTCGCGGTGAAAACTACTAAGCTGGTAAATAGCACGTTTAAAATTTAGCGGAAATTCGGAATCGCATTTATCGGCGGTTCAAGATTCCTCATTGGCGAACTACCTGTAATTACATTATGTTTGATGCTCTATCTGACCGTTTAGAAGCCGCCTGGAAAAAACTGCGGGGACAGGACAAAATTTCTCAATCCAACATTCAAGATGCATTGCGCGAAGTGCGCCGCGCCTTGTTGGAGGCAGATGTCAATCTCCAGGTAGTCAAAGATTTTATTAGCGAAGTCGAAGCCAAAGCACAGGGAGCCGAGGTAGTTACCGGCGTGCGACCTGACCAACAGTTCATCAAAATTGTTCACGATGAACTGGTGGAGGTGATGGGAGAAGAAAATGTTCCCATCGCAGAAGCTAAGGAAAAGCCTACTATTGTGTTGATGGCTGGTTTGCAAGGTACTGGTAAAACCACAGCGACGGCTAAGTTAGCCTTACATCTGAGAAAATTAGATCGTAGCTGTTTGTTGGTAGCGACAGACGTATATCGCCCAGCAGCGATCGACCAGTTGCTGACGTTGGGTAAGCAAATTGATGTACCAGTATTTGAACTAGGAAGCGACGCAGATCCCGTAGAAATTGCTCGACAGGGCGTAGAACGCGCTAGGGCAGAGGGTGTAAACACAGTAATTATTGATACTGCTGGTCGCCTGCAAATTGACGAAGATATGATGGCGGAATTAGCCCGCATCAAAGCAACTGTCCAACCCCATGAAACTCTGTTGGTGGTGGACGCGATGACTGGTCAAGAGGCAGCAAATCTTACTCGCACCTTCCATGAGCAGATCGGAATTACTGGGGCGATTCTCACCAAAATGGATGGTGATAGCCGTGGTGGTGCAGCGCTGTCAGTGCGAAAGATTTCGGGAGCGCCGATTAAGTTTGTGGGTGTGGGTGAGAAAGTCGAGGCACTGCAACCCTTTTATCCCGATCGCATGGCATCCCGAATTTTGGGAATGGGCGATGTGCTAACTCTAGTAGAAAAAGCCCAGGAAGAGTTCGATTTAGCCGATGCTGAGAAAATGCAGGAGAAAATCCTGTCAGCAAAGTTTGACTTTACTGACTTTCTCAAGCAGTTGCGGATGCTGAAGAACATGGGATCTCTGGGAGGCTTCATCAAGATGATCCCAGGGATGAACAAGCTCTCAGACGATCAGCTAAAGCAGGGAGAAACCCAGCTAAAGCGCTGTGAGGCGATGATTAACTCCATGACTCGCCAAGAACGCCACGACCCCGATTTATTAGCCAGTTCTCCCAGTCGGCGGCGGCGGATTGCTTCTGGCTCCGGCTATAGAGAGTCAGATGTGACCAAACTGGTGGGTGATTTCCAAAAAATGCGATCGCTCATGCAGCAAATGGGTCAAGGTGGCTTCCCTGGAATGCCGGGAATGTTCGGCGGTGGCGGCGGCATGGGCAACGCCTTCGCAGGTGCAGGTAATCGTCCCGCAGCCCCCGGATGGCGGGGTTATGGTGGTGATGCAGGCACGAAAAAGAAAAAAACCAAAGAGAAAAAGAAAAAAGGGTTCGGCAATCTTTAATTATTGGGCATTGGGCATTGGGCATTGGGCATGGGGCATTGGTAATTTACAAATGACCAATGACTAATGACTAATAGCAGCAAATGCTAGGCAGTGCTAAAATTAGCATTTCGACCTCAGAATTTATCAGCAGAAGAAACTAACCCTCCATTTCTCGGCAACAGCCAGATTGAGGTTACTTCTTCGGCCACTATATCTAAACAGGAGAATGATTCTTCAACATGATCAAACTGCGCTTGAAGCGATTCGGTAAAAAACGGGAAGCAAGTTACCGCATTGTCGCCATTAACAACCTCGCTCGCCGTGATGGCCGTCCCCTAGAAGAATTGGGATTTTATAACCCCAGAACTGATGAAGTGCGATTAGACGTTCCCGGTATCGTCAAGCGACTACAACAAGGCGCTCAACCCACTGACACCGTACGTCGCATTCTAGTAAAAGCTAATGTTTTTGAACAGGTCAGTGCAACAGCCGCATCATAATTTCGGAACAAAATTGCCAACAGCCAGTCCCAACTATGTTGATCTGGTTCGGTTTTTGGTGCAGCCATTTTTGGAATCTCCAGAGACTTTAAGTGTCGATTGTGAAATTTCTCAGGCCCTCAACCGGGTTTGGGTTCGCATCGCCTTTGAAAGCACAGATAAAGGGAAAGTGTTTGGTCGAGGGGGACGCAATATTCAGGCGATTCGTACAGTAATTGCCGCAGCCGCAGCCGCAGCTGGGCAATCAGCATACCTGGATATCTACGGCAGTACCACTCCGGGCCGCGAAGGTATGTCTTTTGATGAAGACACAGAAGAGCGATCGCCACCGCCAACTAGAAGAGAACCGCGTGGAAATGATGGGCCTAAACCCATTGTTAAACCTCGCCTCCGCTAGGTTAAAACTAGAGAGCAAATCTGAGCGGTTGTAGTTACCTCCGCTCAGAATTTTTGTAAAGATAGAAAGTAGCAAAAAGATTTTTGGATATTTTTTTGAACTATTTAGAACTAGGGACGTACAGATTTACGCCTCTACGGCCGATTCATTTGTTGCAAATATTTTTCTAAAATGTAAGTAAAAAGCGTAATTTCGTTTTTAGCGAAAAAATATTAACCTTTGTCAAAAATAGATCCTTACGAATTAAAAAATACTATGGCAGGTGCTTTAACAATTCAGCTGCCGAATGTTTCCAGTGCGATCGCTCTTGGGGGAGATGGAGAAGAAAATCTCAAAATCCTATCTCGCCAAACAGGAGCCAATTTAGTGCTGCGCGGACAGGAATTAGTGATTTCTGGTACTCAAGAGCAAATTGATCTGGCTTCTCGATTGGTGCGATCGCTTGAAGACCTTTGGATTAAAGGCAATACCATCACTAGTGCCGATATTTTAACAGCCCGTCAAGCCATAGATAGCGATCGGCAAGGGGAACTGCAAGATTTACAGCGAGATGTCCTTGCCAAAAGTCGCCGGGGCGAAGAAGTCCGTGCTAAAACCTTCCGCCAGCGTCAATATATCGACGCACTTCGTAGGCGCGATCTCACCTTTGGGATTGGGCCTGCTGGTACTGGCAAAACTTATCTCGCCGTTGTTGTTGCCGTGCAAGCACTCCTGTCCAATCAAGTTGAAAAGCTAATTTTAACTCGCCCTGCCGTCGAAGCTGGTGAAAAACTCGGTTTTTTGCCTGGAGACTTACAGCAGAAAGTTAATCCCTATCTTCGCCCACTTTACGATGCTATTTACGAATTCATCGACCCAGAAAAAGTACCTAGTTTAATGGAACGCGGTGTAATTGAAGTCGCACCACTTGCCTATATGCGAGGACGCACCCTCAATAACGCCTTTATCATTGTTGATGAAGCTCAAAATACTACACCCGCTCAGATGAAAATGGTTTTGACTCGTTTGGGCTTCCGTTCGCGGATGGTGATTACAGGCGACATGACACAAACAGATTTACCACTTCATCAACAATCGGGTTTAGGAGTGGCTTTACAAATTTTAAAACACGTTGAAGGGATTGCCTTTTGTGAATTTTCCCAAAAAGATGTCGTGCGCCATCCTTTAGTTCAGCGCATTGTTGCTGCTTATGAACAATACGAAAAATAGGGATTGGGAATTGGGAATTAGGCATTAGTTAGGACTCATCGTTTAACCAACGACAAATAACAAATACTTCGGCTTCTCCTAACGGAGACGCTGCGCGTTAAGCGAAGCTATGCCGTAGGCTTTACGCTCAGTACAAATGACAAAGGACAAATGACAAATGACCACAACATTGAAAGAATTTTTAGAAGCTTGTGAAACTCTTGGAACCTTGCGTTTAATTGTCACTAGCAGTGCGGCTGTATTAGAAGCAAGAGGCAAGATTGAAAAGCTATTTTATGCAGAATTACCAAAAGGTAAGTATGCGAATATGCACACTGAAGGCTTTGAATTTCACTTGAATATGGATAGAATTATTCAAGTGAAATTTGAAACTGGTGAAGCAAAGAGAGGCAATTTTACAACCTACGCTATTCGGTTTTTAGATGATAAACATGAGCCTGCTTTAAGCCTATTTTTGCAATGGGGTAAACCGGGAGAATATGAACCAGGCCAGGTGGAAGCTTGGCAAGGTTTACGAGAGAAGTATGGGGAAATTTGGGAACCTTTACCAACAGAAATTTAATATAGATAATTGGTAATTGATAAAACTTCTTATTCATTACCAATTATTTTGATAATAAAATATCACGAAACTGAACATTTCTACTTAAGTTTGTCTTAATTTCTAAAATTTTTATTTCATTCAGTTGTGATGGAATTCCTACAAAA